>JASHQS010000152.1 GCA_030038995.1 Xanthobacteraceae bacterium
GAGGTTGCCGAAGCGCTGCAAGTTTTCCTTCTGCTTCGCGTTGCGCGGCGGCAGCTTGAAGAGGCGCGCCGCGGTGCCGCCGAGGATATTGTGCTTGGCCTTCTCCGACAGGAACGGCAGGTCCCAGACCGTCGACGGCAGGTCGAAATCCCAGTGCGGGTAATCGGAGGCGTAAAGGAGCTGCGTCTCCGCGTTCATCATGCGGAACGTGCACTCCATCGCATCGTAATCCTGGATCTCCATGGGCTGCGACGAATAATACATCTCGCGCATGTATTCGGACGGCTTCTTCTTCAGAAGCGGTGCTTCCGACGGCCGCAGCGTGTATTCGTGGTCGAGCCGCTGCATCAGGAACGGCACCCAGGCGAGCCCGGATTCGATCCAGATCACCGGCAGCTTGGGGAAGCGCTCGCCCATGCCGTTGACCACCCAGTTCGTGCAATGCAGCACGTTGTACCAGGAGAAGCCGAGCGCGTGCGCCGCCATGAAGCGGTTGCAGCTGCGATAGATCGGCTCGCCCCAGTTCGGCCCGGAATGGAACGACAGAACGAGGCCGCGCTCTTCCATCGCCCGGTACAGCTTCATGTAGGCGTTGTCGTAGACCCCCATGTGCGAGCGCACCGTGGTGACCATGAAGCCGCCGACATGCTTGCGGTCGCCGAAGGTCTCGACGTGGCGCAGCGCGGCTTCCGGATCGGAAAACGGCAGGCACAGCATCGAAAAGAAGCGGCCGCCGGCCTCCGGCATCACCTTTTCGGTGAGCCAGCGGTTATAGGCCCAGCACAGCTCGACCTCCATTTCCTTCTGCGGATGCATGCCGATGTTGAGCATGCCGGTTGGGAACAGGCAGGAATAATCGACGCTCATCGCGTCCATCCAGCGATGGCCGAGCTGGATGTCGCGTTCGGCGCCATTCGCTGAATCGGTCTTCTCCGAGCCGCGCATGGGATAGCGGGTGACGCGGCCGCCCATGTCCTGATAGCCGACGTTGGTCGGCATGATGCCGGTGCGATTGCGCTTGCTGCCGGCCGAAAGACTTAACTGGCGCAGCACGTCGTTTTCCATGAACGGCAGCCATTCGTTCTGGCTTTCGTTCTCATAATGGTGCGCGTCGACGTCGACGATCACCATGTCGTCGAAATTGCGCTGGTGGGCCTGCTTGCGCGCGTGCGCCAGCAGGCGGCTGGTGTTGAGCTCCTCGACCGTTACGCGGCGACCGCGATCAGCGATGAGATCCATGGCGTTTCTCCTGGCTTAGCGCCGTTTTTAATCCAACCAAGTTCCGATCCGCTCGTCTCCGCGAAAGCGGGGACCCAGTGCTTCCTTCTGGATTCCCGCTTTCGCGGGAATGAGCGGGAGCAACACTCGTATTCACCGTCCGGTCCAGCTCTGCCACATGCCGAGCTCGAAAACCGCGAGATCGGCGGCGCGCAACAAGCCGCTCGCCGTCACCATGACGTCGGTTGCTGAAATCGAATTTTTCGGCACCGGCATGATCGGCTCGCCGGCCTCGACGCGGGCCGTGTAGACGCGGCAGGCGGCGGCGATCAGCCTTTGCAGCGCTTCGACGGCGACCAGATCGAGCTTGCCGTCGACGATGCCGCGCTCGAGCACGGCGGCAAGGCGCGCGGCGTCGGCGGAGGCGCCGTCGACGACAGCGACCTTCGGCTTGTCCGGCGCACGAGCCGTCGCCGGGCGCCGCGCGGTCTTGCGCGCCATCCCTGCCGCCGATTTGGCGATGGCCTTTGCCGCGCGCTTAGGCGACGACATAAAGGTCCTCTCCCTTTTGCACGGTCTTGTACTTTTTCAGCTTCAGCTTGCGGTCGGCGACGCACTCGCCGGTCTTCATATCGTATTCCATGCCGTGCCACGGGCAGACGAAGTGCATTTCGTTTTCCGAGAAGAACAAGCCCATCGAGGTCTTGTCGGGCCGCAGCCGCTCTTCGACTTTGGCGATGGTCAGCCCTTCGCAGGCCGGGCCGCCCTGGTGCAGGCAGAAATTGCTGTAGGCGTAAAATTCGCCGCCTTGCCTGAACACGCCGATCTCGTTGTCGCCGACGAAGACGATGCGGCGGTCGCCGTCCTTGAACTCCGCAAGCTTTGCCACGAATTTTTCCGCCATCTGCGTCGCTACCCTCGTTTCACCCGGCTCCTGGGCACGGCTGCTTTGTTCCTTTGGCGCGGCTGGCCCCGCGCGACCGCGCGAGCCATGCATTTAGCACAAGCCGCAGCGCGCTGCGACCGGATTCCGGAGCTTTTTAACGCCCTTAGGTGCTTTCGATCAACTGCTCTCCGAATCGTCCCATCTTAATTCCCATCAGTCGGCTTCTATTTCGTGCGCGACCGTTTGGTTTTCAGTAATTCGCTTCGATGAACCGCGTGGGCTTCGCTTCGCTCAGCCCGCCCTACAAGTTACGCCATCCGGTTCTCGAGCTCGCCGATGTTCTCGATCCAGAGTTTCACTACGTCGCCGGCCTTGAGGAACTCGCCGCGGCCGGCACCGACGCCGGCCGGGGTGCCGGTGAGGATGAGGTCGCCCGGATAAAGCGTCATGCCGGCGGACAATTGCTCGATCTGCTCGGCCAGCGTGAAGATCATGTCGCTGGTATTGGAGTCCTGCTTGAGGACGCCGTTGACCCACAGTTTCAGCCCGAGTTTTTGCGGGTTGCCGATGTCGCTTGCCGGCACGATCCACGGGCCGAGCGGGCACGACCCCTCGAAGGTCTTGTGCTTGGTCCAGTCCCATTTGAACGGCGAGGCGTCGGGCACGCCGGCGCGGCGGCCGCGGTCGCGCGCCGAGAGGTCATTGGCGATGGTGTAGCCGGCGACGTAGGCGAGCGCTTTGTCCTGGGGGATATCCTTGCCGGTCCGCCCGATCACCGCGGCGAGCTCGATCTCCCAGTCCATGTTCTTGGCATAGGTCGAAATTTTCACCGCCGCCCCGGGATCGGTGATCGCGCCGGCGGCCTTGAGGAAGTGCCAAGCCTTGTGGCCCAAGGTGTGCGGATCGGGCGGCGGCGGGTTGCCCTCGCGCGCCGCCATCTCGGCGGCATGGTCGGCATAGTTCGCCCCGGCGCAATAGATCGCCGACGGAAAGCGCAGCGGTGCGAGCAGCTTGGTCTTGGCGAGCGGCTGCCGCTTGGCCCGGCTCTTGGCCGCGCCGGACGCCGCCTTGCGCAAGAGCCCTTCGGCGGCCTTCCAGTCGGCCAAAATGCCCATGACGGTCGCATAGCCGGCCCTGCCGGCAAGCTTGGCGGCGTCGAACACCTCGTCGCCGACGATAAGGCCGGCCCGCGGCCCGGCGCTCGATTTGTACGTGGCGAGCTTGTAGCCCGCTGGCTTGGCAGCCATGTTCCGCTTCACTCCCTGCGCAAACCGATCGTGCGGCGACCAAAGCCTTAATCCCGGCGGATTGGCAAGCCCGCCTTGCGCGCGGCGAAGCTTTGCGGACTTGAGTTGGCGCCAGCGCGGTGATTGATTCCTGTCAAAGCCCTGAGCAACGCCGCAGCCGGAGAAAACGCATGATAAAGCCCCGACGCATCGGGCACGCCACATTCGAAACGCCCGACCTGGAGAAGATGATCGATTACTACACGCAGGTCATGGGCCTCGTGCTCGCCGAGCGCGAAAAGGACCGCGCCTTTCTCACCAGCCAGATCGGCCTCCTCGCCATCGCGCTCAACAAGGGCGAGCGCGAGCGCTGCACCACGCTGTCGTTCGAAGTGGCACCGCATTCCGATTTCGGCGAGCTCGCGCGCGAGCTGGAAAAGGACGGCATCAAGAGCGAATTGCGCAACGATTCGGTGCCCGGCGTCGGTCCGGTGCTGACGTTTCCGGACAACAAGGGCACCACGATCGCGCTGTTCAAGGAATGGAGCTATCTGGGCAAGCATTTGCCCCATTTCGGCGTCGGCCCGCTCAAGCTCGGCCACGTCGCCTTCGTGGTGGAGAGCCCGCAACAAACCTGCGAGTTCTATCAGAAAGTGATGGGCTTCCGCGTCTCCGACTGGATCGACGATTTCTTCGTCTTCATGCGCTGCAACACCGACCACCACACCGTCAATTTCATCCGTGGCAAATCCGCCAAGCTGCACCACATCGCCTTCGAGCTGAAGGATTTCATCCACCTGCAGAATTCGTGCGATCTGTTCGGGCAGAGAAGGATCCCGATCATCTGGGGACCGCTGCGCCACGGGCCGGGGCACAACATCGCGACCTATCACCGCAATCCGGACGATCAGGTCGTGGAATTCTTTTGCGAGCTCGATCAAATGGTCGACGAGGAACTCGGCTATTTCGAGCCACGGCCCTGGCACCTCGACACGCCGCAACGGCCGAAAACCTGGCAGGGCGGCAAGACCACCGTGTGGGGTCCGCCGCCGCTGCCGGATTTTCACCGCGGGAGGGAGTGAGCAGAGCGGTCACCGCGTGCAGAGTTTGCCGCCCACCCATCGATTGAACCGCCTCGGAGCACCCGACTACCTCCGCCGCCTTCTTGCGCGTTTGTTGCGCTGGCTTTGCGCGTTTCCATCCGGCGGGCGGCAGCGGGCGGCGCCAGTCCTGATCGGATTCATCGGCCATGAACAGGCGCGCCTCGCGCCCGGGCGCGGCGCAATTGCGGCATCGCGCGGAGCTTTGCGGCAGTGAAAGGGTGCCGGCGTGTAATTTCTCGGTTTCCCCACGCCGCGTATTCACAAAATCCGGTCCAACGCCGGCTTCGCTGCGACGCGACCGAATCGCCGCGCGGCAGCGCAATGACGCGGCCGGCCAAAAGCGGAAAAGATCCGCGGCCTGCAAGCAGGTTTCGGGTGGTTCTCGCTGCCACTCTTCCGTTAGGCATCTTCGGCATTGTCAACGCTGAGATAACCGAGGTGACGCATGGGCACCAAGACCTACGGGACCGTCAGTCCTGAGCAAAAGAAGGCGATGAGTGGGCTGGAGTTCGTCCAGGGTCTTGCCAGCGGCATGCTGCCTCTCAACACGATCGCACAGACTTTGGGCTATGACGTGGTGGAGGCTGAAAGCGGTCGCGTCGCCATCACGCTGGTCCCAACAGGCGCTCACCTCAATCCGTGGGGCACCGTGCACGGCGGTCTCATGGCGACTCTTCTCGACAGCTGCATGGGCCTGGCCATCCAGTCGATGCTCGACAAAGGCATCGGCAGTACCACACTCGAGTTCAAGATTTCGCTCGTCCGAGCCATCACGCTAGAGACCGGTCAGATCAGGGCCGAGGGCAGGGTCCTCAACTGCGGCCGCCGTGTTGGCACGGCTGAAGGCCGTCTCACCGACGCAAAGGACCGGTTGCTGGCGCACGGCACGACGACATGCCTCATCTTCCCGAACTAAGGCTTTTGGGGCGGCGCCAAAACAGCGTCTTGAAAGGACGTAACATTCACAGGCGATCAACCGGCAAATTGGACGACAAGCCAGCGGCGCGGCGCAGCGTCAGGCTGCGGAAACGCCCGGCATTTGCTTGCCGGCGACATTTGATACCATGCTTCTTCTCCGCATTGCGGCGGGGCGTTACGCATCTTGCCTCTGTCGCCGCAAACGCGGCGCAGGCCCGACCCGCCAGGGAACACCTTTAGCTGACGCTTCGTCTTTTACGTTCTGCAGAGCCGGCCGGCCCGGGATTCGCGCGAGCGAGACTCGGGAGCGACCGTCAAGCCGCGACCACGATCCCCGGATTGCGCACCGCGTGATCCGGCTGCACGGGCAGAGGAAAAATCTACGACTCGCTCTTGCCGCCGAGCTGCTTGAGCTTGGCGAACACCGCGTTGACGTCGAGCTCGTCGCCCGGCTTCTTCTCGGCCGCAGGCTTGGGCTCGTCCTTGGGCGCGGTGGTGACCGCCGCCGGAAGCAGCGTCGCGCCCTGCTCCTCGACCGGCGCCGGTTTCTCCTTGGCGGCGCGCTGCACTTCGAGGTCGAGGTCGATCTGCGAGCACAGCCCGAGCGTCACCGGATCGAGCGGCGTTAAATTCGCCGAGTTCCAGTGGGTGCGGTCGCGGATCGCCTGGATGGTCGATTTCGTGGTGCCGACAAGCCGCATGATCTGGCTGTCCTTGAGCTCCGCATGGTTGCGCACGAGCCAGAGGATGGCGTTCGGCCGGTCCTGGCGGCGCGACACCGGCGTGTAGCGCGGCCCCTTTTTCGGCTTGATTTCCGGCATCCGCACCTTCGGTTCGGCAATATGCAGGCGGTGGCTCGGATCGGCCTCGGCGGCGGCGATCTCCTCGCGGGTCAATTGGCCGGTGAGCACCGGATCGAGGCCCTTGATGCCCTGCGCCGCGTCGCCGTCGGCGATCGCTTTGACTTCGAGCGGATGCAGGTTGCACAGTTCGGCGATCTGGTCGAACGACAGCGAGGTGTTGTCGACCAGCCAAACGGCTGTGGCTTTCGGCATCAAGGGCGCGGTCGTCATCGGTAAATCTCCTCTACGCTCCGCCCGCCCTGCAGGCGAAGCCACTCATCTGACGATGACTGGAAATACTGCCGAAATATAGGCGGCCGGCGCGGCCGACGCAACCGCCATGCGCGTTCGCGGCGATGGCGGAGCGCCGGCTGAACCGCTATTGAGGGCGTTCAAGTTCCAGGCCGATCAGTCGCAACAACAGGGAGCCGCATAGGCGAAGCATCATGCCCGGACCGCTGGAAGGAAAAGTCGCCATCGTCACCGGCGCCGGCCGCGGGCTCGGCCGGGTGATGACGCTCGGGCTGTTGCGCGCCGGCGCGCGCGTCGCCGCCGTCGAGCTCGACGCCGAGGCGCTCGACGACACCGGCCGCGCCGCCGAAGAGGCCGGCGCCGAAGACCGCATCCTCGACATCGTCGCCGACGTGACGCGCGACGACAGCGCGCCGAAAATCGTGCGCGCCGCCATCGACCGGTTCGGCCGGCTCGACGTTCTCGTCAACAATGCCGGCATCAACATGAGCCTGTTCCGCCGGCCCGACGTCAAATACGCCGGCAAGTTCTGGGAGGTGACGCCGCAGGAATTCCGCCGCATCATCGAGGTCAACGTCGTCGCCGCCTTTCTGATGACGCGCGCCGCGCTGCCGCCGATGCTCAAGCAGGCCTTCGGCCGCATCATCAACGTCACCACGAGCCTCGACACCATGTATCGCGCCGGCATGCAGCCCTATGGCGGCTCCAAGGCGGCCAACGAAGCGCACCTGCTCGGGCTCGCCCAAGAACTCGAAGGCACCGGCGTCACCGCCAACGTGCTAGTGCCCGGCGGCGCCGCCGACACCCGCATGGTCTCGGTCGGCCAGGAGCCGGACCGCGGCAAGCTGATTGCGCCGGAGGTAATGGTGGCGCCGCTCGTCTGGCTGTGCTCGAAAGAGTCCGACGGCAGCAACGGCCGGCGCTTCATCGCCATGCGCTGGGACAAAAATCTGCCGCCCGCGGAGGCCGCCAAAAAGGCGGGCGCG
>JASHQS010000153.1 GCA_030038995.1 Xanthobacteraceae bacterium
GCCGGGGCGACGCCGAATGCCTGGCTGGTCAGCAACGCTTTCCCGGCCAAGACCATGCAGGACCTGATCCGGCTGCTCAAGGCCAGCCCCGGCAAATACAGCGTGGCGTCGCCGGGGACCGGCACGACGCCGTCGCTGTCGATTGACATGCTCAAACAGGACCTCGGCGTCGATTTCGTCACCGTGCCGTTCACCGGTGGCGCGCCGATGAACACATCGCTCCTCGGCGGCTTTACGCCGATTGGCTGTTCGGCATTCGGCAACGTGGCGCCGCTCATCCTCCAAGGCAAGGTGCGTGCGCTGGCGATCGCCAGCAAGCAGCGCCTTGAAGCGATTCCCAATGTGCCGACGCTTGCCGAGATCGGCATCAAGGGCGAGGAGGCCGAAACCATGACCGGCATATTCGTCCCGGCCGGCACGCCGGCGGCGGTCGTCGACCTTCTCCAGAAGAACATCGCCGCGATCGTCCGCATGCCGGACGTCAAGGCGAAAATGCTGAGCTTTGGCATCATCCCCGACGGCGATACGTCGGCCGCCTTCACCGCCTATGTCAACGACGAGATCGCCAAATGGAAGCGCGTGATCGAGGTCGGCAAGATCGACAAGATTTGATGCGACGCTCGTTCGGTATAAAGGATCGCCTTAGTTAACCGTCATCCTGAGGTGCGAGCGAAGCGAGCCTCGAAGGATGCGGCCCGAGCGCCTCGGCCGTCGCCCTTCGAGGCTCGACCCTTCGGGCCGAGCGCCTCAGGGTGACGGAGCATGAGGGATCACGAGGTTGCCATGACGACACACGCCGCGGTGCCGCAGGCTCTGGGTTACGTCGGGGTCCGCGCCAAAGATTTGGACGATTGGGCGCGCTACGGCAGCGGACTGCTTGGGTTGCAGCGCATCGATAAATCGCGCAACTCGCTCGCCTTCCGCATGGACGACCGCAAGCAGCGCATCGTAATCGACGCCGACGGCGGCGAAGGCATTGCGTTCTTCGGCTGGGAAGCGGCGGACGCCGCCGCGCTCGACGCCATTGCGGCGCGTCTCGAACGCGCGCAGATCAAGGTCGCGCGGGGCACGCGCGCGCTGGCCGACGAACGCCGCGTTGCGGATCTGATCGTGCTCGCCGACCCGCTCGGCAACCGGCTGGAGATTTTTCACGGCGCCGAGACGGCTTCGGAGCCGTTCAAGCCCGGCCGCTCCATCTCCGGCTTTCGCACCGGACCGCTGGGCATGGGCCACGTCGTCCTCAACGTCGACAGCGCGCAAACCATCGCGCACCTGATGGCGTTTTACCGCGACACGCTCGGCTTCCGGCTGACCGATTACTACGACCATCCGTTCGTCGCCCGCTTTCTCCATCTCAATCCGCGCCACCACAGCCTCGCCTTCATCCGGACTGGCAAGAACGCCGTCCATCACCTGATGATGGAGCTGTTCTCGTTCGACGACGTCGGCCAGGCCTACGACATCGCGCTCGGCGAAGCGGACCGCGTCGGCGTTACGCTCGGCCGCCACACCAGCGATTACATCACCTCGTTCTATTCGTGGACGCCGTCGGGCTTCATGGTCGAATACGGCTGGGGCGCGCGCTCGATCGACGTCGACGCCTGGCAGGCCGCCGAGCGCAAGGAAGGCCCGAGCCTATGGGGCCACGACCGCGTCTGGTTGTCGAAGGAAGACAACGAGAAAGCGCGCGCGCTGCGGCTGAAGAACGCCGCCGAAGGCTATCGCCGGCCGGTGCAGGTCATGGCCGGCAATTACGAAGTCATGGCCGGCGTCTGCCCATGGTGGGACGCGGTGAAGGCCAAGACCGCGGCGCAGTAATTCGTCATTCCGGGGCCGAGCGCAGCGAGGAGCCCGGAATCCATAACCCCAGCGCAGGGATTATGGATTCCGGGCTCGCCGCTTCGCGGCGCCCCGGAATGACGGTAAAGAGAGGCATGGCCTCCTGTCCTGACAGCAACAACGTCCATACCCGGCGCATCGCCGAATTCGTCTCCGGCCTGACCTATGCGCAAATTCCCGCCGCGGTGCGCGAGCGGATCAAGCTGCTCATTCTCGATTCGCTCGGCTGCGCCATTTACGGCGCCGATCTGGAATGGTGCCGCATCCTGCGCGGCACATTGCAAAAGCTCGAGGCGACGCGCACCACCTCGATCTGGGGCACCAACGTGCTCTTGTCTTCGCCGCATGCCGCGCTCCTCAACGGCACGCAGGTGCAGGGCTTCGAGCTCGACGACGTGCACCGCAAGGCCGTGCTGCATGTCGGTGCCGTAACACTGCCGGCGCTGATCGCGGCGGCGGAGAGCCACGCCGAACTCTCGGGGCGCGATCTTCTCACTGCCGCGGTCGCCGGCTACGAGATCGGCCCGCGCGTCGGCCTGTGCATGGGCCAGGAGCATATCGGCCAGGGCTGGCATTCGGGCGCGACGGTCGGGATTTTTTCCGCCGCCGCGGGCGCCGCGCGCGCGCTGTCGCTCGATGCCGACAAAACCGTGCACGCGCTCGGCATCGCCGGCACCCAATCGTCCGGGCTGATGGCCGCGCAATACGGCGCCATGGTCAAGCGCATGCATGCCGGACGCGCGGCGCAGAGCGGGCTTTACGCCGCGCTTTTGGCGCAGAACGGGTTCACCGGCATCGTCGACGTGTTCGAGGCGCCTTACGGCGGGTTCTGCACCACGTTCTCGCGCTCGCACGACCGCTTCAATCTCGCCGAGCTCAGCGCCGGCCTGGGCGAGCGTTTCGAAACGATGCACGTCGCGTTGAAGTTCTATTCCTGCGTCGGCTCGAACCACACCACGCTCGACGCGCTGCGCGATATTCGCGCACGCCGGCCGTTCGCGATCGGGGACATCGAGGAGATCGTGGTGCACGGCTCGCAGGTCACGGTCGACCACGTCGGCTGGCCGTACCAGCCGCAGGGGCTGACCGCGGCGCAGCTCAACCTGCCGTTCTGCGTCGCGACCTTGCTGCTCGAAGGCGACGTGTCCGTCAACGAGTTCGCGGCAAATTGCGTGCACGACGAGAAACGGATCGCGCTGTCGCGCAAAATCAAGGTGGTGGCAGACCCGGAAATCACCGCGGCCGGCGCCGCCTTCCGCCACAAGGTGCGCGTCGAGGTGCGCTTGCGCGACGGCTCAATCGAGCGCGAGACGCGTGAGGCACCACGCGGCAGCGAGCAATCGTTCGCCGGCGCCGACGATATTGCCGCCAAGTTTCGCAAGCTCACGCGCGCCGTCATGGGCAAGGCGCAACAGGACGCGCTCATCGGCGCGGTGATGGGGCTCGAAAAGCTGACGGACAGCCGCGAGCTTATCGCGTTGCTGCGCCACGACCCGTCATCCTGAGGTGCGAGCGAAGCGAGCCTCGAAGCATGCGGCCGAGGACTCACGGGCCGTCGCCCTTCGAGGCTCGGCGCGGAGCTTGTCATCGAGCCGGCCGAAGGCCGGACCCGTTGGCGCCGAGCACCTCAGGGTGACGGGACCATGGAATCTGGCTAATGTCTTCCGCGCAACGGGACAAAAGAAATGGAATTCGGAGTTTTCGATCACCTCGACCGCGCCGGCACGCCGCTGCCGGATTATTATGAAGACCGCCTGAAAATCGTCGAGGCGTACGACCGCGCCGGCTTCTACGGCTACCACGTCGCCGAGCACCACGCGACGCCGCTCGGCATGGCGCCCTCGCCCAACGTTTTTCTGGCCGCGGTGGCGCAGCGCACC
>JASHQS010000154.1 GCA_030038995.1 Xanthobacteraceae bacterium
TTGCTCGGCACCTCGGCATGGATCATGTCGTGATGGAACATCATCTCGCCGTCCGGCAACACGCCGATCGGCTCGCCGTTCTCGCGGATGTTCGAGACCATCATGATACCGGGCAACAGCGACGAATAGCCCTTGGGAAAGTATTTCGGCGGCCGCGACAGCTTGCCGATCTCGCCGAAGAAGCTGGTGGCGCGGACTAAGTCCTCCTGCGCGAGTTTTTGGTCCGGGAAGATCAGCACCAGATGATCGAGCCAGACCTGGTAGATCGCCCGCACCGTCTCATCGTCCGGCTTTTCGCGCAGATCGATGCCGCGGATCTCCGCGCCGATGTGCTTGGTCAGGGGAACGACGTCGAATTTGGTCTTGGTTTTCACCGCGACGTCCATGGCGCTCCTTCCGTCCTTGTCCGGCGTTCGCGGTCACGCGCGGACGCCGTTATTTGTTTTGACGCGCGCCCTATTCGGCGGCGACCGCAACGGAGGTCGTGGCGCCGCCGTGCGCCACTTCGCCGCTCGCCAGCGCCGCGAGGATGCGTTCCACCAGCGCACGCGCCGAATCGGCGCTCAGCTCGACGGCGACGCGGTCGCGCCCGCCCTCGCCTTCATTGGTAAAGTCGATGGCGAGCACGTGGTCGAGCGTGGAGTAGTAGGGATGGTCGAAATAGACGTTGGCGGTGTCGATCCGCATCCAGCCCTTACGGCCTTTGGCGCTGCCGACCAGCGCGGTTTTTTCGACGATGTACGAGCACATCTTGCTGCCTCCGCTATTCTGCCGCGATGCTCGTGGCGGACGCCGCCAGATAGCGGTTGAAGAAATCGAACACCTTGCGCCAACCGTCCATCGCCTGCTCGGGCCGGTAGGCGTCGCGCTGCCAGTTGAAGAACGCATGGCCGGCGCCGTTGTAGCGGTGAAACTCGTAATTCTTGCCGAGCTTTTTGAGTACCGCCTCGGTGCGATTGACCTGGTCGGCCGTGGGATTGGCGTCGTCATTGCCGAAAATGCCGAGCAGCGGACATGAAATTTTCTCGGTCAGGTCGATCGGCGCCACCGGCCGCTTGTCGTTCAAGTCCTTCGGATTGTCGACGATCACGTTGCCGCCCCAGCAATCGACCGCGGCGTCGATGCCCTTGAGCGTGCAGGCGGCGAGATAGGTATGGCGGCCGCCCGAGCAGAACCCGATCACGCCGATCTTGCCGTTCGCATTCGGCTGCGCGCGCAGATAGGCCATCGTTCCGGCCACGTCGCCCATGACCTGGGCGTCGGCGACGCCGCCGGCGGCGCGGATGCGGGCGCCGAGGTCGTCGGGGCTCTCATTCGGGCCGCCTTCGCGGAAATAAAGGTGCGGCGCAATCGCCGCGTAGCCGTGGTGCGCCAGCTTGCGCACGACTTCGGTGGTCCACTCGCACCAGCCGGGGATGTGATGGATGACGACGATTCCGGGGAATTTGCCGGTGCGCAGCGGCCGCGCGTAATAGGCCTCGCCCTGGTCGCCGTTATGGCCGCAGAATGGAACGACTTCCGCCTGTAGTCCCTGGTAATAACTCATCGATGCACTCCCTTGATCGTGCGGCGCGTTTTGACCGCACGATTCATACCACGGCAGGAGCGCGATGCCAGCGCCCGGCTGCCGCCCTTTATTGGGGACAGCGATGCAGGATGGCGTTGTAGGTCTTGTCCCGATCGACGAACTTGACGGTGTTGTCGGGCTGCGGCGTGAAGGTGAGGTCGCCGACCATGGGGCCGGCCGGGAACTTGCACTCGACGTGCAGCTTGTAGCTCTTGCCGGCCTGCTTGTTGTCCAAGATCGCGCAGACCCCGACGTTGGAAACGATTTGCTGCGGCGAGATCGTCACCTTCAGCGTCTTGTCGTCGCTGCCGTCACCCTTGCAGGGCACGTTTTGCATGTAGGTTCCGGTCAGCGGGAAGTCGCTGGGCGCGGGTGCCGTGGCGGCGGCGCCGGCCGATTGGGCGATGAACACGGCGCAGACGGCGGTGACGCAGAAAACGCTGATCTTGAACACTTAACCCCTCACGTTGCGGCCGATCGCCAAACCCAACGCGGACGCCCCGCCCCGCGGAACGCATTGCGCGCTATCGGCCCGTCTCGCGCAAGCGCCGAAGAGCCTATCGCCGGCCATTGTGGCAGCTTGGCGCCCACCGTGCGACGGCGATGCCGCACGGAGTAAAACCCCGACGGTCCGGTCGCGAAAAAGACGGCGCCAAAAAGGGCGCCGCCTCCATTCGGGGCGACTTGAACGCCGCCCTCAATGGGCGGTGAGGCCGGCGGAATCCTCTTCGACCACGGCCTGGTCCGGAACATCGACCGGCTTCGCCGTCGTCTCCTCCCAGACGATCGGCTCGGGCTTGCGCGTGAGCGCGCGCGTCAGCGCCTCGTCCATGCGCGACACCGGGATGATGTCGAGACCGCTCTTGATGCTGTCGTTGATCTCGACCAGATCCTTGGCGTTCTCTTCCGGAATGAGCACGGTCTTGATGCCGCCGCGCAAAGCGGCGAGCAGCTTCTCCTTCAGCCCGCCGATCGGCAGCACGCGGCCGCGCAACGTGATCTCGCCGGTCATCGCCACGTCGTGATGCACCGGGATGCCGCTCATGACCGAGACGATCGCGGTGGCCATGGCGACGCCGGCGGACGGACCGTCCTTGGGGGTCGCACCCTCCGGCACGTGGACGTGGATGTCGCGCTTGTCGAACGCCGGCGGCTCGATGCCGAACGCCACCGCGCGCATGCGCACGTAGGACGCCGCCGCCGAGATCGATTCCTTCATCACGTCGCGCAAGTTGCCGGTGACGATCATCTTGCCCTTGCCGGGCATCATCGCCGCCTCGATGGTGAGCAGCTCGCCGCCGACGTCGGTCCAGGCGAGCCCGGTGACGACGCCGACCTGGTCCTTGTCCTCGATCTCGCCGTAGCGGAATTTCGGCACGCCGAGATAGTCGGCGAGGTTCTTGTCGGTGATCCCAATCGACTCGGTCTTGTTGATCGTCAGCTCCTTCACCGCCTTGCGGATCAGCGTCGACAGCTCGCGCTCGAGATTGCGCACGCCGGCCTCGCGGGTGTAGCGGCGGATGATGGTGAGCAGCCCCTCGTCGTCGATCGACCATTCGTTCGGATTGAGGCCGTGCTTGACGACGGCGTGCGGGATCAAATGCCGGCGCGCGATCTCCACCTTCTCGTCCTCGGTGTAGCCGGCGATGCGAATGATCTCCATGCGGTCCATCAGCGGCGGCGGAATATTGAGCGTGTTCGCCGTGGTGATGAACAGCACGCTGGAGAGATCGTAGTCGACCTCCAGATAGTGGTCGTTGAACGTGTGGTTCTGCTCGGGATCGAGCACTTCGAGCAGCGCCGAAGACGGATCGCCGCGGAAGTCGGCGCCCATCTTGTCGACCTCGTCGAGCAGGAACAGCGGGTTCGAGGTCTTGGCCTTGCGCATCGACTGCACGATCTTGCCGGGCATCGAGCCGATATAGGTCCGCCGGTGGCCGCGAATCTCCGCCTCGTCGCGCACGCCGCCGAGCGACACGCGCACGAATTCGCGCCCGGTCGCCCGCGCGATCGACTTGCCGAGCGAGGTTTTTCCCACGCCCGGCGGGCCGACCAGGCACAGGATCGGGCCGGTCAGCTTGTTGGCGCGCTGCTGCACCGCCAGATATTCGACGATGCGCTCCTTGACCTTCTCCAGGCCGAAATGGTCGTTGTCGAGAATCTGCTGGGCGAGCGGCAGATCCTTCTTGATCTTGGACTTCTTGTTCCAGGGGATCGACAACAGCCAGTCCAGATAGTTGCGCACCACGGTGGCTTCCGCCGACATCGGCGACATCTGCCGCAGCTTTTTCAGCTCGTGCTGCGCCTTTTCGCGGGCCTCCTTCGACAGTTTCGTGGTCTTGATCTTCTCTTCGAGCTCGGCGACCTCGTCCTTGCCGTCCTCGTCGCCCAGCTCCTTCTGGATCGCCTTCATCTGCTCGTTGAGGTAATACTCGCGCTGGGTCTTCTCCATCTGGCGCTTGACGCGGGTGCGGATGCGCTTCTCGACCTGCAGCACGGAGATTTCGCTCTCCATCAGGCCGAGCACCTTTTCCAGGCGCTCGGTGACGCTCGGCGTCTCCAGGATCGCCTGCTTGTCGGGAATCTTGACCGCCAGATGCGAGGCCACCGCGTCGGCGAGCTTGGCGTAGTCCTCGATCTGCTGGACCACGCTGATCACCTCCGGCGAAACTTTCTTGTTGAGCTTCACATAGCCTTCGAATTCGTTGACCACCGAGCGCGCCAGCGCCTCGGCCTCGACCTGATCGCCGGCGGAATCGGCGAGCACGACCGCTTCCGCCTCGTAATAATCGTCGCGGCCCGTGTACTGCTCAACCTTGGCGCGCGCGGCGCCTTCGACCAGCACCTTGACGGTGCCGTCGGGCAGCTTGAGCAGTTGCAGCACGCTTGCCAGCGTACCGACGCCATAGATGGCGTCCGGCGCCGGATCGTCGTCGGCAGCGTTCTTCTGCGTCGCCAAGAGAATGAACGTGTCCGAACGCATCACCTCTTCGAGCGCCCTGATCGACTTCTCGCGGCCGACGAACAGCGGCACGATCATGTGCGGGAAGACGACGATGTCGCGCAGCGGCAGCACCGGATAGGCGCGGCTCTCGCCGGCGGGCAGTGGCAGCTTCGAGGTTGTCGGCTTGGCGGCGCTGGTCATGGCCCCAATTCCTTATTGTTGTGCACGTCCGCCGCAGCCCGCGGGATGCGCTGCCGCGGCGAGCTGCCGGTGAGCCGGAACGAGCGCTGGAAAGGCGCGCACGCAACTCCGCCCGGCGTAGTTACGCGAGTCTTGGTGCGTCTTGCTCATCGCAACGCTATACGTGGCGTCGCGCGAGGAGCGTGTCAAGAAAGGCGGCTTGGCGCGGAAAATCTCCGGCTTGCAGAGGCGATGCGGCGACTCGCGCAGCGAATCGGGCCGCGGCGGCGGGCCCGATGCCACGTCAAGCGCTCGCGCTGCCGGCGTCGCTCGCCCGATCCGAACGATCGGCGTAGATGTAAAGGGGGCGCTTCGAGCCGTCGATGACCTCGCGAAAGATCTCCACCCGCACCACGCCTTCGAGGCTCGGCAGCTCGAACATGGTGTCGAGCAGGATGCTTTCCATGATCGAGCGCAGGCCGCGCGCGCCGGTCTTGTGGTCGATCGCCTTGCGGGCAATCGCCGAGAGCGCCTCGTCGGTGAGCTTCAGATCGACCGTCTCCATCTCGAACATGCGCTGATATTGCTTGACCAGCGCGTTCTTCGGCTCGACGAGGATGCGCTTGAGCGAGGCCTCGTCGAGGTCCTCCAGCGTCGCCACCACCGGAAGCCGGCCGACGAATTCCGGAATGAGCCCGTATTTGAGCAGGTCCTCCGGCTCGACCTCGCGGAAGATTTCGCCCTGCTTGCGATCCTCCGGTGCCATCACCTTGGCGCCGAAGCCGATCGAGGTGGAGCGGCCGCGCGCCGAGATGATCTTTTCCAAGCCGGAGAATGCGCCGCCGCAGACGAACAGGATGTTGGTGGTGTCGACCTGCAGGAACTCCTGCTGCGGATGCTTGCGGCCGCCTTGCGGCGGAACGCTGGCGATGGTGCCCTCCATGATCTTCAACAGCGCCTGCTGCACGCCCTCGCCGGACACGTCGCGGGTGATCGAAGGATTGTCGGACTTGCGCGAGATCTTGTCGATCTCGTCGATATAGACGATGCCGCGCTGCGCCCGCTCGACGTTGTAATCGGCCGCCTGCAAGAGCTTCAAGATGATGTTCTCGACGTCCTCGCCGACATAGCCGGCCTCGGTCAGGGTGGTGGCGTCCGCCATGGTGAACGGCACGTCGAGGATGCGCGCCAAGGTCTGCGCCAACAGCGTCTTGCCGGAACCGGTCGGGCCGATGAGCAAGATGTTGGATTTCGCCAGCTCGACGTCGTTGTGCTTGCTCTGATGATTGAGCCGCTTGTAGTGATTGTGCACCGCGACCGAGAGCACCTTCTTGGCGTAGTCCTGGCCGATGACGTAATCGTCCAAGACCTTGCGGATCTCGCGCGGCGTCGGGATGCCGTCGCGCGACTTCACCAGCGAGGATTTGTTCTCCTCGCGGATGATGTCCATGCACAGCTCGACGCACTCGTCGCAGATGAACACGGTCGGCCCGGCAATGAGCTTGCGCACCTCGTGCTGGCTCTTGCCGCAGAACGAGCAGTAGAGCGTATTTTTTGAATCGCCGCCGCCAACCTTGCTCATTCCAGTCTCCGTGCCGATCCGAAGTCTCGACCGCCCCGGCCGCGACCCCGCGAGCGCCGCGCCTTAGCTTACGAAGCGCCGCGCTAACATTCCGTAGCTCCAGCCCAGCCCGTGCCGCACAGTGTCCATGCGCTCGCGTTGGCGCACAAGCGTCTATGCTAGCGCCGTGCCGACCAAGAATCCATTAACGATAACGCGAGTTTGCGCCACTGTGTTTTCCGCATCACACCACTGATAAAACGCTTGACGGGCGGTTTTGAGCCGCCTTGCCCCGCCGAATCGGACCTTTTCGTGGCAGCGCCGGGCCGCGGCCGGCGGGCGCGGCTCAGCCCTTGAGGGTGGCAACCTCGGCGGCCTTGAGCGACGGCTCCTCCGGACGCTTCTCGATCACCTTGTCGATGAGCCCAAAGTCCTTGGCCATCTCGGCGGTGAGAAACATGTCGCGCTCCAGCGCGTCCTCGATCTTCTTCAAGGGCTGGCCGGTATGCTTGACGTAGATCTCGTTCAACCGCCGCTTCAGGTTGAGGATTTCTTGAGCATGCAGCATGATGTCGGTCGCCTGCCCCTGGAAGCCGCCCGAAGGCTGATGGACCATGATGCGGGCGTTGGGCAAAGCGAAGCGCAAATCCTTGGCGCCTGCGGCAAGAAGCAGCGAGCCCATCGAGGCCGCCTGTCCGGTGCACAGCGTCGACACCGCCGGCCGGATGAACTGCATGGTGTCGTAGATCGCCAGGCCCGCGGTCACGATGCCGCCCGGCGAATTGATGTACATCGAGACTTCTTTCTTCGGGTTGTCCGCCTCGAGGAAAAGCAGTTGCGCAACGACCAGCGAGGCCATGCCGTCCTCGATCGGCCCGGTGATGAAGATGATCCGTTCCTTGAGCAGCCGCGAATAGATGTCATAGGCCCGCTCGCCGCGGTTGGTCTGTTCGACCACCATGGGGACCAGGTACTGCATGTAGGTTTCGGTCGGGTCGCGCATAGATCACCTGTGGGGCTCCAGTGTGCCTGCCAAGCTTGGCCTGAGCCAGTGTGACTGAGCCAGTGTAACTTCAGTCGGGCTTGGCCCATCGAAGCCGGCAGGCCGCCGGCATTATCTCGCCGCCATTGCACATAGGCACGGAAGTCCGCACAACAAGACGGCTTTTGCTTATTCGGCCTCTTCCTTGAACAGCTCCTGCCGCGACACCTCTTTGTCGGTCACCTCGGCCAGTTCGAGCACGAAGTCCACGACCTTGTCCTCGAACAGCGGCGCCCGCAAGGCGGCAAGCGCGTTCGGATTGTTGCGGTAATAGTCCCAAACCTGCTGCTCGCGGCCCGGCATCTGGCGCACCTGCTCCATGACCGCGGCGCGCAACTGCTCTTCGCTCACCGTGATATTGTTCTTCTCGCCGATCTCGGCAATGACCAAGCCGAGCCGCACGCGGCGCTCGGCGATGCCGCGATACTCGGCGCGCGCCTTCTCCTCGGTGGTTCCCTCGTCGGCAAAGGTGCGGCCCTGCTGCTTGAGGTCGTTTTCGATCGCCGACCAGACGTTGTTGAATTCTTGCTCGACGAGCGTCGGCGGCGGCTCGAACTTGTGGCGCTCGTCGAGCCGGTCGAGCAGCGCACGTTTGATCCTCTGCCGCGAGGCCGCGGCATGGTCGCGCTGCAGGCGCTCGCGCAAGGCGTCGCGCAGCTTGGCAAGCGAGTCGAGCCCGAGCGACTTGGCAAAATCGTCGTTCAGCATCACCTCGCCCGGCGCCTCCACGGTCTTCACCGTGACTGCAAACGTGGCGGCCTTGCCGGCGAGCGCCGCCGCCGGATAATCGTCGGGGAACGTCACGTCGAAGGTGCGGCTGTCGCCGGCTTTGAGCCCGATCAGGTTGTCCTCGAAGCCGGGCAGAAAGTGGCCGGAGCCGAGCAGTATCGGCACGTCCTCGCCGGAGCCGCCTTCGAACGGCTGACCGTCGATCGTGCCTTGGAATGACATGGTGACGCGATCGCCTTTTTGCGCGGCTTCGGTCTTGGCGATGAACGGCCGGTTCTGTTCGGCAATGGCGGCAAGCGCCTGATCGGTCTCCGTGTCGGTCACCTTGGCGGTAAAGCGTTCGAGCTTGAGGGTCTTGAAATCGGTGAGCGCGATCGGCGGCACGATCTCGAGCTCGACCGTGTAGGCGAGGTCGGCGTTGCCGGAAATGACGCTCTCGACCGCGCCCTCCTCGGTCGGCAGCACCACTTTGGGCTCGGTGGCGAGCTTGAGCCCGTGATCGTTGACGATCTTCTGGTTGGCCTCGCGGACCGCGGCCTCGATGACCTCGGCCATCGCCGACTTGCCGTAGATGCGCTTGAGGTGGGTGACCGGGACCTTGCCGGGCCGGAAGCCGCGCATCTGCACCCGGCCCTTGAGGTCATCGAGCCGCTCATTGACCCGCGCCGCGAGATCTGTGGCCGGGACGACGACGCGGTATTCGCGCTTCAGTCCCGCAGCGGCAGTTTCAGTGACCTGCATTGCAACTACTCTGCATCGCGCGGATCAGGCGCATCCCGGCTCGTTGACACAAAACCCGCCCGTTGGTGCGGGCGGAGGGGCTCGAACCCCCACGACTTGCGTCACGGGAACCTAAATCCCGCGCGTCTACCAATTCCGCCACGCCCGCGACACGCACGGCCGCCCGGCGGCGCGGCTTATATCATGCAGAATGAACGGGGCACTACAAAAATAGGCGCCAAACCGCCGCTGGCAACGCGCCCGCAACCGCCGCGCATCAGCCGAGCAAGGCCCGATAGACGCGCGGCAAGGCTTCGGACAAATCCTCAGAGATCAAGCCGGGACCGAACGCGGCGGCAGCCTCGCCGTGCAGCCAGACTGCGGCGCAGGCGGCTTCGAACGCGGGCATGCCCTGTGCCAATAGGCCGGCGGCGATCCCGGTCAGCACGTCGCCGGCGCCCGCCGTCGCCAGGGAAGCCGGAGCGTTGGCGGCAATGGCGGCGCGGCCGTCGGCAGCGGCGACGACCGTATCGCCGCCCTTGAGAAGCACAACCGCACCGGCGAGGGTGGCGGCAAGTCGGGCTCTTTCGAGTTTCGATCCCGCTTTCGTACGCTGGTCTATGGCATTGAAATAACGCGAAAATTCTCCCTCATGCGGCGTCAAAATCGCACCCTTGCTGGCCCGCGCCAAAAGGGCCCGGGTGAGCCGCCGCGGATCGGGCGTAAAGCTGGTTATGGCGTCGGCGTCCAACACCACGGCGCGGTCGCCTGCGAGGGCCGCCAGCACCAGTTCGCAGGTCGGCTCGCCGACGCCGAGACCCGGCCCGAGCGCCACGGCGTTCAAGCGCCGGTCGGCCAAAAATTTGCTCAGTTCGCCGGCGCCGTCCGCTGGACGCACCATCACGGCGAGGCTTGCCGCCGCGTTGACGGCAAGCGCCTCGCGCGGGCTCGAAATGGTGACGAGACCGGCGCCGGCGCGCAACGCGGCGCGGGCGGCGAGCCGCGCCGCGCCCGTCGACCATGATGGCCCGGAGACGACCACGGCGTGACCGCGGTCATACTTGTGCCCGGTCAATTGCGGCACCGGAAATTCGACCCGCCAAAGCGCCGGAACGTTGTCCCAGGTTCTTGGCTCGATGCGCTGCAAGACCGTGGTCGGGATGCCGATGTCCGCCACGCCGATGGCGCCGCAATAAAGCCGGCCGGGCAAAAGGACATGGCCCGGCTTTTTGCGAAAGAAGGTCACGGTGTGCGCGGCCTTCACGGCAACACCCATGACCGCCCCCGAGGTGCCGTTGATGCCGCTCGGCAGATCGACCGCGACGACCGGCGCGGCTTGGGCGTTGATCGCGTCGATCAGGGCGCGCGCAAGACCCTCCACCGGGCGGTCGAGGCCGGCGCCGAACAGCGCATCGATCACCACGTCGGCGCCTGCCAATCCCTCGGCGGCCGCCGCAGCTACCGCGCCGTTCCAGCGCTTTGCGGCAAGCGCGGCATCGCCTTTGAGCCGGCTCAGTTCGCCGGCCAGCAGGACCTTGACCTCGTAGCCGCGCTCGGTCAGCAGCCGCGCCGCGACAAATCCATCACCGCCATTGTTGCCGGGCCCGGCAACCACGACGACGCGGGTGCCTGGGGCGTGGCGCTGCGCGACTGCGCCCGCCACTGCGGCGCCCGCGCGCTCCATCAGGTCGATGCCGGCGACCCCGCTCGCAATCGTCAGGCGGTCGGCCTCGGCCATTTCGGCGTTGCTGAGAAGTTCGATCATGCCGCGATGAAGATAGCGAAAGCGGCAGGCCACGCCTATCGCCGAGGAGATCGCCATGCCGGCAACCGCGCTATTGACGAGAGAATAGGCACTGTGCCTATTTCGGCGGCGAAGGCCCTTTCGCAGCGCTGCAGAAGCGGCCGGTAGCGTCCCTTAGAGTGCTGATCAAACTTGATTATTCCCCCAGCCGCCGCGCTGGCACGGGACCTGCTAACCGAAGGCGACGGTTCCGCGCGTGCGGTGGCCCGTCTCGGCAGCCGGGAGATCGAACGCGATGAAGAAAATCGAGGCGATCATCAAGCCGTTCAAACTCGACGAGGTGAAGGAGGCGCTGCAGGAAGTCGGCTTGCAAGGCATCACCGTCACCGAAGCCAAGGGGTTCGGGCGGCAGAAGGGTCACACCGAGCTTTATCGCGGCGCCGAGTACGTGGTCGATTTTCTCCCCAAGGTGAAGATCGAAGTTGTGCTCGGCGACGACATGGTCGAAAAAGCCGTCGAAGCGATCCGCCGCGCCGCGCAAACCGGCCGGATCGGCGACGGCAAGATTTTCGTCTCGAGCATCGAGGAGGCGATCCGGATCAGGACGGGGGAATCCGGAATTGACGCCATCTGAACCGATCTGACCGCTTGCCGGGCCGCGCCCGGCGGAACGCCGCCAGGACCACGTTTCAGCTTTTCACCAGCACCACGAAAGGTACGCCTGCCATGACCACGCCGAAGACCGTGATGAAGACGATCAAAGACAACGACGTGAAATACGTCGACTACCGATTCACCGATCCGCGCGGCAAATGGCAGCACGTCACGTGCGACGTGACCACGGTCGATGAAGACACCTTCGCCGAAGGCATCATGTTCGACGGCTCCTCGATCGCTGGCTGGAAGGCGATCCACGAATCCGACATGCAACTGATGCCCGATCCGGAAAGCGCCGCGATCGATCCGTTCTTTGCCGAAACCACCTTGGTGCTGATCTGCGACACGCTCGAGCCGCTCACCGGCGAGCCGTACAACCGCGATCCGCGCTCGATCGCCAAGAAGGCCACCGGGCTCGTCAAGGCGATGGGCATCGGCGACACCGTGTTCTTCGGACCGGAGGCCGAATTCTTCATCTTCGACGACGTCAAATACGCGGCCGGTCCCTACAATACCGGCTTCCGGCTCGACTCGGTGGAGTTTCCGGACAATTCCGACACCGACTACGAGGGCGGCAATCTGGGCCACCATATCGGCTTCAAGAAGGGTTACTTCCCGGTGCCGCCGCTCGACACCGCCCAGGACATGCGCTCGGAAATGCTCGCCGCCATGGCGCGCATGGGTGTCAAGGTCGAGAAACACCACCACGAAGTCGGCTCGGCGCAGCACGAGCTCGGCATGCAATTCGCGCCGATGGTGCGCATGGCGGACCAGATGCAGATCTACAAGTACTGCGTCCAGCAGGTCGCCCAGGTCTACGGCAAGACCGCGACCTTCATGCCGAAACCGGTCTATGGCGACAACGGCTCGGGCATGCATTGCCACCAGTCGATCTGGAAGGGCGACAAGCCATTGTTCGCCGGCAACAAATACGCCGACCTGTCGGAGACGGCGCTGCAATATATCGCCGGCATCCTCAAGCACGCGCGCACCATCAACGCCTTCACCAACCCGACGACCAACTCCTACAAGCGGCTGGTGCCGGGCTTCGAGGCGCCGGTGCTGCTGGCCTACTCGGTGCGCAATCGTTCGGCGGGCTGCCGCATTCCGCTCGCCTCTTCGCCTAAAGGCAAGCGCGTCGAGGTGCGCTATCCCGACCCGCTGTGCAATCCGTATCTGGGTTTCGCCGCCATGCTGATGGCCGGTCTCGACGGCATCAGGAACAAGCTCAACCCCGGCGAGCCCGTCGACAAGGACCTTTACGATCTGCCGCCGCGCGAGCTGAAGAAGATTCCGACCGTGTGCAGCAGCCTGCGCGAGGCGCTCGGTTACCTCGATAAGGACCGCGAGTTCCTAAAAGCCGGCGGCGTGTTCGACGACGACTTCATCGACGGCTACATGGAGCTGAAGATGCAGGAGATCATCCGCTTCGAGCATACCCCGCACCCGGTCGAGTTCGAAATGTACTATTCGGCGTAGCGTCCGGCGTATCCTCCCTGCACTGCATCAGGCGATGCGACCTTGCGGGGCGCCGCAGCAGCGCCCCGTTTTTTCT
>JASHQS010000155.1 GCA_030038995.1 Xanthobacteraceae bacterium
AGCACGGCGTCGGCCGCGGCATAAATTTCCTTGCCGAGGACGCCGGCGCGGATCGGCTTCATCGACGCCTGCTCGATCGCTTCGACCTCGGCCAATAGATCGACGAGTTCGCTGTCAGGCTCGCCGACCACCGCCATGCGGGCGAGGTCGCCGATATAGCCGTGGTAATTGCCGCCGGAATCGAGCGACAGCGGATCGCCCTCTTCCCAACGCTGATCCGACGGCGCGCGGTTCAGACTCGAGCCGGCCGCGATCAGGCAATAGTCGAACGTCAGGCCGCGCATCGTCTCCTCGCGGCGCAGCGCTTCGGCGAGCTCGGCCTTGCTGGCACCCGGGCCATGGCTGTTGACCACCGCCAGCATTGAATCGATGACGAGATCGGAGGCGATGCGCAGCTTGTCGAGTTCTTCCGGCGTTTTGCAGGCACGCAAGCGTTCGAGCACGAACAGCGCGTCCTTGATCTCGCTGTCGGGAAACGCCTTGCGCAACACGGCCGTAGAGTTCGCCGGAATGAACGCCAGCTCGGCGCCGAGCCGGCGCGGTTTTGGCTCAAGCTTGCGAATGTAGGCGGCGGCTTTCTCCATGACGTCGACCGCGCCTGAACTCTTGACGTCGAGTTCCGGCACCCAGAACGGCTTCACCTCGTTCTGGTAATTCTCCATGCGGTGGCCGAAGAAGCCGGCTTTGTCCGGCGCGCCCTTGGGATAGACGAAGACCGGCAGATAGCGGCTTAGTCCCATCGCATCCATCGACTCGAAGAAAAAAGCGCGATGGCCGCCGAGCAGATATTGCACGTTGTGCTTGGAGGTGACCACGAGGATGTCGATGCCGGCTTCGTCCATCAGCCGGTCGAGCCGCGCCGTGTCGAAGGGAGCTACGCTTTGGTTCCGTGCAATATCAAGCATGATCGATCTCCTGGCCGGGCCCCTCATAGCCGAATCTAGCAAATCGGGCCCCGGCAATGAACCCGGCCGGTCGACTCCGCTGTCGCAACTGTCGATCGCATTTTTAACGCAGAATATATGGAAGAAGAAGAACCTCTGCACGCCGTCGCCGCCGAACAATAAGGCGCGGCGCGCAGCGCTACCGCCACAGCTCCGCGCTGGCGAGCCGCGCGCCTGCGACCAGCGCCGCGAGCTTCGCCCACATGATGCTCGGATGCACGCGGCGGTGAAACGGCCCTTGCGCGAAGCCGCAATCGGTGCCGGCGATGAGGTTCTCGCGCCCGACCAGGCGGGCCAGCCGCACGATGCGTTCGGCGACCAATTCCGGATGCTCGACGACGTTGGTGGCGTGGCTGATCACGCCGGGAATGAGCACTTTGCCCTCGGGCAGCTTGGCGCTTTCCCAGACCCGCCATTCGTGCTCGTGGCGCGGATTGGCGCCCTCTATGACCAGCGCCCCGACATTGAGCCGCAATATAATATCGACGATGTCCTTGAGCGCCACGTCGCTTGAGTGCGGGCCCGGCCAGCTGCCCCAGCAGACGTGATAGCGAATGCGCTCGACCGGCAAGCCGGCGATCGCCGCATTGGTCACCTCGACCTGCAGCTCAAGCCAGTTGCGGTAATCGGCAAAGCTTGCCGGCGGCACCATGCGGTCGTAGGTGACGGCGGCGCGCGCATCGTCGAGCTGCAGCAAAAAACCGGCATCGATGATGGCGCGGTATTCGCTGCGCATCGCCGCACCGATGGCGCGGATCAGCTCCTCGTCGGTTTTGTAGTACTCGTTCTTGCGATCGGGAATGACGCTCGCCGGCGCGGCGACCGGCAGGAACGCCTGCTCGACCTTCACGTCGTCGAGCGCCGCTTTGAAATTGTCGATGTCGCGCTTGAGCTCCGCCTGCCCGGTATAGCTGATCGGACCGACGCAGACCGCTTCGAGCGTGGTCGCCACGCCTTCGCGGGCGTCGAGCTCGGCGTAGAACTCGGCGAATTTTTGGCGGTCCACCCCGCTCGTGAACGGATTTTTGGCCCCCGGCTTGATCGGCCGCCGCTCGAAACCGTCCAACCGCTCGAGCACGTATTGCGACCACGAGATCGATTTGCCGAATTCGCCGTCGGAGACGACGTCGACGCCGACCTCGGCCTGCTGGTGCACGGCTTCGGCGACCGATTGCTTCAGGCACTTGCCATAGGCCGTCTCGTCGTACGGCTCGCCGGCCTGTTTGGCGCGCAAAAACTGCTGCAGCGCCGGCGGACGGATCAGGCTGCCGACATGGGTGGTGAGGATCCGATCGCTGCTGCGCTGCATTTCACGCTCGTTGCCGACGGCTTAACGCGTTTTGACCCTAATACCGGATCGTCGCGGACTGCAATCGCGGCGCAACGACGGCTGTGCCGGGCGGCGGCGAGCCTGCTACCTCGCATTCGCCGGCGCGGCACGATAGCTTCATGCCGACGTGCCGCAGCGCTGCATCTTGAGGAGGATTTCATGTCGCCATTGTCGCGCCGCCAACTCGGCCTGCTGTCGTTTTCGGCGTTCGTTCTCTCCGGCGGGCTCGCCCGCGCCGCCACGCTCGATCAGGCGGCCGTCACCTACAAGCTGCCCGATCAGATCAAATGGTCGCCGCCAAGCCCGGCCGGCGCGCAGAACGCGGTACTTGTCGGCGATCCGTCCAAGCAAGGGCTCTACGTGCAGATGGTCAAATGGCTCGCGGGCAACCACTTCAGCCATCCGCATTTTCATCCGCACGATCGTTTCATCACCGTGCTCAAGGGCACCTGGTGGGTCGGCACCGGCACCAGGTTCGATCCCAACGCCACCGTGCCGATGCCGGTAGGCACGTTCGTGACCCATTACGGCCGGCACGTTCACTTCGACGGTGCCAAGGACGAGGACGCGGTGTTGCTGATCGTCGGCGAGGGCCCGGGAACGGCAACGCCCGCCGAGGTGAAATGACGGAGCAGTATTGCGTTTAAGCGGCGGATTTTGCCGCCGCCCCTGGCGCCGAGCGCCTTGATCGGGTCTTCGCCGGCGGCGGCGCGCCTGGCGCGATCGACAACGCGTTCGATCGAGGCGGTCTCGATGCGATTGCGGCCGTTGTCCTTGGCGCGGTAGAGCGCGTGGTCGGCCTGCGCCAATGAAGCGGCAAGGTCGCGGCCGGCATCGTGACTGATGACGATGCCGATGCTGACCGTAGCGACGACCGGCCGGCCGTCGGCCTCGCTGCTCGCCGCCGCAAAGTTGGCGCGGATCTCTTCGGCAACCGCGATCGCGCGGTCGCGCGCAACGTCGAACAACAGGGCGGCGAATTCCTCGCCGCCGAGCCGGCCGAACACATCCTTGCGCCGCATGCAGCGACTGGCCACCTGGGCGAACAGCCGCAGCACCCGGTCGCCGGCGGCATGGCCGAAACGGTCGTTGATCGATTTGAAATTGTCGAGATCGAGCAGCATCACCGCGATCGGCCGCGGATCGGCCGCTTGATGCTTGAGCTGCGCCGCGCCGTCCTGCAGGAAGGCGCGGCGGTTGGCGACGCCGGTCAACGGATCGACGAGCGCCGCGGTCCTGTGCCGGTACTCGGTGCGCTCCTTGGCCATGGCCAAGAGGATGAAGGCGATGGCGATGGTGAACAACAGCGCCTCGAAGCTGAGCACCGTGAGCCAAACGCTCTCGAACAGCTCGTTGCCGGCCGGCGACCACGGCAGCATGGCGCCGAACGGCGTGCGCAACAGGTAGAGCGAGCCGTGGGCGAACAGCATGAAAATCGCCGGCCAGCGCGACACCAGAGGCTCGCCGCGGCCGCGCCAGAACTCGTACGCGGTGGCCCAGGTATAGGCGGCGATGATGCCGGAACCGACGAGCACGCGGACATTGAACGAGTCGGCGACGAGCGGCATGCGGCAGATGACGAGCCACAGCGCCGCGCCGGCGAACAACAACAACGGTTGCGGCCGCAGATGATCGAACACCCGCGCGCCGGTCCAGGTCAGGGCAAACGCGGTGAACAACAGCGCGTTGGCGATGTCGATCGAAACGACGTCGGGGGCCGAACCGTACAGCCCGAACAGGACCACCGAGGCGGCACGCAACAGATCGGCAAAGCCCCACCACGCCACCGCCGTGATCGCCGTGTTCTGCGCCCAGGCGAACAGCAGCAACAGCCCCAAAATCGCTTCCACGTAGATCGTGACGAGAAATAAGGTATTGACGTCGAGATTCATCGTTTCGACCGGATGAGCAAAAAGCGCCGCCGCCTAAAAAACCCGCCGCGTCCGCGTAGCGTACCGCCCGCAAACAAGAGGTGAATGGAAGCGCCGGCGAGCTTGTCGCCGCGCGCCATGGTTTCGCTGATCTTGCGCCGGAAAAGCCAATTGTTTCGATCTGTCCCGGATCGGGACCGGGCTCGGGCAAAGGCCGTCCTTGCGCGCGGGCCGGCCCTGCCTTGTTTCGCGGGATCGGGTCATTTAGGGTCGCGGCCGGCGGATGCGACGTTCATGCAGACATATAACGGAATAGTCGAGGCCATCGGCAATACGCCGTTGATCCGGCTCGAACGCGTTTCGGCCGCGACCGGCTGCACCGTTCTGGGCAAGGCCGAGTTCATGAATCCGGGCCAGTCGGTCAAGGACCGGACGGCCCGCCAGATCATCCTCGAAGCGGAGAAACGCGGCGAGATCCGGCCGGGCGGCCTTGTCGTCGAAGGTACCGCCGGCAATACCGGGATCGGCCTGGCGCTGGTCGCCAATGCGCGCGGCTACCGCACGCTCATCGTCATCCCCAACACGCAAAGCGAGGAAAAGAAAGACATGCTGCGGCTCGCGGGCGCCGAGCTCATCGAAGTGCCGGCGGTGCCGTACAGCAATCCCAACAATTATCAGCACGTCGCGCGGCGCCTGGCCGAACAATTGCGTGAGCGCGAGCCGAACGGCGTGCTCTATGCCGATCAATGGAACAATCTCGACAATCGGCTGGCGCACTACCTGACCACCGGGCCGGAAATCTGGCAGCAGACGGACGGCAAGGTCGATGGCTTCATCTGCGCGATCGGGACCGGCGGCACGCTTGCCGGCGTGGCGCAATATCTGCGCGAGAAGAAAAAGCACGTGGCGATCGGTTGCGCCGATCCGCATGGCGCGGCCATGTATGAGCTGTTTGCGCACGGCGCCGCCAAGGTGTCGCCGGGCAATTCGATCACCGAAGGTATCGGGCTCGGCCGCGTGACCCCGATCATCGATGGGCTGAAGGTCGAGCGGCCCTATCTCATTGCGGACACGGAGGCGGTGCCGATCATTTTCGATCTGCTGGAGCATGAGGGTCTTTGCCTCGGCGGCTCGTCGGGCATCAACGTCGCCGGCGCGGTGCGCCTGGCCAAGGAGCTCGGCCCCGGACACACGATCGTAACCGTGCTCGCCGACTATGGCACGCGCTACCAGTCGAAGCTGTTCAATCCGGTGTTCCTGCGCCAAAAAGGGCTGCCGGTGCCGGCCTGGCTCGAGCGCCGGCCGGATATCAGGGTTCCTTACGAGTAACGCGGCGAAAAACGCGCGGCCCGGCTTGGCGCGAAGAACTTGGCCGCGGCGCCGACGTTGACCTGTCAGTTTTACGCGCGCCGATGGGCGAGAGCCATGCTGCGAACCGATCCAAACCCTGCCCCGCTGCCGCCGAACCGCTGGCTCAAATCGACCGATTGGCTGGCGCAGCACCTGCGCGACCGCGACGTGATCGCCGTCGATGGGTCGTATTTCCTGCCGACGCAGAAGCGCGATGCCCATGCCGAATACTTGAGCGGCCACCTCCCGGGCGCGGTGTTTTTCGACATAGAGACCGTGTGCGATCATTCGACCGAGCTGCCGCACATGCTGCCCGGCGCCAATCAATTCGGCGAAGCGGTCGGCACGCTCGGCATCGGTAACGACGACACCGTCGTGGTTTATGACAGCGTCGGCCTCTATTCGGCGGCGCGGGTGTGGTGGACGTTCCGCGTGTTCGGCACGCAAAACGTCTTCATTCTCGACGGCGGTCTGCCGAAATGGAAGACTGAAGGCCGGCCGCTGGAGACCGGCGAGACCAAGCGGCCGGCGCAGCGCTTCCATGCCGAGATGAACGTCGATGCGGTCGCCATGCTGGCCGACGTGCGGCTGGCGCTCGCCGACCGCAGCATGCAAATCGTCGACGCCCGCTCGGCCGAGCGCTTCGCCGGCAGGGCGCCGGAGCCGCGGCCGGGCCTGCGCTCCGGCCACATGCCCGGCGCGTCCAACGTGCCGTACGACCGCGTGGTGGAAAACGGCCGGCTCGTGTCGCGCGAGCGCATCGAAGCGGCGTTCACCGCGGCCGGCGTCGATCTCGACAAGCCGATCATCACCTCGTGCGGCTCGGGCGTGACCGCGGCGATTCTGAGTTTGGCGCTCGAATCCATCGGCCGGCCGCCGAAGCGGCTGTACGACGGCTCGTGGTCGGAATGGGGTTCGCGTCCGGACCTTCCGGTCGAACGCGGCTGAGGTCGGCGCAACGCCGTTCGCGGGCGATGACACATGCGGCACCGCCATGATTCGCATTTTTTCAGCCAAGGTGAGGAAAGTGCGGACATTTTCGAATTGTGGCAGCACGTACGTAGGGCGGATTAGCGAAGCGTAATCCGCCGTAACGCGACCCCATTGGCGGATTACGCTACGCTAATCCGCCCTATGCGCTACGCGCTGCGCTCGCTGTTACAGAATGCTTGCGCGCCTGAAAATCCGCTTAACTGCGTGCCTATCTGGTATGGTGCCTTGTTCCAAGCCTGGGGATGGCGATGACACCGCACGAGATGGTCGAATTGTTTCAGAAGCACGTCAATGCCGAAATCACCGGCGACCTGGACACGACCATGGCCACGATGAGCGACAACCCGCATCTCAATCACGTGCCGACCATGGCCGGCGGCGTCGGGCGCGACGGCGTGCGCGCCTTCTATCGCGATCATCTCGTGGGCCGGTTCTTTCCGCCGGATGTCAAGATGACCAGCATGTCGCGCACCGTGGGCGAGACCGCCCTCGTCGAGGAGCTGGTCATGAGCTTCACCCACACCATGGCGATGGATTGGCTGCTGCCCGGCGTCGCGCCGACCGGCAAGCCGGTCGAGGTCGCGTTCTGCGTCGTCGTCGGCTTCAGGGGCGGCAAGATCTCGCACGAGCACGTCTATTGGGATCAGGCCGGGGTGCTGGTGCAGGTGGGCCTGCTCGACCCCGACGGCCTGCCAGTCAGCGGCGGCGAAAGCGCCCGCAAGGTGCGCGATCCCAAGCTGCCGGCGCGCAAGTTCTGAACAAGTCCTGAACCGGTCATCGGGGGGCGACGCTTCGGCGTGACCAAGCCACGCCGTAGCTTGCGTAGCGAGCGTAGCCGGGTTGCTCGGTGTAAATCTCGGTGTAAATATGGACCGCCACATCGCTTTCCCGCACTACAGGCGCTGCCGGAAACGCGGCGGTCATGGACCTGCCCTCGCCCCTTGCGGGAGAGGGCAACTCGGCGGTTCAACAACAAAAGCGGGTGAGGGTCGTGGCCGCAACCCCTCACCGAGCCGAGTTTGTTGCGCGTCTTGCGGCGCCCTCTCCCGCAAGGGGAGAGGGCGCTATAACGCGCGTCGCGCTTTCCGACGCAGTAGGACTAATGACCGCTTCGCTCGCAATGATGATTCAACATCGTCGGGAAATGCTCAGCATGTTGCGTTCGAGTTGAGGCACAAAGGAGCCGATGCTCAGCGCGTCCCCCCTCCCCCTTGTGGGGAGGGGTCAGGGGTGGGGGCGGCGAGGTGACTCCCCATCGTCCACGCTCGCGCCTCACTGCAATCTCGTGGGAAATGCTCCAGGTTCGCGCCGCCGCACACAGACGAAAGCCGCAAGAGCAAAACTCCTGCGGCTTCCGTTTTGACGCCCGCTGCGGGGAGGCGAAAATTCAGCGGACGCCGGGGGAAATCGAACGATCAGAGCTGCGAGTCTGGACCGCCGCCGCCCGGACCGTTCGGGCCGAACCGGTGATGTCCCGGCCCAAAATCGCCGTCGCGGCGGAACCAGTGGCCGCCCGGACGGCCGCCGCCACGCTCGTTGAAGGCGAAGCGGCGGAAGTGCGGCCGCAACATGTGCGCCAGCCGGGAGAACCGCGCCTTCTGCGCATCGGTCAAGCTCTGATAGAGCGGCGCGCCGGTATCGGCGACCTTCTTGAGCGTGGCGCCGGCCTTGGACAGGGCATCGGCGCGACGCCCCAGCCGGTCGAACGGGTTCGCCGGGGTTGGAGTTGGCGCTGCGGCTGGGGCTGCGGCTTGGCCTTGCTGCGGCGCCGCCTGCCCCTGTTGCGGTTGTGCATTTTCGCGCTGCTGCATTGCGGCCTGCCGGGCCTGCAGGCGCGCGATGCGTAGCTGCGCCGCCGCGCGCAGCGCCTGCTCGAACGGCGGCCAGTTCTTGGCCTGATCGGGCGTCAATTCGAGCCCGGCCTTGAGCGCGGCAATGCGCGCATCGGTGAACGCCGCCATATCCTCGGCACTCGGCCGGTGCCACCGTGCGGCGCGCGGGCCCCAAGGCGGACCCCAAGAATGGCCGTAGCCGTCGTGCTCGTCGAACCGGTGCTGCGCATACACGATCGAAGAGCCGGCGATGGCAAGGACCGCCGTCGCGGCAATAACGGTCTTGAGCATGTGCTCCTCCACGGTGTCTTGTTGCCGGAACTAAAGGCGCCGCGCCGGCGCAACTCAAGTTAAAGTTTGGTCACGTGCGCGCCTTGCGGATTATGCGGAATTCGGATGATTGATTCCTCGTCATTCCGGATCGCCGCGAAAGCGGCGAGTCCGGAATCCATAAGCCCTGCGCTGGGGTTATGGATTCCGGGTTCCTCGCTTCGCTCGGCCCCGGAATGACGAACTATACCCGGATTGCGCATTACAGTTTTGTAATCTTCGACACAGACTCAAAGATTAACGGTTTTCGGTCGTTCCGCCGCCGCGGCGCCGCCGCGCGTTAACGCAGCACCTGCTGCAGGAACAAACGGGTACGTTCGTGCTGCGGCGCTGCAAAAAATTGCTTCGGCGCGTTGACTTCGACGATCTGTCCGTCGTCCATGAAGATTACCCGGTCGGCGACCTGGCGGGCAAAGCCCATTTCGTGGGAGACCACCAGCATGGTGATGCCGTCGGCGGCGAGCTCGACCATGGTGTCGAGGACCTCCTTGACCATTTCCGGATCGAGCGCCGAGGTCGGCTCGTCGAACAGCATGATGTTGGGGCTCATGCACAATGCGCGCGCGATCGCCACGCGCTGCTGCTGGCCGCCCGACAGGCGCGCCGGATATTTGTGCGCCTGCTCGGGAATCTTCACCCGCGCCAGAAAGCGCATCGCCAGCTCCTCGGCTTGCTTTTTCGCCATGCGGCGCACCCAGATCGGCGCCAAGGTGCAGTTTTCCAGAACCGTCAGGTGCGGGAACAGATTGAATTGCTGGAACACCATGCCGACGTTGCGGCGCACGGCGAGGATTGTCTTGGGATCAGCGGTCAGCTCGACGCCGTCGACCACGACGCTGCCGCGCTGCCAGTCTTCGAGGCGGTTGACGCAGCGCAACAGCGTCGACTTGCCGCCGCCGGACGGGCCGCAAATGACGATGCGCTCGCCGCGGCCGACCGCAAGGTTGATGTCGCGCAGCACGTGAAACTCGCCGTACCACTTGTGCAGGCCGGTCATCGCCACGGCCGCGCCGGCGCGGGCCGGTTTTGCCGCAGCCGGATCCGGCTTTTGCCTCGCCATGCCCAGATCCTTTCAGCGCCGGCCGCCGCGCGACAATCGCGCCTCGACGCCGCGCGCGTAACGCGACATGCCGTAGCAGAAAATAAAGTAGAACAATGCGGCGAAGGCATAGCCGGTGCCGGCGGTCACCGGCGTCGCCCATTTCGGATCGCCGCGCGCCGCCTCGATGGTGCGCAGCAAATCGAAAATGCCGACGACGAAGACCAGCGTTGTGTCCTTGAACAGGCCGATGAAGGTGTTGACGATATTCGGCAGCGTCACTTGCAGCGCTTGCGGCAGGATGACGAGCCCCATCATGCGCCAATAGGTCAACGCCAGCGCGCGGGCCGCCTCGTATTGGCCGCGCGGCACCCCGGCGAGGCCGCCGCGCACGACCTCCGCCATATAGGCCGAGGCGAACAGGGCGACGCCGATCAGCGCCCGCAAAAGCTTGTCGGGCTCGAGCCGCTGCGGCACGAACAGCGGCAGCATCACGCTCGCCATGAACAGCACCGTGATCAGCGGCACGCCGCGGACGAACTCGATAAAGCCGATGGCCAACCAGCGCACGACCGGAAGCTCGGAGCGCCGGCCGAGCGCCAGCAGGATGCCGATCGGCAACGAGGCGACGATGCCGACCGCCGCCACCACGATCGTCACCAGCACGCCGCCCCACAGATTGGTCGGCACCGCGGCAAGGCCGATCGCCGGCAAGCCGTAGAGCAACACGAACGACAGCACCGGCAGGACGATAAAGAAATAGACCGCGCCGAGGTCGCGGCGCGGCGCCGAGATCGAGCCGAGCCAGGCGATGCCGAGCGCCAAGGCGGCAAAGAACACGTCGACCCGCCAGCGTTCGGCGATCGGATAGAAGCCGTAGAGGAAATACGAGAGCCACACGCGCACAAAGGCCCAGCAAGCGCCCGGTTCCGGGTGTGCGGGCGAGGCAAGGCAGACCTCGCGATTGGGTCCCGACCACACCGCGTCGATGAAGAGGAAACGTATAAGCGGCGGCACGGCCCACGCGATCAACGCCACGCAGGCGAGCGTGAGGATCGCGTTGCCCGGCGTCGCGAACAGATTTACGCGGAGCCAGCCGATAAAGCCGGAACCGGCGGCCGGCGGCGGCAGCTTTGCGGCCGGCGCCGTGCGCACGTAAAGAACAGGCGTATCGGCGATCGCGGCCATGGTCAGCGCTCCACGATGGCGGTCATCCGCGCGTAAAGATTCATCAACAGCGACGTAACCAGACTGATCGTGAGGTAGACCGCCATCGTAATGGCGATCACCTCGACGGCCTGGCCGGTGATGTTGAGCACCGAACCGGCAAAGACCTGCACCAGGTCCGGATAGCCGATGGCGACGGCGAGCGAGGAGTTTTTGGTGAGATTGAGATATTGGCTGGTCAACGGCGGCACGATCACGCGCATGGCCTGCGGCACCACGATGAGCCGCAGCGTCGCGCCGGAGCGAAGGCCGAGCGCCTGCGCCGCCTCGGTCTGGCCCGGCGCCACCGCCAGAATGCCGGCGCGCACCACCTCGGCAATGAACGCTGCGGTATAGACGGACAGCGCCAGCACGAGCGCGGCGAATTCGGGGAGGATTTCCAGCCCGCCGATGACGTTGAAGCGGCTCATCTGCGGCCATTCGAACGCGACCGGAAAGCCGGCAAGCGCGAAGCCGGCAAGCGGAAGGCCGACGATCAACGCCGCCATCCACCAGCCGACCGGGATCGGCGCGGCGGTGCGCTCGCGGCGGCGGCGCGCCCATACATGGAGCACGATCGCTGCGAGAATGCCGACGAACAGCGCCGCACCGACCGCGCCAAAGCCTGGCGCAAACACCGGCCGCGGCAAGAACAAGCCGCGATTGTTGAGAAAGCCGCCCAGCGGCAGCACGATGCTGTCGCGCAATTCCGGCAGCGATTTCAGCACCGCGTTGTACCAGAACAGAAGTTGCAGGAGGAGCGGGACGTTGCGGATCAATTCGACATAACCGCCGGCGAGCCGCGCCACGAGCCAGTTGCGCGACAGCCGGGCAACGCCGATGGTGAAGCCCAACAGCGTCGCCAGCACGACGCCGAGCGCGGCGACCAGCAGCGTATTGAGCAACCCGACCCAGAACGCGCGGCCGAAGGTCGAAATGCCCGCCGAATACGGAATGAGCGTTTGGCTGATGTCGAATCCGGCCGAATTGTTCCAGAAGCCGAAGCCCGAGGAGATATGGGCGCGCGCCAGATTGTCCGCGGCGTTGATGAAGGCGCCGTAGATGAGGCCGCCGACGATGACGGCCAAAAGCGCCTGCAGCGCGATGCGCCCGGCGCGCACCGGCTTGCCGCTCAGCGGATCGGCAGCCCGTACTGCAGGCCGCCCTTGGTCCACAGCGCGTTGAGCCCGCGCGCGATCTTCAGCGGCGAGCCCTCCCCGACATTGCGGTCGAAACTCTCGCCGTAATTGCCGATATATTTGATGATGCGGTAGGCCCAATCGTTGGTCAGTCCGAGCGACTGGCCGAACTGGCCCTCGACGCCGAGCAGCCGCCGGATTTCCGGATTGGCCGATTTCAGCTCGTCGTCGACGTTGCTCTTGGTGACGCCGAGCTCCTCGGCGTCGAGCATGGCGTAATGGGTCCAGCGCACGAGGTCTTCCCAGCTATCGTCGCCCTGGCGCACCGCCGGGGCGAGCGGCTCTTTCGAGATGATTTCCGGCAGCACGATGTTGTCGTTCGGGTTGGTGAGCCGCAGCCGCTCGCCGTGGAGGCCGGAGGAGTCGGTGGTGTAGGAGTCGCAGCGCCCGGAATCGTAGGCTTTGATCGCCTCGTCGGCGGTGGCGAAGGTCACGGTCTTGAGCGCCATGTGATGGGAGCGGAAGTAGTCGGCGAGGTTAAGCTCGGTGGTCGTGCCCTGCTGCACGCAGACCGAGGCACCGTTCAATTCGAGCGCCGAACTGACCTTGAGCGACTTGTGCACCATGAAGCCCTGGCCGTCGAAAAACGTCACCGCGGCGAAATCGAGCCCCAGCGTGGTGTCGCGCGACATCGTCCAGGTGGTATTGCGGGACAGCACGTCGACCTCGCCCGATTGCAGCGCGGTGAAACGGTTGGCCGGGGTCAGCGGCACGAACTTGACCTTGCTCGGGTCGTTGAAGATCGCCGCGGCGATGGCGCGGCAAAAATCGACGTCGAACCCGGTCCAGTGGCCCTGCGGATCCGGCAGACCGAAGCCGGCCAACGTGCCGTTGGCGCCGCAGATCAGTTGGCCGCGCTGCTTGACGGTCTGCAGCGTTTGCGCCCATGCAGTCTGCGCAAAAAACGCAAGCAGCATGGCAATCGACAGTGCCGTGGCTATACGTTTCATGACCGCACCTTTCAGGACAAGCCGCGCGTCATCTGAGAACGGCGGCACCACAAGGTCAAGGGGTTGACGGCGGCACGCGATCTCGGAGGTAATGCAATCGAGCGGCCGCAAAACGCCGCGCCGTTGACGGACGAGGGCCGGCATGAACGACAGCAGCGAGAAAAAATCCCGGCCGCGGCGCCGGCCGGATACGAGCCTGGTCACGGCCGGGCGCGACCCGCGGTCGTATCACGGCTTCGTCAATCCGCCGGTTTATCACGCCTCGACCGTGCTCTATCCGAGCGCCGAGGATTATCTCGCGCACCGCGCCCGCTATCAGTACGGCCGGCGCGGCACGCCGACCACCGAAGCCCTCGAGACCGCGCTCGCCGAACTGGAAGGGCCGCAATGCGCCGGCGTGGCGCTGTTGCCCTCGGGGCTTGCGGCGATCTCGACCGCGCTCATCGCGGTGCTGCACGCCGGCGACCATTTGCTGGTGACCGACAGCGCCTATGGCCCGACGCGGCATTTCTGCGAGAAGATTCTCGCGCGGCTCGGCGTCACCACGACCTATTACGATCCACTCGCCGGCGCGTCCATTGCCGAGCAAGTTCGCGACAATACCCGCGCGGTTTATCTGGAAGCTCCCGGCTCGCTCAGCTTCGAGATGCAGGACGTGCCCGCCATCGCCGGCGCGGCGCACAAAAAGGGCGCGCTCGTGCTGATGGACAACACCTGGGCGACGCCGCTCTATTTCCGTCCGCTCGACCACGGCGTCGATCTCGCGATCCAGGCCGGCACCAAATATATCGGCGGCCATTCCGACGTCATGCTCGGCACCGTGTCGGCGAACGCCGCCACCGCGACGGCGTTGAAAAACACCGTGCGCTTCACCGGATTGTGCGAAGGTCCCGACGACGTCTATCTCGGGCTGCGCGGCCTGCGCACGCTCGCGGTGCGGCTCGAACGCCATTATCGCTCGGGTCTCGCCGTGGCGCGCTGGCTCGAGCAACGCCCGGAAGTCTTGCGCCTGTTGCATCCGGCGTTGCCCGGCCATCCCGGCCACGCCATCTGGAAACGCGATTTCACCGGCGCCAGCGGACTGTTCAGCATCGTGCTCAAGCCGGTGCCGCAGCAGGCGGTCTATGCGTTCCTCGACACGCTCGAACTGTTCGGCATCGGCGCCTCGTGGGGCGGCTACGAGAGCCTGGCGATCCCGTTCGACTGCGCGCCGCTGCGCACCGCGACGCGCTGGCAACCTGGCGGGCCCACCGTGCGCTTTCACATCGGGCTCGAGGCGGTCGAAGATTTGCTCGCCGATCTCGAGCGCGGCTTTGCCGCAATGGCGGCGGCGGCGCATGCGTGAAGGATGGCGGCCCTCAACGCATCCGCCAAAGTCTTATGAGCCGAACGCGCGCCGCAACGCGGCGCCGATCCGCCGCAGCGAGGGGCCCGGAAAAGGCGAAAGATCGCGCGGCGAAAAGACCAGGCACCGCGCCGCAAACCAGCGGCGAACCAGGGCCGCAAACAGCGCGCCGACCAGGGCGCCGGCGAACACGTCGCTCGGATGATGCGACATCAGCACGATGCGGCTGAACATGATGGTCAGCACGTAGAGCCACATGATCCAGCGCGTGCGCGGGAACAGCGCGCCGATCGCGACCGCGACCGAGGCGGCCGTCGTGCCGTGGCCGGACGGCAGGCTCGCGTAATTCGAGTCCAAGCTGAAGCCGATGAAGGTGAAGGGATGGCCCGCCGGTTCCACGTAGGGCCGCGCGCGCCCCAGCACGTGTTTGAAGAACGTGGTGACGAGGCCGGGCACGCCGATCGCGAGGAAGAAAAAGCCGCAGCGCGCGGCGAGCGCGGCGAGCACGCCCCGGGTGAACCGCGGCAGGGCCGGCGAAGCCAGCGCCGCCAGCAACAGAACGATGACGCCGGATGGAACGAGATACCAGCCGGAAAGGCCGGCATTGGTTATCTGCTCGAAGGCGTCGACCACGCCGCGCGGCAGATGGCGCGCCCATTCGACAGCCGGGGCATCGAGCAGAAACATCGCGGCGACGACCGCGCCCAGCATGATGACGATGCCGGCGACGGCGCCTTTCGGGAACGGCGGAACTGGCGCGCGCGAAGGCCGCGCCAGCGCAACGCACCACTGCGCCAGATTGACCGGCACGTCGCGGCCGGAAAGCGAAGCCGGCCGCGACGGTAGCGGCGGCGGCGCATCATCCAGCGGCTTCATCGTGTCCACCCGAGTGCCGCTCAACGGCCGGACGGCCGCGGCGATCGCTGCGCCGCTTCGCTCGCGGCGACGGCTGGAATTTGTCCGCGGTCAAGCATGCAGGCGGACAATAGTGAAAACGACGATGCCGGGAAAGCGTCGCCCGGCGCGGCGGCATTGCGACACGCTCATCGCGTGTCGCCGTGGAAAGTCCGCACCACGGCGTTGGCCGATGCGCCGTCGGCGATCCGCACCATGACGCTGTCGGTGGCGCCGGTGCCGTCGATCACCGTCACCCGCGAGAAGCCGGGGCCGTCCGGCGTGAAAAACACCTCACCGCGCTGCTGCCGCAAAGCCGGGACGCCGTTGACGAAAATCGTCAGCGGCGCAACGGCGCCGGTTATTTTCAGCGGGATTGGGTCGGGCTTACCGTCGGTCATCGATAGATCGAGCAGCGCGCCATTGGGCGGAAAAAGGATGTGCAGCGCTGTTTGCGACGCAGCGGTGGCAATGGCGCCGGGCCGGAAGCGCCGCAACGGCGGCGGCAGCTTGGCATTCGACGTCATGAGCACGCCCGGCGGAGGCCGCGGCAGCGCTAGCGGCGGCCCGAGCCGGGCAAAAGCATCGAACAGGATCGGCGCCGCGGCCTCGCGTCCGATCAGGCCCGGCACCGGCGCACCGTCCGGGCGGCCGACCCAGACGCCGATCGTGTGCTTGCCGTCGAAGCCGACCGACCAGGCATCGCGATAGCCGTAGCTGGTCCCGGTCTTGAACGCGATCTTTCCGGCAACGCCGTTGTCGGGCGGCGGCGCGCCGAGCAGCACGTTGCTGACGTACCACGCCGGCACCGCCGCCATCAGCCGGCGCGGCTGCGACGCCGGCGTGTCGTACCGTTCGCGCAGCGGCAGCACCGTGCCGAGTCGCGCCAGGCCGGCATAGAGCATCACCAGGTCGGAGAGTTTCGTGCCGACGCCGCCGAGCCCGACGGCAAGTCCCGGCGCTTGGCCTTCGGGCAGAACGAGCGCCGCGCCGGCCTGGGCGAGCCGCGCCACGAGCCGGCTCGCTCCGACGCGGTCGAGCACCGCGATGGCCGGCATATTGAGCGATTGCTGCAAGGCCTCGGCGACCGTGACGGTACCTGCAAAGGTGAAATTGAAATCGCGCGGCGCGTAGCCGCCGTAGCGCTCCGGCCGGTCATCGATCAACGTCTGCGGGTGAATGAAGCCGTCCTCGAAGCCGAGCCCGTAGATGAACGGCTTGAGCGTCGAGCCCGGCGAGCGCAGCGCCTGGGTCATGTCGATCTCGCCGGCGCGCCGTTCGTCGAAATAGGCCGGCGAGCCGACGCGGGCCAAAATTTCGCCGCTGGCGTTATCCACGACCATGATCGCCAGCGAAATGTTCGGCCCGAGCGTTTGCACGAGGTTTTGTGCGCGCTCGCGCGCGAGCTGCTCCAGATTTTTTTGCAGGTCGGCGTCGATGGTCAGCCGAATCTCATGGATGGTCGGCGTTTCGATAATGGCACGATCGGCGGCATGCGGCGCCACGAGCGGCATCGGCCGCCGCGCCGTCGGCACCGGCTCGGCCTTGGCGCGGGCAATGTCGTCGGCCGACACCTTGCCGGTGGCGGCAAAGCGATCGAGCACGCGGTCCCTGGCGATGCGCGCCGCTTCCGGCCAACGGTCGGGGCGGCGCAGCTCGGGCGATTGCGGCAGCGCCACCAGCAGCGCCGCCTGGCCGAGCGTCAAGTGCCGCGGCTCCTTGCCGAAATAGGCGAGCGAAGCCGCACGGATGCCCTCGATGTTGCCGCCGTACGGCGCCAGCTCGAGATAAAGCGAAAGGATCTGGTCTTTCGACAGCGCGCGCTCGAGCTCGATGGCGCGGACCATCTGGCGAAGTTTTGCCGCCAAGGTGCGGCTCCGGCGCGGCTCCAAGAGCCGCGCCACCTGCATGGTCAGCGTCGAGCCGCCGGACCGGATGCGCCCGCTCGTGACGAGCTGCCATACCGCCCGCATCAGCGCCAGCGGATCGACGCCGTGATGGCTGCGAAAGCGCTTGTCCTCGTAGGCGAACAGCACGTCGAAAAAACGCGGATCGACGTCGGCGACCCGCGCCGGCAGCCGCCAGCGGCCGTCGCTCGTCGCATAGGCGCGCAGCAGCCGGCCGTCGCGGTCGAGCACGGTTGCGGAAAACTGCAAGTCCTTGCCGAGCGGCACCGGCCCGAGCGAAGCGATCCACCAAGCGGAGCCGAACAGCGCCGCGATGCCGATGAATAGGGCGGCGCTGATAGCCACACAGCGCGCGCACCACGTCCGCCGACCGTTCTCTTCCGCCTTGCGGGCGATGCTTGCCGAAGACGGCGCGCGGCTTACAGCCTGAGCGGTGCCGCCCTCCGCCGCAACGGCGGAGACGGCGTTGTTCGCTGCGCCCTTTTCGCTCACGGTTTACTTGCCCGCCACCACCTCGACTGTGCCGCTGTCGCTGCGGCCGAAGCGGTCGGGGCGGTACATGTCTTCGACGCTCGCCTGCGGGCGCACGTATTTGCCGAGCGCGACGGCGCGCACCACGTAGGCGACGGTGAACACCGCCGGGTCGCCGCTCTTGCGATCGAACGCCGCGGTGAAACGGTCGTCGCGGAATTCGGCGTTGACCGGCTCCGCCGCATCGGTGATCCAGGGCAGCGTGCCGGTGTCGCCCGACGAGACGAGATGCGGATTGTCGATCTCGAAGCCCGCCGGCAGATAATCGGCGACGATGATCCTGCCGAATTGCGGCTGCGCCTCGGTGACTTTCAGCACCACGACGAGGCGGGTGTTCTGCTTGACCTGTGTCGCATCGACCGGATCGCCGCCCATGGTGTAGGTCTGCCGCTCGATCTTGAAGCCGTGCGCGGTGGCGGGCTCGGGGGTGAGCGGCGCGCCGGTGACGGTGACGACGGCCTTGACCGCATCGGCGCCGGTATTGGTGACGCGCAGCGGTTCGCTGAGCGCGTCGGCAGCGATGGTGCGGTAAAGCGGCCGGGTGACGGTCTCACCGCCGACGGCGAGCGAGATTTTGCCGGCGTCCTTGGCCAGTGCGCTTGCGGCGAGCAACAGCCAGGAGTCTTCCTGCGTCGAGGTCGGGCGCAGCGACGCGCGCGCGGCATCGACGCGCTGCACCGCGCCCTGCACCGTGGCCGCGCCAGCGCCGCCTTCTACAGCGAGCGTGAGCAGCGCCGCGGCATCGCGCAAGGTCGAGCCGTAATCCTGGCGGCCCTCGCGCTCTGCGGAAGAACCCGGCTGCGGCGCAAAGGCGGCGAGCGCCGCCGCGTAGACGCGCTCGGCGCGCACGCGGTCGCCGGTCAGCGCCAGCGCCGCCGCGATCTGCGCCTTGGCGATCGGCGTCGCCAGCGCGTCGAGCTTGGCGTCGGCGAGGTAGCGCAGATCGCCGATCGGCGCCAAGCCGTTGCGGGCCAAAACGTAGAGCGCGTAGGCGAGATCGGCACCGCCGTTCTTGCTCGGATCGTTGCTCGTCGCCACCGCGTTGCGCAGCCGGTCGAGCGCCAGTCTGAACGCCACGTCGGGCACCGCGAATTTGTGCTCGCGGGCGCGCGTCAAAAAGTCGGTGACGTAGGAATCGAGCCAAAGATCGTCGCCGCCGACGCTCCACAGGCCGAACGAGCCGGTGGCATCCTGGCGCGTGAGCAGCGCCGCGATGGCGTTGCGGATGCGCTCATCGGTTTTTTGGTCGAGCGCCACGTGGGCCTGTTCGGCCAACTCGCTGACATAGAGCAACGGCAAGGCGCGGCTCGTGATCTGCTCCGAGCAGCGGTACGGATAGCGGTCGAGCGCGGCGAGCAGGCTCGCAGCGTCGAGCGCGGTCGAGGTGCCGACCGAGATCGACACGCTGCCGGTGCCGGGCACGAGATCGGCGAACATATCGCGCGACAGCGTCACGCTTTCGCCCTGCGCCAGCGACGTGACGGTGCGCCGTGCGATGATCTGCGCCGGCGCGCGCACCGTGATCGCATAGTCGCGCGCCAGCGTAAATCCGTTCGGACCGGTGACGTTGACCCGCACCGCACCGTTGCCGGCGCCGCTCGCGGTCAACGGCACCACAATGGCGCCGCGCGCCGTGGCGGACAGCGTCAGTTTTTGATCGGCGCCCGCGCCGGCAAGCACGGCACCGCTCGACGAGACGGCGAGCGAGTAATCGCCGGCTGCGCCTTCGACGTTGTCGAGGTCGAGATGGATGGTCGAGCGGTCGCCGGGCAACAGGAAGCGCGGCAGCGTCGCGGTCAGCACCACCGGATCGCGCACGGTGACGTCGGCCGTGGCGTGGCCGACCTTGTCCTTGCTCCAGGCCACCGCCATGACGCGCAGCGTGCCGTTGAAGTCCGGCACAGCGAACGACACCGGCGCCGTGCCGTCCGGTCCGACCGTCACCAGGCCGGAATAAAGCGCGACCGGCGGCCCGGTGGGCGGGCTGCCCTGCAACTGCGCACCCTCGTCGCCGCCGCTGCGAATCCGGCCGCGCACGCCCTGCATGCCGTCGATCAATTGGCCGTAAAGGTCGCGGATGTCGGCTGCGAGCGCGCGCTGGCCCAGGTAGTAATCGTCCGGCGCCGGCGGCTTGTAATTGGTCAGGTTGAGAATGCCGACATCGACGGCGGCAACCACCAGGCGGGCCTGATCGCCGGCGGTGAGGCCGGTGATCTTGACCGGAAGCGTCAGCGTCGTGTTCGGCCGCAACAGCGGCGGCGCGTGCAAGTCGACATTGAGCGTCTTCGCCGCGCGGGCGATGGAAAACCATTGCACGCCGATGGCGCGGCCCGGCATCCGTTGCGCCGGGGCGTCGAGCGGCCGGCGCAAGGTCGCGACCAGATAAGCGCCGGTGCCCCAGTCGCGGCCGACCTGCACCTTGACCTGGGCGAGGCCGGCTTTGACGTCCATGCTCTGGCTCGCCAATAGCCGATCGCCGACCACGTTGAGCGTGAGCCGGCCGGCGCTGCGCGCGGTGACCGCAACCGTCATGGTATCGCCTGGCTGATAGTCGGGCTTGTCGAGCGCCGCTTCCAGCATGTCAGGCGTCTCGGCGTTGGTCTCGACATACCAGCCGGCGTCGAAATCGACCGAGCTGACCGGGCCGTTCGGATCGGCGGTCGCGACTTCAAGCCGGTAGCGGCCGAAATGCACCGGCAGCGACAGCCGCGCCGGCTTGTCGGCAGCGACATCGAACGCGCCGTCGGCGACGCGGGTCGTCGTCTTTACCGGCTCGTAATTCCACTGCCCGCCGCGCTTGTAGAACTGATAATGCGTCTCGATGCGCAAGAGCTGATAATGCAGCCCGCTCTGCGCCGAAACCTTGCCGTCGGGCGCCACGGCCAGCACGTCGAACGTCGCAGCGGCGCCATCGGCCAGCGCCCGGCCGGAGAACAGCGGTTTTATGCCGATCATGGTGCCGCTTGGCGCAACCGGCAGCGTGAGCGTGCGTTCGACGGCGCGGCCGCCGGCCTCCGCCATGCGCACGGCGATCTCCGCCTGCAGCGGATGCGTGCTCGCCGGCAGCTTGTCGAGAGCGACGGAGAAACTCGCTTTGCCCGCCGCGTCCGTCGCCGGCAAATCCTGGAGCGACTGCTTGGTCGCTTCCACCGTCTCATCGGCGAGGCCGAACTGATAGCCGGCAAAACCGGCCCGCTCTTTGGCGGCCGTGATCGTCACGTCGCCGTCGAGCGTCAGGCCGGCAGCCGGCGCGCCGTAAAGAAAGCGCCCGGCGACATTCATCGCCGCCGGATTGTTGGGCGCGATGCTTGCCGCCGCCGCGGTGAGGTCGAAGGCGATGCGGTCGGGGACGTAATCCTCGACCAAGAACGTGGTCGCGCCGACCGCCGGGCGCTTCGGGTCGGTAAAGGCCTGGACGTGCCAGGTGCCGCTCGGCGCCGAGGCCGGCAGCGCCAGCGCCAAAGTGTAGCCGCCGACGCCTTGATCGGCGACGAGCGCGCGGCGGAATTCGACGCCGTCGGGGCGCTGCACGACGAGCGTCAGCGGCACGCCGAGCGCCGCCCTGCCCTGCCCGTCGCGCAAGAGCGCGGTGATGTACGCGGTTTCGCCGGAGCGATAGACGCCGCGCTCGGCATAGACGAAAGCATCGAGCCCGTGCGGCGCCGGCCGGCCGCCGACGCCGCGGTCGGTGAGATCGAAGGCCGGCGTTTTGAGATCGAGGAACGCGTAGTCGCCGGCCGGATCGCTCGCCACCAGCAAAGCGGGCGCCGCGCCGCCCTCGCCGCTCGCCAGGCCGGCTTCGAAGCGCGCCCGGCCCTCGGCATCGCTGCGCCGCGTCGCCAACACCTCGTTGCCGCGCGAGATCAGCCGCAGCTCGATGCCGCTCTTCGGGGCCGTCGTCGCCAGCGAGTTGACGAAGACGTGGATGCCGTCATTGCCGGAAAAAGCCGTCAGCCCGAGATCGGAGACGATGAACCATTGGGTGGCGAGCGCATCGACATCGTCGGCGTTTTTCAGCTCCTGCGGCTCTGCCACCATCACATAGGCGCCGGGTTTCAGCGCGCCGACCGCCTGATCGACCGGAAAGGCGGTGGTGACCTCGGCGTTGACCGGCGCCTGCGCGATTTGCATGTCGCCGCTCCACACCTGCACGCCGCGCGCCTTCTTCAGGCGCTCGACGTCGTAGCGGTCAAGGCTGCGCTGGAAATCGCCGCGGCCGTAAAAACCGGCGCCGGCGATCGTATCGATCAGATTGCGGTCGCTGACCTGATAAATCTCGATCGCCACCGCGCGGGTGTTGACGCTGACGACCGGAATGCCGTTCTGCCCGCTGCGCGGCAGCACGTAGGCGGTCGAGGAAAAGCGCACGGCGGGCCGGCGGTCGCGCACGTAGATCGCGTAATCGACGGATTTCGACAGCGTCTCGTGCACTACCGACGGCAGGCCGGCGCGAAGCGTGATCGTGTAGGTCTGGCCGTGCTGCAAGCCCTCGACGCAGAGCTGCTTGTCCTCGACCGCCAGCGCCGGCTTGTCGGTGCCGGCGAGCGCCACGAACGGCGAGAAGTCGACGCGCGCGGGCAAGCTCTCGGAAAACTGGAAGCAGGCGCGCGGCGAAGCGGTATCGGCATCGATGGTGTAATCGAGCACGCGGAAACCGTGCTGCTCGCGCAAGCGTTCGTATTGCGCGCGCACGTCGGCGACCTCGCGCAACTCGAGCGACAGCCGCAGCGCATCGAGCGCCGGCCGCCACATCTGCCGTACGGTCAAAATGTTGCCGAGGAGCACGAGGCCGTCGGCCTCGTCGTCGCGGCTCGTGGCGCGCTGATAACCGAGATAGGCGGCAGCCGCGGCGCGGCCGAGCAGCAGCGCCCGCTCCTGGTCGTTCGTCGGACGGATTTCCATGACGGTGCGGGCAAGCCGCAGCCAGGTGGCGGCATCGTTCGGCGCCGCCGCCGCCATTTGGCTCAACACCGCCATGCCGGTACGGAAATCGTTCCTGGCAAAGGCGGCATCGGCATTGCGGCGCAACTGGGTGAGCGGCAGGGCCGGCATGCCGGCATCGGCCTTGATCTGCGCCTCGAGCTCGACCGCGCTCTTGGCCAGATCGGCATTTTGGAAAGGCTTTTCCGCCGCGCTCGCGAGGCCCGGCCAAGCCGCCACGCAGACGGCCGCCAACGCTGCCGCGAGCGCGGCGCGAAGATACGCGATCATTGCCGTAAATCCTCCCAAGGCCCGCAAACCAGCGGGCCTGGAACTTGAGGCGAAGATCGTGTCGAGGTCGTGGCCGGGAGGAAGCTGCCGGACGAATATTTGTCAGCAAGTAGCCCGGCTTGCGCGTTGCGCAAGCCGGGAAACCCGGTACCGTTGCGCTATTTCCCGGATTGCGCTCCGCGCAATCCGGATACGGCACCCTGCCGCCGCAGATTTACCGCGCGTTGGCGACCGCGATTCTATATATCTTCGTGCCGAACGGCCCCGTAGCTCAGGGGATAGAGCAACAGCCTTCTAAGCTGAAGGTCCCAGGTTCGAATCCTGGCGGGGTCGCCAGTCTTTGAAATTGTCCGGTGTCCGGCCCGGAGACATGGGTGACGGAACGTGCCTAAGGCATGGGTGACAATAGACATGGGTGACAATAGACATGGGTGACAATCTCGTGCCGAACGGATTGTCGATGGTCTGCAAGGTCCTCTGCTCGAGGTCGATAGAGCCGAGATCATAGTGCATGAAGCTTATGAGCCAAATGCCGTCGTCGACTTCCTTGAACTACACGACCAAATACCACGACTTGATGACGTGATCGTCGGCGAGTTCGCTTGAGTTCTCGTCCTGCAAGTCTTCAGTAATCAAGTCTCAGCAATCAAGTCTCAGCAATACGGCAGCGGAGGCGTTGGCGGCGCCCGCGAATCCAGCGGTTTTGCTGGCGTCAAGGCATCGGTAAACGGCGCTGCCATGTGACGTTTTGGCGATTGCCATGCCGACGCTGCATGGCCATAATACCCTGGTCGAGTGGCTCGCGCATTCCCCGCATTGGGACGCGCAAATGATAGGCAAATGATAGTCAGGCGCGGGCCTTTGAACGAAAGTCGGCCGCTTGATCGACGACCCGATCGCTTTCATCCGCTTGACCTGGGCTTTCGATTGCGCGGACGAAAAAACCGTGGCGCCAACCGGCTCATCGATCCAGCAACGCACCTGATAGGACGGATCGCAAACGCGGGAGCCGTAGCAACGCCAGCACCACCATAAGCCCTATCAACACAGGAGATGTGCGATGGGATCGGGAGGAAATAAGAACAATCGTTCCGTTACGCGGCGAAGCTTCCTTAAAGCATCAGGCGCCATTGGCGGCGCCGCCGGATTGGCGCCCGTCCTTTCGGCGCCGTTCGTGTCACGCGCGGTGGCTGATAACAAATCGCTGTCGATCGTGCAGTGGAGTCACTTCGTTCCCGCATACGACACGTGGTTCGATAAATTCGCCAAGGACTGGGGCGACAAGAACAAGATCGCGGTCACGGTCGACCACGTCCCGGTGCAAGACGTTCCCGCACGCGCGGCGGCGGAGGTCTCGGCACAATCGGGACACGACCTTTTCGGGTTCAACGGCTCCGGCGGCGCGCATCTCTACCGCAAGTTCTTCATCAACCTCGCCGATCTCGTGAAGGAGACCGAGAAAAAGTTCGGTCAGGTCACTACAATCGGCAAGCAACTCGGCTACAACGCGGACGACGGATCCTGGTCGGCCTTCCCCGATTTCTACATCAACTTCCCGGGCATGTACCAAAAGAGCCTGTGGGACGGGATCGGGATGAAGCCCGATACGTGGGATAACCTGCGCATCGGCGGCGCCAAGCTGAAGGCGAAAGGCAAGCCGGTCGGCATCTCGCTCGGCCACAGCAACGATCCGAGCACGACGTGGCGCGGCCTGTTGTGGAGCTACGGCGGCGCCATTCAGGACGCGGCCGGCAAGAAAGTCGTCCTCGACAGCAAGGAAGCTATCGAGGCGGCCAAGTTCGTCGCCGCGCTCTACAAGGAGGCGATGACGCCGGAAGTGCTGTCCTGGAACGATTCCAGCAACAACCAGTACCTCGCCTCCGGCGTCGCCTCCTACATCGTCAACCCGATCTCGGCTTACCGGACGATCCAGCAGTCCAACAAGAAGCTGGCCGACGACATCTTCGTCATCGAGCCGCCGAAGGGCCCGGCAAAACAGATCATGGGTGCGGCTTCCGAATTCTACGGCATCTGGAAATTCGCCAAGAACAAGGAAGCGGCGCTCGAGTTCTTGAAGTATTACCGCGACCACTGGCCGGAAGCCTTCAAGGCGAGCGAGGGCTACAACAATCCTTGCTTCGCCAATCTCGTGCCCAAGCCGATGCCGATCCTGGCGAACGATCCGACGTCGACTCCGCCCACCAAGATGGCGATCCTGCAGGACTCCGACAAGTGGTCTGCCATTCCCGGCTATCCCGGGCCGGCCACGCCCGCGACCGACGAAATCTACTATGCCTTCATTCTCAACGATATGATGACGAAGACGGCAACGGGCCAATCGAGCGCGGAAGATTCGGTCAAAATGGCGACGCAGCGATGCGAAGCCATCTTCAGGAAGTGGGCCCGCAGGACCTGATATTTCATGCCCGGACCGCCTTCCGGTAGCACGGTCCGGGCCTGCCGGTTCTACCGGTCAAGCGGAGTGATATAATGCCGCTCTGCCGAAAGGGGTCGGCGGGCGGATCATTGCGTTGAATTCCGGGAGGTTGAATGGCTGCGGTCGCGACCAGGGACATCGTCAAGAAATTCGGCGAGGTCACCGCCGTAAACGGCATCTCGCTTAACGTACCGAACGGTGAATTCATGGTTTTGCTCGGGCCGTCGGGCTGCGGCAAGACCACGTTCCTGCGCATCATCTGCGGGCTCGAGCGGCAGACCAGCGGCGATCTTCTGATCGGCGGCGACCTCGTCAACGACATACCGCCCCGCGCGCGCGGCGTGGCGATGATGTTTCAGAGCTACGGGCTCTATCCACATTTCACGGTCCGCCACAACATCGCCTTTCCGCTGAAGACGCAGGGCGTTCCTCGCGCGGAAATCGGCAGGAAAGTCGAATGGGCCTCGCAGTTGCTCGGCATCGGTCATCTGCTCGACCGGCGGCCGCGTCAGCTCTCGGGCGGCGAGCGCCAGCGGGTTGCGCTCGCGCGGGCGCTGGTGCGCCAGCCGACCGCGCTGTTGCTCGACGAGCCGCTTTCGAATCTCGACGCCAAATTGCGCACCTCTGCCCGCCAGGAGATCAAGCAGTTCCAGCAGCGCGTGGGCGTCACCACCGTCTACGTGACGCACGACCAGGTCGAAGCCATGGGCATGGGCGACCGCATCGCCGTCATCGACCGCGGCCAGGTGCGCCAGGTGGGGACGCCGTCGGAAATCTACGACAACCCCGCCGATCGCTTCGTCGCCACCTTCGTCGGCGCCCCGCCGATGAACATCGTCGCGCGCAATGGCAGCTATCTCGGATTCCGCCCGGAGAATTTCCTGCCCAAGGACATGGTCAAGGATGCCGCTTTCACCGAATTCCAGTTCCGCGTCGACCGTTCGGAATATCTCGGCTCCGAGCGCATCGTCTACGGGGTGCTGGAAGGCTTCGATGCGAAGGAAGTGGTCACGGCGAAACTTCCTCCGGCGCACGTCGCCGAGGAGTGGATCCGGCCCGGCGAGTGGCATCCCTTCGCCGTGCGCGATGCCGCGCTGCGCCATTTCGACAACGACGGCAAGCGGACGAGCCGCCGCTAGGGGGCATTTCGCCAATGGTCGCAATCGCCGATTCAGTCCCCAAGCCGGTCGCGCGCTTCCGGTTCATCCTCGACCGGCGCAACGTGCTCGGCTCGATCATGATCGCTCCGGCGATCCTCTACGTGCTGTTGCTGGTCGGCGTGCCGTTCCTGATGGCGGTGTATTACTCGCTCAGCGCCTACACGATCTACGATCCCTCGTGGAGCTTCGTCGGTCTGGCGAATTTCGAAGATGTCGTGCAAGACCCCGTGTTCCAGCAGACGCTTTACAACACTTTCATCTTCACCTTCGGGTCGCAGATGCTCGGCCTCATCCTCGGCAAGTTCGGCGCGCTGGTGCTGCTGCGGCCGTTTCCGGGCCGCAAGTTCGTGCGCGCGCTGGTCATATTGCCCTGGGCGGTGCCAATCGCGCTCGCCACGGTCGCCTGGCAATGGATGTTCGATTCGCTTTACAGCGTCATCAACTGGACGCTGATCGCGCTTGGCGTCGTCACCCGTTCGCAGGCGCCAAACTGGCTCGGCACGCCGCATCTGGCAATGCTGTCGGTGATCGTCGTCAATGCCTGGCGTTTCTTTCCGTTCGCGATCGTCATTTTCCTCGCCGGCATCACCGCGGTTCCACAGGACGTGCTCGACGCGGCGACCGTCGACGGCGCCGGCTTCTGGCGTCGCAACTATCAGATCATCATGCCGATGATTCTGCCGATTGTGGCCATCGGTCTCGTCTTCGGCATCGTGTTCACCTTTACGGATCTTTCCATCGTCTTCCTGATGACCATGGGCGGCCCGGTGGGCGCGACCTCGGTCCTCGGCTTCGCGGGTTTCCAGACCGGCATCGTCTCCGGCGACGTGTCGCATGGCGCCGCCATTTCGCTGTTCATGCTGCCGGTGTTGTTCATTGTCGTTGTCGCGATGTTGCGCTTTATCAGGCGGCGGGAGGTCTGACATGCCCCGCGGCACTCTCACAAAGGCCCTCCAGGAAACCTCCTTCTACGGCGCGGTCGCGTTCTTCTTTGTTCTCTCGGCCTTCCCGTTCTATTGGATGGTGATCACGTCGTTCAAGACGAACGGCGACCTTTATAACGTCAGCAACACTCCGTTCTGGTTCAACGATCCGCCGACGCTCGAGCATTTCCGCTACCTGTTCGAGAAAACCCTGTTCGTGAGGTGGCTGCTGAACTCCCTGATCATCGGCGTCTGCGTCACCGCCATCACCCTCGTCACTGCGCTGCCGGCCGCCTACAGCCTCGCGCGAATGACCGGCCGCAATGGCGAGGCCCTGGGGATCGGCATCTTTCTCACCTACCTCGTGCCGCCGACGCTCCTGTTCCTGCCATTGTCCCGGGTGATGGCGGGGCTGGGCCTGCAGAACTCGATGTGGTCGCTGGTCGTCGTTTATCCGACCTTTACCATCCCGTTCTGCACCTGGCTCTTGATGGGATTCTTCAAGGCCCTGCCGGTCGAGATCGAAGAGGCCGCGATCGTCGACGGCTGCAACCTGTTCGGCGCCTTCGTCAAGATGGCGATCCCGCTGTCGCTGCCGGGCATCCTGACGGTGGTGATCTTCACCTTCACGCTGACCTTGCAGGAGTTCGTCTACGCGTTGACCTTCATATCGGCGTCCGATCAGAAACCGATCACGCTTGGCGTGGCCACGGATCTTATCCGCGGCGATGTCTTTTACTGGGGCGAGATCATGGCCGGCGCCTTGATCGCCAGCATCCCGGTGGCGATCGCATATAATCTGTTTCTCGATCGGTTCATCAGCGGGATTACCGGCGGCGCCGTCAAGTAGCTTCCCGCACGCCGGCAGTATTGTACGATTTCGGCCGATCGTTCGCGTTGGTTTCTTTTCGATCAGAGAAAGCCGTCGATCGCGGCGGCCGCAGTGTGTTTCGAAAAGATTTTGCTGCCGTTGCGATCGACGGCGCGACGCGGCGGGCTGAGACCCGGGCGCCGATTACTCGCGAAGCGCATTTCACAATTCGTCAGCGATCCACTCCGTAACCGAGCGCCGAGCCGGCGCCCAGCCGAGCGCGGCCGCCGTCTTGCCGCGCACGCGGCTGTTGGAGCCGAGCGAGAACACGGCCATGTTGCGGCCCCAGGCCGCGATCGCCTCTCCGGCGCTCCACGATTGCGGCGCGCCCAGGCCAAGCCGCGTGGCGATCGCGGCGGCGATCTCGCCAAGTGCCGCCTCGCCGCTTTCGACGTACATGAACGTGCCGGCGGGCGCTTTGGCGAGCGCCAACAGATAAAGCGCAGCGACGTCGGCGATGTGCACGTTGGACCAGCGATTGAGCCCGCGCCCGATATAACGAACGATACCCGTGGCTTTGGCTTGGCGCAGCAGCGCGGGAATCTGTACGCTGTGCGCCGGCGGCCCCGACGCATGGCCGTAGATCATCGTGTTGCAGAGCACCACCGCGCGGATGCCGGCGGCGCCAAGCACCAGCCGGTCGATCGCGACGCGCGCCGCCTTGTCGGGCAGCGGCGCCGGCGGCGTCGCCTCGTCGAAGATCCGGTCCGACGCCTCGCCCATGGCGAGATCGGCGACGATGCTGCTGCCGCTCGAATGAATGAGCGGTTTGCCGGAACCTGACATGGCGGCGATCAAAGCCTCGACGGCGCCGCGATGGTCGCTCGAGGCGGCATTGACCACCGCATCGGCGGCCCATGCCTCGGCCTGCAATAGGGCCGCGTCGTCGAGCGAACCGACGACAGCTTCGACGCCAAGGGCCGCAACCAGCTCGGCCTTGGTCGTGTCACGAACCAAGCCGCGCACGCGATGGCCGGCGGCGATAAGCGCGTTGGCCACCGCGCCACCGATAAAACCATTGGCGCCGGTGAGGAAGATCCGCATCGTTGACGCGTTCCACGTCGTTTGTCGGCGCGACTATAGAACGACCGATCCAGCGGCCGTCCAGCGCGCGGTTCGGTCGGCGGTCAAAAGCGTCGCAAATTCATCGTGCACCCATCGATGATTGTCGCCAAGCGCCGCAAAGCGGACAAGAGGTGCGTGCACAAATGCGCAGCTTCGCGTATGTTCGGGCGTCTGCGCGCCGCGCGCGCCGGGGCGCCGGGGGGCCGGGGGAAATGACGATGCAAACGCGGGTCTTCGGACGCACCGGGATGCACCTCTCGGTGCTGGGCTTCGGCTGCGGCGCGGTCGGCGGATTGATGGTGCGCGGCGATCCGCCCGACCAGGAGCGCACCGTCGCCCGGGCGATCGGCGCCGGCGTCAATTACTTCGATACCGCGGTGCAGTACGGCAACGGCGAATCGGAGAGGAATCTCGGCCGCATCCTGCAAAAGCTCAAACCGGCGGACGCGGTCGTCGGCACCAAGGTCCGGCTGCCGGCCGCCGATTTCGGCCGCATTGCCGACGCCGTGACGCAGTCGCTGGAAGGCAGCCTGGCGCGCCTGCGCCGCGACCACGTCGACATCTTTCACCTGCACAATGCCATCACCGCGAGCGGCGGTGGCGAGGCGCTCAGTACCCGACAAGTGCTCGGCGAGGTGGTGCCGGCATTCGAGCGGCTGCGGCGGCAGGGCAAGACGCGTTTCCTCGGGCTCACCGCAATCGGCGACACGGCGGCGCTGCATCAGGTGATCGACGCGCGGGCCTTCGACAGCGCTCAGGTGGTCTACAACATGCTCAATCCGTCGGCGGCCGTGGCGTTGCCGGCCAATTATCCGGCGCAGGATTACGGACGGCTGTTCGACCGCACCAAGGCGGCCGGCGTCGGCGTCATCGGCATTCGCGTGCTTGCCGGCGGCGCGCTGTCCGGCTCGGCCGAGCGCCATCCGATTGCCAGTCCGCCGCCCGAGCCGATCGGCTCGAGCTTGAGCTACGATGCCGATCTGGAACGCGCGCGCCGTTTGCTGCCGTTGATCCGAGACGGCTTGGCTGCGAGCCTGACCGAAGCCGCCATCCGCTTCGCGCTCTCGCATCCGGCAATGGGCACCATCCTGGTCGGCATGGCGACGCCGCAACAGTTCGAGGATACGCTCGCCGCGGTGCAAAAGGGCCCGTTGCCGGGTGCCGCGCTCGACCGGCTTTCGGCGCTGCAGCAGGGATTCGCTGGCGAAGCACGATGATCAGCCGGATCGCCGACGGCGCAATGAAATGCGTTCGCGGCCGGCGCGCGATGCCGTTTCAGGCTTCGCTGAATTGTCGCGCGATCTTTGCGCGCCACTACGCGTAAGGCGCGGTGCCGGGCGCCCGCACCTTGCCGGCCGAGATCGCCTCGGCCTCTTCGTCGAGCACGATGCGCTCGACATTGTAGCCGATGTCGCGGCCGTAAAAGACGTTGGTGATGTTGGGCACCGGCACGACGACGAAGCGGCCGGCATAGGCGGCGAGCGCCGTCCGGATGCGCTGCTTCACCGTGAAGCAAGGCAGCGAATTCTTCGTATCGATGCCGCGGGTGTTGCGCTGGCGCTGCGGCAACGCGACGCCCGCGTGCGACACTGCACCATGGAGCATTCGGCGGCACGGAGCGCTTTGTTTGGCGAGGGGTGACCCCGGAGGGATCGGCATGGTTACCGACGCGGTGCTTTGGCTCCTTCTCCTGGCGGCGATCGCCTTGATCACGTGTGGCTGTCGTGCCACCCGGTCACGCCCAATGCAGCAGCCCAATGAGGGCCAGCCGCGCGACCAGCTCGACCGGGCGGCCTGAACGCCTGCACCGCCGCTGTCCCGGCCGGCGGTCCGCGGAACGACGAATCGTATAGCCTGAAAAGACTCACCGGAACGTTGCCGCCCCGGCGATGGCGTTTGCGTGAGCCGCGACGCCGGGTCAGGCGTCGTATTCGGCCGAAATGTCCTTGCCGGTATAGTCCGGCATCAGTGCCGCCGAAATCAGGCTGACCACCGCGCACAGCGCGATGTAGACCGCGATGGCGTAGCCGGATTTATACGCCGCAAACAGCGCCGCGGCGATGAGCGGCGACGGCCCGCCCGCGATTATGGACGCGAGCTGGTAGCCGAGCGATGAACCGCTATAGCGCAGGCGCGGCGTGAACGACTCGGCGATCAGTGCCGCCTGCGGGCCGTACTGCAGATCGTGCGGGATGAGCGACAGCACGATGGCGATGAACACCAATGCGGGGATCGTGGAATCCACCATGGCGAAATAGATGAACCCGAACACGCCCATCACCGCGGCGCCGATCAGGTACATGTTCTTTCGCCCGATGCGGTCGGACAGATGGCCGGCGATCGGTATGGTGAAGAACGACACGACTGCCGCCACCATGACGGCGGCGAGAATGAAGTTGCGCGGCATTTTCAGCATGCCGACCGCATAGGAATAGACGAACGCGGTGAAGATGTAGAATGGCGCCTGCTCGGCCATGCGCAAGAGCGCCGACAGGATGATCTCCTTGGGCTGCTTCTTGATGACTTCGGCAATCGGCGCGCTTTCTATCTTGTTTTGATCCAGGAGCTTCTGGAACACCGGCGTCTCGAGAATGCCGAGCCGAATCCACAGGCCGACGCCGACCAGAATGATCGACAGCAGGAACGGAATGCGCCAGCCCCAGACCGCGAACTGATCGCCCGCCACGTAGCTGAACAGCGCGATTGCCCCGGTCGACAGCAGCAGTCCGCAGGGCACGCCGAATTGCGGCCATGACGCGACCAGGCCGCGGTGGTTATTCCTGCGCGCCCATTCCATCGACATCAGCACCGAGCCGCCCCACTCGCCGCCGACGCCGAGGCCTTGAAATACGCGCAGGATGGTCAGAAGGATCGCACCCCAGATGCCGATCGAGGCATAGGTCGGCACGAAGGCAATGAGAAACGTGCCGATGCCCATGCACAGCAGCGTCGCGATCAGCGTCGCCTTGCGGCCGATGCGGTCGCCGTAATGGCCGAAAATCGCCGCCCCGATCGGTCGTGCGATGAAGCCGATGAAATAGGTGCCGAATGCCAAGAGGGTGGCCGAGAGCGGATCCGCTTTGGGGAAATAGAGCTTGCCGAAGATCAGGCCCGCCGCTGTGCCGTAGATGAAGAAGTCGTACCACTCGATCGCGGTGCCGACCGTCGATGCGATGACGGCTTTGCGCAGATTGGCGCTGTGTTCTGCATCGGGCGGCGAGCCGTAAGTCGTCGATGCCATTGCCTTCCTCCCCCTTCGCGTTATCTCGTTGCAGCGGGCTGCCGACAGCCCCCTCCGCAACCGACGATACGTCAGGAAACAACCGGTGGCTATAGACTTAAGGTCGGGCTTTGTCGGCACCGGGGCTGCAACATCGCAGCCGCGGTGCGACGTACAGCGCCGCAGGCGTGCAGTCGATTCCGCTTCGCGGAACCTGGGGCGGCCGGAAAACCCGGCTTATTGGGTCGGCTTGTTCGCCGCCATCACCGTAACGGGCGTGGCGCGATAATAGTCCGGGAACAGGCGCTGCAAATTCTCGACCTTGGGCAGGTCGTTGAAGACGATATACGGGTAGTCCGGGTGCAGGACGGCAAAGTCCTGATGGTAGGCTTCGGCCGGATAAAAGCCCGGCAGCTTCCCGACCTTGGTGACGATCGGCTCGGCAAAGACGTGCGCCTTGTCGAGCTGCGCGATGTAGGCCTCGGCGACGCGCTTCTGCTCGTCGTTGGCATAAAAGATTTCCGAGCGGTATTGCGTGCCGGCGTCCGGACCCTGGTAATTCAGCTCGGTCGGATTGTGCGCCACGGAGAAATAGATCTGCAGAATCCTGCCGAGCGAGATTTGCCGCGGATCGAAGGTGATTTGCTCGGATTCGGCGTGCCCGGTAGTGCCGGTGCCGACCATCTCGTAATGCGCCGTGGCCTTGTTGCCGCCGGCGTAGCCGGAAATCGCCTGGGTGACGCCCTTGGTGTGCTGATAGACGGCCTGCATGCCCCAGAAGCAACCGCCGGCGAGCACGATAGTTTGCCGTCCGCCGCCGGCGGGCGCTGCCGCGTCGAGAGCGGGAGGCGGAATGACGACCGCCGGCTCCGCGGCCTTGGCCGACAGCGTGACGCCAAGCGCAAACGTCGCGGCGAACGCCGTTCCATAAAGCAGGCCGCGCATCGAGAGCCACCGACCAGCTTGCGTCCGTAATCTGCCCGCCATGTCCTCCTCCATCGTCCCGCGTCTTGACAGCCCGCGCCGTTCCGCACCGCGCCGAACGTGGGTGACGTTCTAGAACGCCGCTCGCCGGTCGCGCCAATCACATTTGCCGCAGGCATCGCTCGCGCGCCGCTCACGGCGGCGTGTAGCCGGCGGCGCCTGTCATGCGGCGGCACCGCTCAGCCGCCGAGAAAATCGAGCGCGGCTTTGGCCACGGCCTCCGATTGTTCGAGATGCGGCAAGTGGCCGGCATTGGCGATCAGCTTGACCCGTGCGCCCTTGATGCGCCTGGCGAAGTCCTCCGCATAGACGGGCGCGACAATGCGGTCGCTGTCGCCCCAAACCAGCAAAGTCGGCGCGGCGATGCGATGAATACGATTCTTGAGCCCGCGGTCGGGCACCGGCCAGACGAACTTGCCGGTGCAGGCCTGCGCCCAGACGAATGGCGCCAGCACGGCGGCACGCTCGTTGGCATCGCTTGGTACCGCAAAGAAGGCTTGCGCCGCGGCGCCTTGCGGCTCGGCGAACAGCGACGGCCGGCGTTCGTCGTCCCGCAACACCATCCAGTTCTTGACCGGATTGTCGTCGCGCCACAGCCCGACCGGATCGACCAGCACGAGCCTGTGCACCGAGCCCGGAACTGCGGCGGCAAATTCCGCGGCAACGAGTCCGCCGAACGAATGACCGACCAGCGCAAACGGCGCGGCAAGCGCAAGGCGATCGAACAGCTCGCCGTAATAGACCATGAGATCGAGCCAGCCGGAGAGCGCATGCACGGCGTTCTCGTCGCCGGGCGTGGTGCCCGGATGCCGCGGGGCGTAAACCGTGCAGGTCCGCGCCAGGCGCGCGACAAAGCAGCGGTCGGGCGGCAGCCCCCAGGGCCCGTGCAGATAGACGAGCGGCGGTCCGTTGCCGGAAATCTCGACTTCGGTCTCGATCCGGTCCTGCCACAGCCGGATTCTGCGCGCTTCGGAAGCTGTCATGACCGAGCTCGCCGCGTTCAGGCGACGGCCATGGCCGGAGCCGCTTGCTTGACGCGCAAACGCTGCGGCCACCAGCGGTCCTCGTATTCGTCGTCCCACAGAGGAGCGAGATGCGGCAGGATTTCGCGCCCGAACAGGTCGATGTTCCGCTTGCAGAGCGCTGTCGGCATCGAGCCGAAATGCAAAAGTGCCAAAAGATGACCCATACGAAGCCGCTTCGAATACTCGACGAGCTGATCGCGGACGGTTCGCGGACTGCCCACCATGACGAAGCCGCGCTCGTAAAGGTCCTTGGCCTTTAGCTCGCCAAGCTTGACTTCGGCGCGTGGATTATGGGTGAGTGCCTGCCGCAGCGCTGGATATTCGAGGCAGCCGGGAATCTGTTGATAGTAGGCGGGCGTATAGAGCAGCTTGTGGAAGAAATATTCGGCGTGCGGACCGTAAATCTCTTCCGCTTCGGCGTCGCTGTCGGCGACGCCGATCAACTGCAGAAAGCTTAAGCGGTGCGGATTGTCGTCGCGGCCCTTACTCGCCGCCAACTCCCAGTAACGGTCGGTCACCGCGGTCGCGTTCTTGGCGCCGTAATAGCTCAGATGGCAGAAGCAATGGTCGAGGCTGACCACGTATTCGGCGGTCGAGGATATGCCTGAGCCCGGAATCCAGATCGGCGGATGCGGCTGCTGGATCGGGCGCGGCCACAGATTGACCATGCCGAGCTGATAATGCGTGCCGTTCCAGGCAAAAG
>JASHQS010000156.1 GCA_030038995.1 Xanthobacteraceae bacterium
TCCAGCTCGCCCTCCGGCCGGTATTTGGCCGGATCGGCGCGCGAATGGCCGCTGTGGCGGTAGGTCATGCACTCGACCAGCGACGGTCCGCCGCCGTCGCGCGCCTTGGCGTAGGCGGCGGACGCGGCCCGGTAAACCGCATCGGCGTCGTTGCCGTCGACCACGATGCGCGGCAGCCCGTAAGCGGCGGCGCGGTCGGCGGCCGGATGGGCGACGGCGGTGACGTCGCCGATCGGCGTATATTCCATGTAGAGGTTGTTCTCGCAGACGAAGATCACCGGCAACTTCCACACCGCGGCGAAATTGAGCGCCTCATGGAAGGCGCCGATATTGGTTGTGCCGTCGCCGAAGAAACACACCGCCACGTCCTTTTCGCCCTTGTATTGCGCTCGCCAGGCGGCGCCACAGGCGATCGGCAGATGCGCGCCGACGATGGCATAAGAACCCATCACGCCGTGCTCGGCCGAAGTCAGGTGCATCGAGCCGCCCTTGCCGCGCATCAGGCCATTGTCACGCTGCATCAGTTCGCCCAAGACTTTTTCGATCGGCACGCCGCGGGCGAGCGTGTGGGCGTGGCCGCGATAGGTGCAGAACGACAGGTCGCCGGGCTTCATGGCGGCGGCAAAGCCGGCGGCGACCGCCTCCTGGCCGAGCGACAAGTGGCTCGTGCCCTTGACCAGGTTTTGCAGGAACAGATCGAAGGCGCGCTGCTCGGCCTCGCGGATCTCGAGCTGCATGCGGTAGAGCCGCAGCCGCGTCGCCTCGCCGATGTCGTCGTTGAGCCCCGCCGCCGCGGGCGCCACCGCCGCGGCCGGCGCGCGGTCTTCGACCTTGGCCATCGCCATCCTCTTAAAAACCGAAATCCGCTATAGATGCACGCAACTTAGCGCCAGTTGCGAAGCCGAGGCAACGCCGTCGCGCAGCCCCCTGCAGCGCGACGGCGCGGCGCGCCGCACCGCTGCCGCGAAGCTTCCAGCTTGCGCGGGACCGGACAAGTTCCTAATTCAGCCGTTCGAGCGGGGAAAGGTCTTTTCGCGATGGCGTCCGAATATGGTCACCCTTACGTGCAGCGCTTTTTCGGCGGACCGCCGATGGCGGTCATCGGCCGGCTCGTTCTGTTGTCGATCCTGGTCGGCCTCATCCTCGCCGCGATCGGGCTCGATCCCTGGAATATCATCGATTCCGCGCGCCGGCTGATCCTCCACGTCTGGAACATGGGCTTCGACGCGGTGCGCTGGCTGTGGCGCTATTTCCTGCTCGGCGCGGTGGTCGTAGTGCCGATCTGGCTGATCGCGCGCCTCGTCAAGGCGCCGCGCGGACGCTGACGCTGCACCGTCCGCTCATTCCCGCGAAAGCGGGAATCCAGGAGCTTGAAAGGAACTGGAGTGCACTCCAACGCGCTCCCGGTTTCGCTTTGCTCAACCCGGGCTACGCTCGCTTCACAAGGAAGGCGAAACGCCCCGCTGCGGCGGCGCATTTTCCGGCCCCCCGGCGTTCTCGCGCCGGTTGGCGAGCGCCCAGGAGACGAACATCGCGACCAGGACGACGGCGAGGCCGTACCAGGTCAGCGCGTACTGCAAATGGTTGTCGGGAAGGGTCACCATAAGCTTGCCGGGATGCGGCAAGCCGCCGGGCGGCGCCGGACTTTCCTCTTCGACATAGAACGGCGCTACGGGCCCGAGGCCCTTGGCGGCGGCGATAGCCGCGGGATCCCCAGTAAACCACAGGTTCTGCGCCGGCTCATCGTTTGGCGTGAACCAATGCCGCGCATCGGGCCAGCGCAAGGCGCCCACTATCGTCATCGGTCCGGCGATCTCGCCCTGCTGGCGCGATTTGGGGTCCTGCCAGCCCTCGGGCACAAAACCGCGGTTGACGAGCACGGTGCTGCCGTCGGCAAGGTGCGCCGGCGTGAATATCCAGTAGCCGGGACCGGACACGTCGGGGCGGAACGCCGACGGCACCGCATAGACCAGCGCTTCCTTGGCGTTGTCGAACTGCGCCGTGAAGGTGACACGATGGTATTGCAGCCGGCGCACATCGAGATGCGGCCAGGTCGAAGCCGCCGGCAACGGGATCGGCGGCGCGGCAAGCTGCGCGGTGAGCGCCGCGATCAAGCCTTCCTTCCAGGTCTTGCGCTGCAATTGCCAGGTGCCGAGCCCGACCAGGATCGCAAACGCGATCGTCGCCGGGACGACGAGACCGCGCCAAGTGCGGCGCGGAGTCCGGCGCTGCGGCTCTGCGCTGGCGGTCACGGCGCGCCGGTCCCGCCGGTCCCGCCGAACCGCCGCTCCGCGGCCTTGTGATAATACTGCAGCGCGATCATCAGCCCTTTCATCGGCCGCAACAGCCCGAGCGTGAGGATCAGAATGAGCGGCAGCCACAGCACCGCGTGCACCCAATAGGGCGGGTGATAGAGAACCTCGGTGACCAGCGCGGCGCCGACGACGATGAAGCCGACCAAGAACATGATGAAGACGGCCGGACCGTCGCCGGCATCGGCAAAGCCGTAATCGAGCCCGCACGCCTCGCAACGCGGCGGCAAAGTCAGAAAGCCGCGGAACAGCTTGCCCTTGCCGCAATGCGGACAGGCGCAACCGAGCCCCGCGCGGATGGAGCCGGCAAGCGTGCCGATCGGCGGATTGGTCATGGCGTCGGATATCGCTCGCCGCTTGCCGGCGCGCAAGCGCACGCGCAAACTGCCGCACGCCGCCACCGGCCTTATAGGCAAGGCGTCTTACCGTGTGTGATTGCCGCGTACAATGCTTGCCGCGTTGAGCAGCGCCGTCACCTCGTAGAGCGGCGGCTCGATATCGCGCAAGAGCGCGAGCGCCTCTGATCGGTATTGCCCGCCCCCGCGCAAGCCGCCACGCTCGCCGCCGCAGCCGCCGCGTGCAAGCGCTCGCTGATACGACGGACGAGTTCCGTCGTCGAGCCCGAGGCTTGCGGATCGGACCGCTGTGCTGGCGTACGTCGCTCTCGGCTACGGTATCGCGGTCGTGCCGGAGCTTATGAAGACGACGAACGTTTCCGACCCCGATGCGTTCCTTACGGTTCGCGGCACAGCAAGGTCCATTGGACAGACCGACGCAAAGGACATTCATGTCGCCGCGGCTGCGGGTCTGCGGGGTGCCTCGCGATAGAGATTTGAGCACGCTCGTGATCTCCATTGGTTGTGACGCGCAGATCAGCAAAAATCGCTCAATTATCGGCGCTTTACCGATGCTAAGCCGGTCCGCACCGTGTCGCTCTGCTTTTCAGAACTTGTCGAGCGCACTCCCGCCATCGAGGCCGTGGCGCTGACGCTGAAATCGTTGGTCCGCGAGTTGGTTAAGAGCGGCGGCTGGGCAGGGGGTGTCGTTGATCGAGTCTAGCCGGGAACCGGCGCATGCGCTGGTTCCGCAAAACGCAGGGCAGACGCCGATGCGCCGCTCGCCAAGGCGCGCCTTGCGCCGGCTCTACAGGCAAGAGCGTCAAGCTGGGCGCCGCCCATGAAGGCGCAGGGGAAAAAGCAGCGGCTAAATTTCATGTCCGTTTCGCCCCGAAAGCGACCGAAAACCTGCACATTAACGACCAAAGCGGCAACACAGCAAAACCGGAGCCTATTCGATTTAAGCGGTGACGACGTGCGAAGGCTGTCCGGGCTAATAATGCCTTTGGCTTGCCTCGATCAAAGCACGCGCGATCGGCTTCGGAGATTCGCTGCGTAGCACTACGCTGGTCGTGACTGCTCCAAAACGACCGAGGACATCGACAATCCGTTCAAGATCACCGGGCGCGGGAACCAATACTCGAACGATAAAGCAATCTTCACCGGTGCAGCGATGCACCTCGATGATTTCCGGCATTAAGGCGAATCGTTCAAGGCAAGCGCGAATATGTTCGTGCGTCGTGCGTAACCGGATAATTGCCGAGGTGGCCAACCCGAGCGCTTGTGGATCGATTCGCGCACCGTAGCCAGTAATGATACCGCTCGCCTCGAGGCGCCGGACGCGCTCCGACATGGCCGGCTGTGACAATCCGATGCGGCGGCCCAATTCCGATAGAGGCAAGCGTCCTTCGTCTTGGAGGATCGCCAATATCGCGTGATCGAATTCGTCGAGAGCGATGGATGCCGCGCGCTTCGCCTTGGTCTTCCTTGAAATCATCAGTAAATTGGCGCTGCCGCCGATGAGTTGCCCTGTTCGCCACAGGCGCGCACTGGCAGAATGCCTTGCTCTGCACGGTAACTCAAGGGCAACGTCGTGACCGCAACCGTTATTCTGCCAGGGATAGGAGACTCAGGCGAAACACATTGGCAGACTTTTTGGCAAAGGTCGGATGCGTCGATGATCCGTTTCCAGCCTGCGGATTGGGATAATCCGGACCTAAACGATTGGATTGAGGCGCTCGACCGGGCTATCGAGAGAACGGCGGAAGCGCCCATTTTGGTGGCCCATAGCCTTGCCTGTCTTCTGGTGGTGCATTGGGCAGCGCGTGGCGCCCGCCGTCCTATTGCGGGAGCGTTTCTCGTCGCCGTTCCCGATCCTGACGGCCCGACTTTTCCCGCCGCCGAAGCGGCGTCTTTCCGCGTCGTCCCGCAAAGACAGTTGAACTTCCCCTCTCTCATCGTAGCAAGTGAAAATGACCCATACGGATCAATCGAGTACGCACGCGCCCGAGCTGCGTCATGGGGAGCCGGCTTCGTCGTCGCAGGCACTCTCGGGCACATGAACAGCGCGAGCAATCTCGGCGATTGGCCGCTCGGTACCATGCTGCTGGAGGCGTTCAGAGCCGGCACGAAGCGCCCGAAATAGCGAACGCCACGGTGATGCCCGGCCTTCCCATTCTTCGGCCGCGAGAGAATCTTTCCGACCATCGCTTGGGCGGCAGCGGTTCCTGATCACGGCGCGATGGAAGATTTGGTAGCTCCTGAAAACGTCACGGCCCGCATGTCGGCGAGTGTGTAGATTTTCGGACGCCGGGCTCAGTGCAGCCGCACGTCGTCCGCCGCCGGCATCCGAAAATCTACACAAAAGCTGACGTCGCGCGCGGCGCTCTGCAAACTTCTTGCGGCTTAGGCCGCAGCTACACGTGATGCGTGCCGCCGCCCCAGACGTAGATGCAGGCGAACAGGAACAGCCACACCACGTCGACGAAGTGCCAATACCAGGCGGCGAACTCGAAGCCGAGATGCTGGCTCGGCTTGAATTGCCCGGCGAGCGCGCGGAACAGGCACACGGTCAGGAAGATCGAGCCGATGATCACGTGGGCGCCGTGAAATCCGGTCGCCATGAAGAAAGCGGCGCCGTACACGTTGCCCGAATAGTGGAACCCGGCATGGGCGTATTCCCAGGCCTGACAGCAGGTGAAGGTGATGCCGAGCGCGATGGTCAGCACCAGACCTTGCACCAGACCCTTGCGATCGTTCTGCAACAGCGAGTGGTGGGCCCAGGTCACCGAGGTGGCCGAGGTCAACAGAATGAGCGTGTTGAGCAGCGGCAAGTGCCACGGATCGAAGGTCTCGATGCTTTTCGGCGGCCAGACGCCGCCGGTGAACGCGATCCGCCCGACATCCCTCAGCTCGTCCGGAAACAGGGCGGTGTTGAAATAGGCCCAGAACCAGGCGACGAAGAACATCACCTCCGAGGCGATGAACAGGATCATGCCGTAGCGGTGCGAGATCTGCACCACGCGGCTGTGATCGCCCTCGTGCTCGGCCTCGTTGATCACGTCGTGCCACCAGCCGATCATCGTGTAGGCGATGCCGATGGCGCCGGCGCCGAAAATGACCGGCGCGTAGCTGACCACGTGATGCATCCACAAGATCAAGCCGACCGCGATGACGAAGGCCGAGGTGGCGCCGACCGCCGGCCACGGACTGGGCTTGACCAGATGATAATCGTGGTGCGGCTTGGCGTGTGCGACATCAGCCATCGTCATCGTCTCCACTTTGCCGCGGCCGGGCTTTCGCCGTCCGCGCCTTTCCCTAATCTTTCAGGTACGGCCGGGTTTCTCCGCCCGCCGCGCTCGCCGCCGCCGCATCGCGCCTTGCCGCGCCGCTGCCCGCGGCCGGCGGTTGCGGCAAACGCACCGGATAGAAGGTGTAGGACAGCGTGATCGTATTGAGTTCGTCCTGTTCGGAATCCTTGCCGAGCTTGGGATCGACGTAGAACACCACCGCCATGTCGCGCGTCTCGCCCGGCTGCAACGTCTGTTGGGTGAAGCAGAAGCAGTTGATCTTCTCAAAATAGATGCCGACGGTCGGCGGGCTGACGTTGTAGCCGGCCTGGCCGACGGTGGCGCGCGCCGCCTGATTGGTGGCCCTGTAGTAGATCGTCACCACCTGGCCGAGACGGACGTCGATCGTGTTGCGTTCCGGCTCGAACAGCCACGGCAGCCCGTCGGCGACGTTGGCATCGAAGCGCACCCGGATCGTGCGGCTGGACTCGTGGGTCGGCAGCGCCTTCGCCACCTGCGTGGTGCCGCCGAACCCGGTGGTGCGGCAGAACCAGGAATAGAGCGGCACCGCGGCGAACGACACGCCGACCATCAGCGCAACGAAGGCGCCGCAGAGGAATGCGACGGTGAGATCGCGGCGGCTCGCCTTTCGAGTCTGCTGAGGATCGGTCGTTTCGCGCATGATCGATGTTACGCCGCTGCCGCTATTTGGTCGTTTGCACGGGACGCATGTAGTCGTCCCCGGAAAGCGCGCCGGAGCCGAGCTTGACCATGGTCACCACAAAAATCAGCAACACGAAGGCGCCGAGCGCCAGCGCGATCGCGATCGAGCGCGCCCGGCGCGCGCGCAACTGCTGCTCGGTGAGCTTGATCCCGGGCGGCCGCCGCTCTTGCTCGTTCATGGTGTCGGTCGCCGTACTCATGCGAAAGAACCGAACAACGCCCCGGGCATCCGGTCGATCAGCAGCATGGCAAACAGCAAGAACAGATAAAGGATCGAGAAGCCGAACAACTGCTTGCTCGCCCGGTGGCCTTCGCGTTCCTTGCGCACGCGCAGCGCCAGCGCGATCAGGATGCCGCCGAGCAGCAAAGCCGCCGCGCCATAGGCCGGCCCGGTATAGCCGAGGAGCCACGGCGCCACGCCGAGCGGCGCCAGGACGAGCGTATAGAACAGGATTTGCCGGCGCGTCTCGTGCTCGCCGGCGACCACCGGCAGCATCGGAATGCCGGCGCGGGCGTAATCGTCGCTGCGGTAGAGCGACAGCGCCCAAAAGTGCGGCGGCGTCCAGACGAAGATGATGAGAAACAAGAGCACCGGCTCGAGCGCCAGCGCGCCGGTCGCCGCCGCCCAGCCGATCATCGGCGGCAGCGCGCCGGCGGCGCCGCCGATGACGATGTTCTGCGGCGTGACGCGCTTGAGCCACGCCGTATAGACCGCGACGTAGAAGAAGATCGTGAACGCCAGCAAGGCCGCCGACAGGACGTTGACCAACAGGCCGAGCGTCACCACCGCGAAGGCGGCGAGCGTAAAGCCGAAGCCGGCGGCCTCGCCGGGGGTGATGCGGCCGCGCGGGATCGGCCGCGCCGCGGTGCGCGCCATGCGGGCGTCGATGTCGGCGTCGTACCACATGTTGAGCGCGCCGGCGGCGCCGGCGCCCACCGTGATGCACAACAGCGCAACGAAGCCGATCACCGGGTGCACGTGGCCGGGCGCCACCATGAGCCCGACCAAGGCCGTGAACACCACGAGCGACATCACTCGCGGCTTCATCAGTTCGATGTAGTCGCCGACTCCCGCGATCGAGGGCTCGGCGCGCGCAAGCGTGATGCTCATCGGACTAACGGCAGCGTGTCGTACGTGTGGAACGGCGGCGGCGACGGCAGCGTCCATTCCAGCGTGGTGGCGCCGACGCCCCATGGATTGGCGCTGGCGTGCCGCTTGCGCAGGAACGCTTCCAGGACGCCGTAGAAGAATATCAGCGCGCCGAAGCCGGAGATGTAGGCGCCGATCGACGAGATGAAGTTCCAGTCCGCATACGCGGCCGGGTAATCGGCGATGCGCCGCGGCATGCCGGCCATGCCCAGGAAGTGCTGCGGGAAGAACGCGACGTTGACGCCGACGAACGTCACCCAGAAGTGCAGCTTGCCGATGGTCTCGTTGTACATGTAGCCGGTGATCTTCGGGAACCAGTAGTACCAGCCGCCGAAAATGGCGAAGATGGCCGCAATCGCCATCACATAGTGGAAGTGGGCGACCACGTAGTAGGTGCCGTGCAGCGCGCGGTCGACGCCGGCATTGGCCAGCACCACGCCGGTGACGCCGCCGATGGTGAACAGGAAGATGAAGCCGACCGCCCACAGCATCGGCGTCTTGAACTCGATCGAGCCGCCCCACATGGTGGCGATCCAGGAGAACACCTTCACCCCGGTCGGCACCGCGATCACCATGGTGGCGGCGATGAAATAGGCCTGCACGGAGGCCGACATGCCGACATTGTACATGTGGTGGGCCCAGACCACGAAGCCGATGCCGCCGATCGACACCATCGCGTAGGCCATGCCGAGATAGCCGAACACCGGCTTCTTCGAGAACGTCGCCACGATCTGGCTGATGATGCCGAAGCCCGGCAGGATCAGGATGTAGACCTCGGGGTGGCCGAAGAACCAGAACAGGTGCTGGAACAGCAGCGGATCGCCGCCGCCCTGCGGATCGAAGAACGTGGTGCCGAAATTCCTATCGGTCAGCAGCATGGTGATGGCGCCGGCCAGGACCGGCAGCGACAGCAACAGCAGAAACACCGTGACCAGCTCGGCCCAGACGAACAGCGGCATCTTGTGCATGGTCATGCCGGGCGCGCGCATGTTGAAGATCGTGGTGATGAAATTGATGGCGCCGAGAATCGACGAGGCGCCGGCGAGATGGATCGACAGGATGACAAAATCCATCGCCGGCCCGGGATGGCCGGAGGTCGACAGCGGCGCATACAGCGTCCAGCCGGTGCCGGCGCCGTAGGTGCCCGGCTCGCCGCCGAAGAACAGCGAGGCCATCATCAG
>JASHQS010000157.1 GCA_030038995.1 Xanthobacteraceae bacterium
GCCGGAAAATTCCTCGCCGTCGCGCACGCGGCGGATGCGGTCCCAATACGGCTTCAGATTGATCTTGGTGCGCGCCCGGTTGCCCTTGACGCGATCCGGGTCGTTGGCGGCGTCGCCCCGCATCCAGAACGCGGCCTCGGTCTCGTGCACCACGATTTCGGCGTTCGGATAATGCGGCGCGCCGGCATCGTCGACCAGGCCGTTGGCGTGATCGGGATGCAGGTGCGTCATCACGATGTGGGTCACGCTTTCGGGCGGCACGCCGGCGGCGCGCAGGTTCGCCGGCAACCTGCCGAGCGTCGGCTGCATGGTGTTGCCGGCGCCGGCGTCGATCATGATCACCCTTGCCGCCACGTCGGATCAAAAAATTGTTGACCGGGATGAACACCGAGCCGTCGGCGCTGCCGACGAGCTGCGCCGCCTGCGCGCGCTCCATGCCGAGGACGAGATCGACCGAGGTTTTCAAAAGCCCCTCGCTCAAGCCTTCGACCGTGACGTCACCGACCTGCATGCGCGGCGCTGCCATGTCAAAAGCCCCTTTCACGCGCTCGATCGTCACACAAAATCTTGCCGCCCCTCCAAACTTGTCAACGATGCACGCGCGCAAGCGCGCACGTCGATCACAAAGCTGCACGCACTTTGCACGTGCGCATCACGATGCAGCGTTAAAATGCCCGGTGGCGATCGCCGCCACTTCGCCTGCGTCCTCCGGCGCCGCGGTGCCGCGCCAGACCACGTGAAGGTCGGGGCGCAGCAGGATGAGATCGTAGCCGTAGACCTCGCGCACGATGCGGTCCGGCACGTCGAGCACGGTGATGGGCGCGCCGCGCGCGGCGATGGCGCGCTGCAGCCCGGTTGCATCGGCCGCGATGCCACCGAGTTTCAGAAGCGTAAAACCGTCGGGGATGTGGTCCTGCATCGGCGTGCCGTCGTTGCACCAAACATGCGGCAGCCGCGCGCCCGGCCAGGTGGTCGGCTGATATTCGCGGAACAGATGCTCCGGGCCGCCGGGCACGTTGCAGATCAAAGGCGAGTCGACGTAGCGATAGCCGAGTTCGGCGCCGATCATCTCGTTGCTCTTGCGCTGCTCGACGTCGGCGATGGCGGCGAGCACGAAGCGGCTCTGCCGGCCCTCCGGCGTGTCGTCGCTTATGTTGGGCCGCCACATCGCGCGCCATTTGCGCCGGCCGAGCGTGGCATAGCGCGAGGCGCCGACGTTGCGCTTGCCGACCTGGCGGCGCTCGACCTCGTAGGATTTGAGCAAATTCGGTCCGCCCCAGCCGGCCAGCGTCGCGGCGAGCTTCCACGACAGGTCGACGGCGTCGGCGACACCGGAATTCATGCCGAGCCCGCCGGTCGGGATGACCAGATGCACCGCGTCGCCGGCAAGAAAAACGCGGCCATGGCCGTAATGCTCGGCGAGCAAGAGATTCTGCCGCCACGGATCGCACGACAGCATCTCATAGCGGACCGGAACGCCGACGGTGCGCTCGAACGCGGCATTCATTTCTGCGTTGGTCTCGACCATGGAATGCAGCGTCCAATGCCTGGTCGAGTCCTGCATGATGAGCTGCGTCGCCTTGTCGTCGGCGACGTGATAGTGCCGGCCCTTGCCGGGGCCGTTGCCGATCGGCAACAAGTCGAACAGCGCGTCGCAGCGGTACAGCGCCTGGCGCAGCGACATCAAGTTGCCTTCGCCGGCGAGCGCGATGCCGAGTTCCTTGCGCACCGGACTGGTGCCGCCGTCGCAGCCCGCCAGATACGCGGCCCGCAGCTCTTCGGTGCCGCCATCGCCGCGGCGCAGGCGCGCGGTGACGCCGGCGGCGTCTTGGCGCAGCGACAGAAATTCGCAGCCGAAACGCACTGCGACCGTCGGCATGGTCTCCGCGATCGACTTCAACAGCGGCTCGAGCGTGTATTGCGAGATCAACTGGTACGGCTCGAGCGGCAACGTGCCGTCATTGGTGGCGCGGGTTTCGGCCTGGGCCTGCTCGACCGACGGATAGTGCAGGCGCAAGAGCGGCGGCTCGTCGAGCGCCAGCACGATATACACGTCCATCGGACAATCGGCGCGCAGGCCGGCGGCGCGAATTTGCCGCGCCAAGCCCATGCGGCGGTAGATTTCCATGCTGCGGGCGTTGATGCGCTCCATCTTCGGCAGAAACGCCGGCCGCTCCTTCTGCTCGATGAGCGTGCAGCGCACGCCGCGCCGGCCGAGATCGATGGCGAGCGTCAAGCCGGTCGGCCCGGCGCCCACGATCAGAACGTCGCTATCCATGGTGCCCGGATGCTCTCCGCAAATTCGAAGTGTGGCCGATGCCGCGATTGACGAATGGTCGGCTCAGATCGTAGCCCCGCAGCCTGGTCGCGCCGCGCGCAATCCCGCTTTGCCAAGCTTTTCGATTAAGCAACGTCGAGTGCCGTTGGCTCATTTGCCCGGCTGCTCGTATTCCAACTCGGTGAACGGCTGATAGGCCGCGCCATCGCATTGCTCGGGCGTGGCGTCGATAAACTCGTTGGGCCGGCCTTCCAGATAAACGACCGCTTTGGTCCTTTTGTCGTTGTGGCCGGTGAGCAGCACGCAGACCACGTAATGCTGCATTTGGCCGCCGGCCACCGGCTTGAGCACCGGCGCCGCGATGAAGGCGCCGCGAAAGTCGGCGCGGTCCTTCAGGCTGGTGGTCATCAAGGTCGCGACCTGCCTGCGGTAATCCGCCGGATATGAGTTGGGATTGACCACGATGTCGGTCGCGGGCTTCTTGCCGAAGCCGCCAAAGCCGCCGAAGCCGTCGCTGCAGGCGCCGAGCACGCCCGCCGCCAGCAGCAATGCCGCAACCGTCGCGCTGCGTCTCATGGCCGGCCGGACTCGAAATTGCGCATCCATGCGGTGGCGAGCTTTACCATGACGAAGCGTTGCACCAGCATAGCACATACCGCCGCGCCGGCAGCGGCGATCACTCCTCCGGCGCCGGGCCGCACCAGCCCGGCAGGTAATCGGCATCGGTACTCTTGGCCAGTTGCAGCGCCTTTTCGACAGCGCGCGCGAAATCGCCCTCGACGAGCTTGCGCTTGACGCGCCGGCGCAGAAAATCGGCCCACAGAAACTCGCTGAACGGCGTGGTGTCCTTGGCAAAGCCGCCGGCGCGGCGCAACTCGCCGGCGAGCGAGCGGAACGGATCGTCCACCAGACGCGTGACCGACTTGGGAATGTCCTGGTAATGCCGGCGGCGGCCTTCGGCGTCGAACGGGTGCATCCAGTTGCGATTGTCCATCACGGTCCAGAACGCGTCGGCATCGAGCTTGCTCAGGTTGGCGACCACCGTCACGGCGAGGTCCTTGACGCCTTCGTCGTGCAGCGCGCGCGCCAGGTGATGATGATCGATCACATAATGGCGGTGCTTGGGGCCGAGGATCACCGGGATCATGTGCTTGCCGAGAAATTTCGCCCCTTTTTTGGCGGCGGTCTCGCGCCAGTGCTTGCGCTTGGCGGCAACCTCGCGCATGCCGACGGTGATCTGCGTCGGCCGCAGCTCGTCGATGGCGACGGTGGTCAATACCGGCTCGCGAACAAGGCTCATGGGCGGCTCCTCAATCAAGGCTGAGAAGAATCAGCGCACATTTCATCCGTGTCGATACACAACAAAGCGGAGTGCTCCACACGTTCCTCTCCCCTTGTGGGGAGGGGTTAGGGATGGGGTCGTGAGGCGACTCACAGCCGTCGAGGCTTGCGAGTCACCTCCCGACTCCCACACCCCAGCCCCCCACAAAGGCGGAGGGAGCGCGCTGAGCTTGCCGCGCTTGGATGCATTCAAGCTCCAGGGAACCTGCTCTAAAACAGCGGGCCGCCGGGCGCGCGTGGCGCCGGGCGGCCCGCATTTCGTGCGGCGTTCACCGCCGGCCCGCCGGCTTTTAGTCCGCCAGCGGGTTCGGCCTGATCTGGATGTGCACCGCCATCGGCGTCATGCCCTTGCCGCCCTCCTTGAGCCACGGCGTGCGGTCGCCTTCCGAGGACCACAGCCCCCTGCCCTTCCAGCCGGCCCCGGGATCGTCGATGCGGGCGTCCAAACCCTTGGCGTAGAAGCCGATCGGGTAGGGAACGCGCAGCACGATCATCTTGCCGTCGACCAAGGCATTGAAGCCGTCGTTTTCGTTGCCGGTCGAGATCGGCACGTCCTTGCCGAGGCCGACTGCATCGTGCTGATCGACCCAGGTATAATAGCTCGCCTCGGCGCTGTTATCGCCGATGCCGGCAAAGCCCGGGCCCGGATATTTGTAGAACGTCCAGCCTTCCGGGCACTGGTCGCCGGTCGCCTTCGGGCCGTTGAGCGGGCCTTTGCACTTGCTGCGGTCGAAGCTGCCGAGGTGGCCGCTGGCGAGCGACACCCAGACCACGCCCTTCGAATCGATATCGCCGCCGCGCGCGCCAAAACCCGGCATCGGGATGGCGTAGAATTCGGAAAGTTTGGTCTTCGGATCGTAGCGCACGATGCCGTTGCGTCCGGCAAACACGTCGAAGGTGAACCAGATCGAGCCGTCGACCGGGTTCGGCATCACCGCGTAGGTGCCCGATCCGGCGATGCGCATGTCCTTGTTCGGATCCATGGGCTGACCCGGCTCGGTGTACGGGCCGAGCTTGCCGTCGCCGTTGGTGTCGAGCACGAACGGCGCCCAGCCTTGCGCCTTCTCGGCGTCGCCGGTTGCGTCGAATACCTTGGTGTCGAGCCAGCCGACCACCGGCCCGCCGCCCGAAGTCCAAAGCGTGTTGTCCTTGTCGAAGCCGAATTGCAGGTGATGGGTGCCGAAGCAGGTATCGATGAAGGTGAACTTGCCGGTCTTCGGATCGAACATCGCGAGCTGGCGCTCGTTGCTGTCGACCGGGAACGCCTTGGCGTAGGGGTTATCCGATCCCTTGCGGCAGAACGCCGGCGTGCCGGGCGCGTGGTTGGTCCCGGTCAGCCAGAGCCGGCCCTTGGCGTCGAACATGTCGTTGTGATTGTCGAACTTGGTGTCCCAGATCTGCTCGGTGCCCCAATAGGCCGAGGCCGCTATCGGCTTCTGGATCGCCGCATGGCCGGGGCCGAACGCCTCCGGCACGTTGGCGCCTTCCGGCGGCGTGATGGTGGTGACCTGCCCGGTCTTCGGATCGAGCACCGGCAGGTGGTCGGTGGCATATTCGGGCGAGCCGTAGAGCTTGCCGTAGGCATTGACCGTCGGGTTGCGTTTGTCCGACGAGATCAGGTCGTGCAGGTACTGCTTGTCGTTGCTCCAGTCCCAGGTCGTGACCACGACGTTGCGCTCGATGCCGGACGGCCGCTGCGGTTTGACCGGCGGCAGTTCGCCATTGGCGATGCGGTCGGTCCAGTCGCCGAAATATTTGAGCGGCACGCTGCCGAGCTGGCCGGCGATCGGGTTGATCATCAGCGGCGCGGCTTGGCCGGATTGAATGCGGCGCGCCCAGGCCTCTTCGCCGGTCTTGAACGAACCGAACGCCGCCGGAATGGTGCGCGTGCCGAGCTGGCCGAGCTGATGGCAGCCGACGCAAGCCTGGTTCTTGATCGTGGTCAGCCACTGCTGTTGCGTGACCTTCTGGGGGATGTCGCTCTTGCCGCCGAACTGATCGGCGGCGGGGATTTTCAACATCGAGAACCAGTAGATGGCCGGATAGTACTGCGCCGCGGCGGCATCGTTGGGCGCCGGGACGGCGGTGAGATTGACGTGCCTGCCGGGCTTCGCGTCGACCTTCGGCGAATCGATCAGGCCATAGCCGCGCACCCAAACCTGATATTTGCCGTTCGGCAGATCGGGCACGACATAGCGGCCCTGGTCGTCGGTGACGACCATTTTGGCGTAGCGGGTCGGCAGGTCGTGGGTCTCGGCGATCACCCAGACGCCGGCTTCGGGGCCGTGCGGGCCGCTGACGACGCCGCCGATGTCGTGCCGCGAGATGCGGACGTTTTGCGCGCCGGCTTTCATCGGCGCCGCGGCCAGGAAGACGGCGGCCAATGCGATCGCCGCCACGCTCGAATAGAGAACGCGCTTCATGCAGACCTCCCTTGCTGGCGCGTCCCTTGATAAGCCCCGGCGCGCGCAGTTGTCGCCCGTGGAAATCTTGCCCCAGCGCCCGCCGACCGGCAAGGGGATGCGTGGGCCGACACGCTATGAAATCGTCATTGCGAGGCGCCCCGAAAGGGACGACGAAGCAATCCAGTATTCGGTGCACCGGCCTGGATTGTTTCGCTTCCGCCTTCGCGCTCCGCGCTTCGGCGACCAAAGCCGCGCCGCTCGCGCAGCGAGCATAGGCGGGTCGCTCGCAATGACGAGGCTCGATCTTGCCAGTACGACTGCCGCAGCGCGCGCTCGATCGAACGCTCAATTCGCTGCGCCGTTGACCGCGCTGGAGAGCTTGTCGAACAGGCCGGCGATGTCGTTACGGATCGTCGACAGCTTGGTGAACTGATCGGCAAGCCCGGCGACGCGCGCTTCGAGCTCGCGCTTGGTCTCGGCAAACGATTTGACGCGCGCGGCGAGGCCGCCTTCCTCGCCGCCTTCGATGCGGCGGATTTTTTCCACCAGGCCGTCGCGGCTGTCCTGCAGCTCGGCGATGAGCTTGAGCACGCCGCCGTCCTGCGCATCGAGCGGCGCGAGCCGCGTCTGCAATTCGCCGAGCCGCGTGCGCAATTGCGCAAATGCGGCGACGCGGGCTTCGATCGCGTCGAACTGCGCCTGCGTCTCTTCGACGAAGTGCGCCAGCTCCTCGATGCGGCTATCGGCGTCGCCGGCGCCGTGGCCGTTCTTGGCGGGCGCCAGCGCGTTGAGCGCGCGGTCGAGCGCCGCAAACAATGCGCCGACGTCCTTGCGCAGCCCGGCGAGCCGGACGAAATGGCCGCCCAGATCGGCGATGCCGCCCTCGAGCCGCTTTCTGTCATCGGCCAAATTC
>JASHQS010000158.1 GCA_030038995.1 Xanthobacteraceae bacterium
GAGCGCCGCCTTGGTGGTGCCGGCGCCCGCATGCGGGCGCGCCACAAAGGCCGCGTCACCGGCAAGAACGACCCGTCCGAACACCAGGCGCGGCGACGCCAGGTCGTAGATCGGCTGGAAGAACGGCGCGGCGCGCACGAATATTTCGGCAACCTGCGGCGCGATCGTTGCTGTCGCGTCAGCCTTGATGCGGGCGATCACAGCCGGCCGGATCAGCGGCGGCGGAATGCCGCCGGCGTGATGACGGCCCGCCGCATCGGTGTTGATATCGATCAGCGCCTCGGCGCTGACCGGCCGATACCAGACGATGTTGTAGGCGCGCCGTCCCACCGCGGTGTCATTGTCCCGTCCCGGCACCGCATAGCTGATCAACTGCTCGCCCTCCGGCAGACAGAATGCGTAAAGTTCGACCATCTCGCGCCACAAGTCGGGCGGCACGTCGGGCTCATCGAGCACCGCGCGCCAGGCCACATAGCCGGCATAGACCGGCACAACGTCCGGCAAAAACTGCGCGCGCACCGCGGAACGGATGCCGTCGGCGCCAACCAGCAAATCGCCGCGTTCGGTGCTGCCGTCGGCGAACGATGCCGTGACGCCGTCGCCGTCCTGCGCCACGCGGGTCAGCCGTTTGCCGAGCCGATACGCCTTTCCCGGCAGCCGATCCAACAAGGCGCGGTAGAGCCGCGACCAGCCGCTCAGCGTGCGCGCGGTCGGCCGTTCGATGACGATCTTGCCGTTGCGGTCGAGGCAGACCGCCTTGCGCGGCGTAAGCCCCATCGACTCGTCGAAGTCGATGCCGGCGCGCTTGAGGATGGCGATGAGCTGCGGATGCGTGCCGAGTCCGACGCCGCGGCTCGCCAGCTCTTCCTCGTTGCGCTCGAACACCACGGCGTCCCAACCGGTGCTGCGCAACAAATGCGCCGCGATCAGCCCGCCGAGCGAGCCGCCGATGACCAGCGCGCGCCTACTCATGCGTCATTCCGGGGCGCGCCAAAGGCGCGAACCCGGAATCCATATCCACGAATGGCGAGGTGCAGGAAAGTACGGACCATTTCTGCCCGGCTTGTGATTATGGATTCCGGGTTCGCCGCTGCGCGGCGCCCCGGAATGACAAGGGTCACGGCATCGCCCAGGACATGCTGTCGTGGCCGGGCCTGTAGTCCATGTTGCTGGCGGCCGGATTGCGGTTGATCAGCGGCCGGCCGTACATCGGGTTGGTCTGGCTGCGCGTCTCGTGCTCGACGGTGAACAGCACTTCGCGGCTGTCGAGGTCGATCACGTCCTTGAAGCGATATTGGTATTGGTTGTCCTCGATCGTGATCAGGCCAAGGTCGAGCAGCCGCCGATACGGTCCGGAGAAATCCGTGATGTAAATCTGCACGTGGTGCTTGTCGTAGGGCTGCTCCGCCGCGTCGGTCTCGCGGAAATAGAAATATTGCTTCTCGCCGACCTGGACGCGCGCCTCGGGGCCGGCGCCGTTCTTGCGCATCTCGGCCGGCGCCTGCAGCACCTCGCGATAGAAGCGCGCGATGCGTTCGGCGGTGCCGGGGCGAACGTCGAAGCGGATATAGGGCATGCCGAGCACGATGCGGCCGAAGCGCTCGGCGTCGGGCGTATGGACATGAATGCGATTGCCCCACGGGCAGACGGTCTCGACGCAATCGTTGCTTTCGCGGAAGTCGAACTTGGTGCCGTCGAGCTTTTTGCTTTTGCGCACCTTGGCGAGCCGGTCGAGCAGCGCTTCGCGATCCGGCGACACCAGCCCGACCACGCCGCGCAGCACGTCGGGCGTGCCCATCGGCAGGTGGAATTGGCTCATGCCGACATTGATCCACATGTTGCCCGAGCCGGTGTTGAGGAACGGGTCGCGGGTATAACCGAGGCCGGTGACGTAGAAATCGGTACCGTGGTGCTGGTCGGTGATGCAGACGTTGACGTGTCCGATGCCAACGATATTGCCGATGTCCTCGGCGGCGCGGTCGTATTGTTTTTGCGGTTTTTGCGGCATTGGCGGGTCCTTCCTGGATGGCGCAATTCTAGAGCATATTACCACGGCCTGAAAACACGTTTTGCCGCCGGCTCAGCGCGCATCAGGGGCGCGTTACGAACAGAGGATGAGCAATGGCACCGAACATCCTGACCGTCACCCGCTTCGAGCATCGCAGCCATCCGCTGGCGTCGCGCCGCAAATTCGCCCGCCGCATGCTGTTCGCGATGTTCTTGTGGCTGCTGCTGACCGCCGCCGGCCTCGCCATCGGCATGGCCGGCTACGCGTATTTCGAAGGCATGTCGGCGGTCGATGCCTATGTCAACGCCGCCATGATCCTCTCCGGCATGGGGCCGCTCGGCGAATTGAAGACCACCGGCGGCAAAATCTTCGCCGGCTCCTACGCCATCCTGTCCGGGCTTATCATCATCATCGCCACCGGCTTCGTTCTGGCGCCGGTCTTCCACCGCGTCCTGCACCACTTCCACGTCGAGACGGCGCGCGATTGATTGAAGACTAATCGGTCGCCGCGATGCCGGCCGCGCGGATCACCTTGCCCCATTTCACGCTCTCCGACGCGATGAAGGCGCGGAATTGCGCCGGCGTGTCCGATTGCGCCACGATGCCGATCGCCTTGAAGCGCGCCGCCGTCTCCGGCCGCTTCAGGTCGGGCCGCAACGCGGCGCTGATCTTGTCGACGATCGCTTGCGGCGTGCCGGCGCGCGCGAACAGGCCCTGCCAGCTCTTGGCATCGTAGCCCGGCACCGTCTCGGCGACGGTCGGCACATTCGGCATGTCGGGGCTGCGCGTGCTGGCGAGCATAGCGATCAGTTTCAGCTTGCCGGCCTGCACCAGCGGCAGCGCCGGGGCGAGGTCGGTGAATTCCATCGAAATGTTGCCGCTCGCCACGTCGGTCAGCCCCGGAATCGAGCCCTTGTAGGGAATATGACGGATCGAGGTGCCGGTCATGGTCTTGAACAGCTCGGCAAAAATCTGGTGCGGCGTGCCGATGCCGGCCGACGCATAGGTCAGCGCGTCGGGTTTCTTCTTGGCGAGCGCGATCAGGTCGGCGACCGATTTCACCGGCAGCGACGGCGATACCACGAGGCCGAACTGGGTGAGGCCGATCAGGCCGACCGGCTCGAAATCCTTGGCCAAATCGTAGGACACGTGTTTCTTCAGATAGGGCAGCAGCATGATGACGCTCGGCGCATGCAGGAGCGTGTAGCCGTCGGGCGCGGCTTTGGCCGCATAGGCAATGCCGATTTCGCCGCCTGCTCCCGGACGATCCTCGACGACGAAACTGCCGTGCAGCGCGCGCTGCAAAACCCCGGCCTCGTAGCGCCCCAATATGTCGGTCGAGCCGCCGGGCGTGAACGGCACCACGATGGTCACCGGGCGGCTCGGGTAATCGTCCGCGGCGATCGCGCGCGACAGCGCAAGACCGATAAGCGCGCATGCCACGAATGCCGCACCAGCGGCTAATGTCCGCGTCGCTGTCACGTTTTCCTCCGCGGACCGCAACGCTACACCGATGCTCGCCGCCGTTACAAGCTGGCGGTGCTGCGCGGCTGGCGTTATGCGGGAACGGTGATAAGACTGGCTTGCCAATTCCTGGACACGTGGTTGCGGGGCGCGGTGTCGAACATTTGGTCAAAAATCCTGGTGACTTCGCGCAATGGTCTCGAGGCCCGCGGCCGCGCGACCGACATCGACTACCGGCTGCTTATTCCGCTGCTGTCGACCTCGGTCATCATCCAGACGGTCTACGTGATCATTCGCGTGACCACGTCCTATCGCGCGATCGAGCTCGACCTGCCCGTGGTCTGGCTCGGCGTCATCTCGGCGACGTTCGCCATGCTGCCGATGATCCTCGCCGTCTGGCTTGGCCGCCTGCTCGACCGCGGCCATGACGCGCTGGCGGCCTGGATCGGCTCGGTGCTCTTGGTGCTGGCCTGCGCGGGCTTTTGCTTCTGGGCCAATTCGATTGCGGCGCTGCTCCTGCTCACGGCGTTGTTCGGCATCGCGCACCTGTTCCTGATGGCCAGCCAGCAGATGCTGTGCGTCCGCTGCTCCGGGCCGCGCGGCCGCGACGCCGCGTTCGGCAATTACGTGGTGTCGAGCGCCATCGGCCAGGGCCTCGGGCCGTATCTGGTCGCCTGGATCGGCGGCTCGGCGACGCTGCCGGCGACCGGCCGGCTGTTCGGCATCGCGCTTCTCATCTCGATCATGTCGCTCGTGACCGCCGCCGCCATCCGGCCGGCGCCCAAGCACATGATGCCGCCGCCGAGCAAACAGGTCGTGCCGGTGCGCGCGCTGCTGCGCCAGCGCGGGCTGATGGCGGTGCTGATTGCGAGCGTCATCACCATCACCTCGCAGGATTTGCTCACAATCTACCTGCCGCTCCTTGGCGCCGAGCAAAATATCGACGTGCGCAGCATCGGCGGCCTGCTCACCATGCGCGCGGTCGCGTCGCTGATTTCGCGGCTCGGCTACGTGCGGATTCTCCGCCTGATCCCGCGCCAGCCGCTGACCTTGATCGCCATGACGGGCGCCGCGATCGGCTTTGCCTGTTTCGCGCTGCCGATACCGCTTCCCGCCATGTATGCGGCCATGATCTTGCTCGGCTTGTCGCTCGGCATCGCCACGACGCTGAGCCTGACCAACGTGGTCGATCTCGCGTCCGCCGCCGCCATGGGCACGGTGATGTCGCTGCGCATTACCGGCAACCGGCTCGGCCAGGCAGCGGTGCCGTTCATCGCCGGCCTGATCGCCGCCGCGACCGGCGTCGGCGGCATTTTCGCCATCATCGCGGCGAGCCTCGCGGCCTCCGGCGCATCGGTCCATTTCAGCCGGCAGGAGCAATAAGGCGCTGTGCTCGATCAACTCCGCTCATTCCCGCGAAGCGGGAATCCAGCGCTTAAAACGTACTGGGTCCCCGCTTTCGCGCATAGGCGCTAACGTAGGCCTCTGTTTCCCGGATGCGGTGCAGCGCGAAGCGGTGCACCGCTGATCCGGGACCGTCCCAGACTCCGCAACTTGTGACGATCCCGGGTCTGCAGCGCACCACTTCGCTGCGCTTTGTGCTGCGCTGCGCCCGGGAAACGCAGCTATGTTAGCGCCTATACGCTCGCGGGGACGAGCGGGTGGTGCTACCGCTTGATCTGCTCCAGTTCCGGAAATGGCGCATAGGTCGCGGCGAGACACGGCTCGCGCGGCGCATCGACGAAATCGTCGAAGCGGCCGGCGAGAAACACCGCTTCGATCTGCTTGATGCCGGCGTAGTTGCCGTTGTCGCGCTTGCCGTTGAAGCGCAGGCAGACCACGTAGCGCGTGCCGTTGCCGACCTCTTTGAGCATCGGCGCCGCGATCGAGGCGTCGCGGATGCCGGTCGGATCGTTCAGATAGGCGTGCATGGCGGCGAGAATTTCGGCCTTGTAATTGTCCGGATAGGCGTGGATGCCCTCGTCAGCGCCGGCTTCGTGGCCGAAATGCATGCCGCCGCGCGCGCAAGCGCCGACCAGCAACGCCGCAGCCGTGATCCATGCGCCACGCCACCATCGTGCGCCGTTGCGATTCATCCGATCCCCGTGCTGCCGTTGCTGCACGCTCATTAGACCGAAATTCGCGGCGTCGCCACCCGTCATTCCGGGGCGCGGGCGAAGCCCGCGAGCCCGGAATCCATAATCCCGGTCAGGAGATCGTTTCTGAAACGATCGTGGTTATGGATTCCGGGCTCCTCGCTTCGCTCGGCCCCGGAATGACAGTCTTCTTCAGATCGGCACCGCCATCGCCTCGAAGGCGCCGTCGCAATTGATCAGGTCGACGCGCTTTTGCACGATGCGGAACGTGTCGCCGTGGCGGCGCAGGCGATGGCGCTGGCGGCCGGCGAACAGGCGCTGCGCGTCGTCGCGGTACTCGACCATGATGAATGTCGAGCCGACCACGTACTCGCCCTTGGCCTGGTCGGTCTCCTCGACCACGAGATTGCCGACGACGTGCGCGGTGCGCGACGGCGGCGTCTGCACGTGAATGCGCGGATGCTCGAGCCGCTCGATGCGCGTCCTCATCAGCTCGCGGTCGTCGTAGAACAGCGAGGCCTCCTCGAACGGGCTTTTCTGGTCGGGCACCGCCGGCACCCAATAGGTGCCGTCGTCGGCGAACAGCGCCATCCAGTCGCGGAACCGCCGTTCGTCGAGCAATAGTGCCTCGCGGATGATGAAACCCTCGAACTCGGCGCGAATGCTGGCGGCGACCGAAGCTCGGGTGCTGGCCGCGAGCGCCATCACGCCGCCTCGCTCATGTAGCCGACCCACGCCTTGTATTGGGCGCGCACCACCATCTCGTGGGTGGCGAGCCCGCGCGTTGCGTTGGTGGCGCGGTCGGGCTCCTCGGCGCCGAGCCCGCGCGAAATGTCGATCCAGTCGGTGAGCCGGCTCGCCAGCCCCTTCTGCGCGCGTGCGAACGATTCCAGATCGTCGGTCTGCACGAACGAGGCCGCCGAATGGGTGACGTTGAGGAGCCGGATATTGCCAAAATTCATCGCCGCCGGCGCGCCGACAAGGCGAATGGGAAAGATGTTGACCTCGGTGCGATCGACCGCGATCGGCTTGATCACCCGGACGTGGATGTTCAGCCCCATGATCGACATGTTCGGATAGATCAGCGAATTGTGCAGCCGCGGGGTAAGGATTTCGGCGGCGCGCTCGGCGCCGACTTTTTCCGCCAGCACGCGCTTGTATTCGTCGAAGGCGGGACTCGAACGTTTGCCGTCGTCGAGCGCGGTGTTGCTGGTCCAGCCGTGGCCGTTGCCGACGGTGAAGCTCTTGCGGTCCTTCCACGATGCTGCAGTCTGCTTCTTCTCCGCCTCGACGACGGTGGCGCCCTTCCGGTCGCCCTCGCGGCGCGCGAATTGCACGCCTTGTTTGTTGACCGTGGAGGCGTGGCCGAATGGCACGTGATAGGAATCGAGCACGTTCTCGACCTGGAGCTTCCAGTTGCCGTTGTAGACGTAGCGATGCATGCCGGCGTCGAGCGCCAGCTCGCCGTCGGGCGCGCGGTCGACGAGATCGTCGATATTGCGCTTCATCGGCCCGATATGGTCCTCGAAGCTCGGCCCCTTCTCGGCCAAGCTCGCGAACACGAAGCCGCGGTATTGGCCGACGCGCGGCGCGCGGGCGAGCCCGAGCGCGTCCTTGTCGAAGCCTTCGCCGCAACCTTCCGGCACCGGCACCGTGGCCAGCTTGCCGTCGGTGTCGAAGGCCCAGCCGTGATAGCAGCAGGTCAGCCGCTGGGCGTGGCCCTTGCGCTCGTTGACCACCTTGGCGCCGCGATGGGTGCAGCGGTTGAGCAGCACCTTTATCGAGCCGTCGCGGTGCCGCACCATGATCACCGGCTGGCGGCCGAGATCGATGGTGATGTAGTCGCCGGGCTGCGGCACTTGGCTTGAGTGACCGACATAGAGCCAGGCGCGGCCGAAGATGCGCTCCATTTCCAGCTCGAACAGGTCGGGATCGGTATAAACCCGCCTATGCACGCGGCCGGGCTCCACGAGCGTCGCGATGTCGTCGGCGTGTCCGTTGCGCATTGGATAATTCCGTAGCCCGGATTGCGCCTGCGCAATCCGGGGTGGGGGCTTGAGCCCGATCGATCAGCTCCCGGATTGCGCTCCGCGCAATCCGGGCTACGTCTTACTCCGCCGCGGTCTGGTGCGCGAAGTTTTGCACCTGCGCGTTGATGAGCTGCAGCGGCGAAGCGGTTTCTTCGAGCATGCCCCAGCTCTTGAGCCAATCGTAGGTGCGCCGCAATTCGTCGGCCGGGATCGGCGCCGGATCGCAGACCACGAGCCGGCTTTCGCGTAAATCCTCGACCTTGAGCGCGGCGATCTCCGCATCCTTCTTGGCGTAGTAATCGATGAAGTAGTGCATGTACGCCTTTTTGTCGGCGTTGATCCGGCGCACCGCCTCGCGCACCGCGCGATTGAACGCCGCGTAGGTCCCGGCATCGACGCGATTGGCAGCGACCTCGGTGCCGTGGAAGAACGACGAGCAGACGGTGCGGCAGCCGTTCTTCTCGGCGAGCGTGATGTGCGGCTCGGTCAGCGTGGTGGCTTCGATCTCGCCACGCATCATGGCGTCATAGCGATAGCGCGAGCCGTTCGGCGCCCGGCACAGTTTTATCATCTCGCGCGGCACGAACCCTTCCAGCAGATGCAGAGTGATGTAATGGGTGCCGAAATAGAACGGCACGCCGATCAGGCGATTGGCGAGCTGCTGCGGCGTGTAGACCGGCGAATCCGGCGGCACCACGATGGCCGAGTAGACGATGATGGCGCGGCGGCCGAGCTGCCGGCTGTTCTGGCCGGTGTCCTGGACGCGGCAGTAATTGCCCCATTCGCAGGCGTTGTACATGTCGGCCTTGCCCTGCTCGAGCAGCTTGCCGTGGCTGGCGAACGGGTCGACGCCCTTGGGCGAGGTGACATGGACCTCGACCTTCTTCTCGACCCCGATTTCGCGGTCGGCCCACTCGATTTGCAGACCTTCCTTGGCGAACAGGCCTTCGTCATAGGCGACGAGTTCCGGCAGCCCCTGGAACGGCGCCGTGGTCTCCAGCACGAGCTTTTTCATTTGTTGTCTCCGAGCGGCTTCGATTGCGGCAAATCGGCTGATGGAACCTTAATCCCGCGCAGCGGTCGAATCAACGATGGGCTCCCCGTCATATGGGCTCTGAGCGCAGCGCATGCACGCCCGGCCTGCTGCGAGACGGCCCCACCGTCTCATTTATGCGGCGCCGTGCGGGTTGTGCGCCATCTTGCCAAACGGAAGGCCAGGCGCAAAGCCAAAGCCGCATCGGCACCCGCCTCCGCGGCGCAGTCTTGCAAGATGTCCTCCGGCGGCAGCGGCGCGCGTTCAAACGGCAGGTGGTCGAGGATCGCCGAAGGAATGCGCAAGTGATCGGGAAAGCGAAAACTGAACTGGAAATCCGGCTGGCCGAAATTGGGACTCTTGAAATCCGGGCTACGCTTGTTACGCTTGCCTAGCTTTGCGCTCGCAGCCGCTGCATCTGCAATTGCGCCAGGAACGGCACCAGCGGGTGCGTGCCCATCTTCACGATCGAGGGCATGTCGAGCTTGATCAGCGCCTGGCGCTGCGCGGGCGGCAGGTTGAAGCGGTCGGCGAAGGCCGCGGCGTCGGCCATGTATTGGGCCCGCATCTGCGGATCGTGGGCGAGGCCGTGCAGCGCCGCGGTCAGCTCGACCAGTTCGGGCTTGATCGACGGATAATGCGCCGCATGCGACGTTTCACCGTCGCCGCCGATCCAACCGAGCGAGGCGTAATTGTGATGCCAGCTCGGGTCCATCGACACTACGTCGGGTTTGCGTTCGCCGAGCGCGCCGGCGGCGGCGGCCCAGCAGCGCAGCTCGATATTGCCGGTGTCGTCGAGCTCGCCCTCGTCGAAGCCGATCAGCGATTTCAGCTTGCCGGCCGCGAGCTGTTCCAGCACGCGCCGGTCCCAGGCGAGCTCCGGATTGGAATAGCGGTCGGTGCCGGGAAAATGCGACATGCCGCCGCTCGACAGAATCACCGTCTTGAGCCCGAGCGCCGTAACGGTGCGCGCCACCGCCTGGCCGAACGCATAGCAGCGCTCCATGGTGGGCTGCGGCGGCAGATAGGCGTTGACGTAGATCGGCAGCACCGGACCGGTGTGGCCGAGATGGGTGAGCGGAATGCCGATGGCGTAATCGATCTTCGCCGTCGAGGTGAACGCCGGATCGAAATTCTGGCGATAGAGCTGGCGAATGAGCTCGAAGCCGATCTCGCTTGGGATTTTCCAGTGGAATTTGCGCCCGGCGAATTCGCCGCTTGCCTCGCCGCCGACATGAACCGTGAACGGCGGCGCCGCATTGTGAAAAAACTGCTCGGCGTGGTCGTTGGAAAAGATGATCCAAAGGTCGGGATGAAGCGCGCGCAGCCGCTTGCCGATATCGGCCGCCACTTCGCGCACATGGGCGACCAGCGCCTTGTCCTCGGTGTCCGGCATGGTGAAGAACTGCGGCGCATGCGGCAGCATGGCGCCGCCGATCACGGTTGACATCATGGTCGTTCTCCTCGGCGGCAAAATTATCGCGCGGGCGGACAAACGACAAGCTGACCAAAGCCGCGCTTCTTCACAGCTTGCCGCAGACCTACTATACGAAACGCCCACTGTTCACCGTCACCCTGAGGTGCGAGCGTAGTGAGCCTCGAAGGGCGACGGCATCCAAATCGGCTATAGCCGATTTGGACACTGAACCTGCCGAAATCGGGCAAGCCCGATTTCGGTTGGCGCCCGGGCCGGCATCCTTCGAGGGCCACCTGCGGCGGCCACCTCAGGATGACGGAAAATAAACAGATGGTGGATGTGCCGATAACGATCGCCTGCGGCAATTACGACCGGACGCGCGCGATCAGCGACGGGCGCGTCAACGTCGACGGCTGCGCCGTCACCTATCTGCCGCTCTATCCGGAGGAGATTTTTCACCGCGCCTTCAAGTTTGCCGAATTCGACGTCTCCGAGCTGTCGTTTTCCAGCTACCTGCGCACGGTCGCCGCCGGCAATGCCCATTACATCGGCGTGCCCGCCTTCGTGTCGCGGATTTTCCGCCATTCCGGCATCTACATCCGCAACGGCGCCGGCATCAACAAGCCGGCGGATCTGCGCGGCAAACGCATCGGCGTGCCGGAATATCAGATCACCGCCGTGGTCTGGATGCGCGGCATCATGCAGCACGAATACGGCGTCAAGC
>JASHQS010000159.1 GCA_030038995.1 Xanthobacteraceae bacterium
CGCCAGATGCGATAGCGCCGCTCGCCCGCGGCGCGGATCGCTTCCTCGCGCCGCGCTTCCAGGCGCTGCGACCAGTGCGCCAGCGTGCGGGCGTAATGCGGACGCAAATCCTCGGCGTCGGCGAATTCCAGTCCGGCGCGCGCGACCTCGAAAACGACGCGCGACAGATGCGGCACCGCGCCGCCGGGAAACACGTAGCGCCCGATGAATTCGCCGCCGGCCGGGCCTTGGGCGCGGCCGTGCGGATCGGTCGTGACGATGCCGTGATTGAGGAAAGCGCCGCCGGGGCGCAACAGCCGCCGCACCGTGGCGAAATAGCGCGGCAGGTTGCGGATGCCGACGTGTTCGTACATGCCGACCGAGACGATCTTGTCGAAGCCGCCATCGTCGGCGAGGTCGCGGTAATCCTGCTTAACGATTTCGATCTTGCCGCCGAGCTGGCCGGCCGCGATCCATTGCCGCGCATGGGCGCATTGGCGCTCGCTCAGCGTGATGCCGACGCCGCTGACGCCGTAATGCTGCGCCGCCCAATACAACAAGCCGCCCCAGCCGCAGCCGAGGTCGAGCAGCCGCTCGCCGGGCCGCAGCATCAGCTTACGGCAGATGTGATCGAGTTTCTGGCGCTGGGCGAGGTCGATGTCTTCGGCGCCGTCTTTGAAATAGGCGCACGAATAGATCATGTTTTCGTCGAGCCAGAGCCGGTAGAAATCGTTGCCGACGTCGTAATGGTAGCCGACATCGGCGCGGTCCTTTCGCCGCGAATGGCGGCGCGGAACAAGGCTGGCGAGGCGGCCGAGACGGCTCAGCGCCGTCGATTTGCCGATGCGTTCGGCAAGCGTGATGCCGACCCGCATGATGTCGGCGATCGGCCCATCGACGCCGATCTCCCCGGCCACGTAAGCGTCGCCGAGCGCGGCGAAATTGCCGGAGAGCAGAAGCCGGAGCAGTCTTGCGGAATGCAGGGTGATCGTCACGCTCGGTGAGGCGGCGAAATCGAAGCGCTCGCCGTCCCAGAACACCAGCCGCAGCGGCAAGGCGTCTGCTGCAAGCCGCGCGTGCAAATGCTGCAAAACGCGATGACGGAGCGACACGGAATACGACATGGAATGCGATGGAATGATTGGCGCTAGTATGCCGCGCTTGCACAAAAGAGGGAACAGCACCGGTGATGTGGCGCCTGGGCTTTAAGGAGGAGATTGACGCGCTCGATTGCTTCCGTTAAAATCAATTTGACATTGTCTAGTCTTTTAATTAAACGTGGAGCGTGTATTATCTTCCGCCGGCAGTGAGCGGATATTCAGGGAGAGGAACATGATCAATTACGCACATACCAGCGGTAACCTAAGCACCAACAGCAGCTCATGGACGCCCATCCCGGGCCTCGCCGTCAAACTGCCGGAGGGGGTCGGCACCAACGCGCTCCTGATCCTCAACGTCCCGAACCCCTATGCCACCGGCAACAATTATCCCGGCGGCAGTTTCGGCATCCAGGTCAATGGCCAATTACAGGCCCCTACTGCGACCTTCACCTATAACGAGCAGGTGCCGCCCTCGACCGGCCGCATACCAACGACGCTGTGCATGGTCGTGCCACTGAGCGAGACGGGCCCGTCGACGGTAGTGGCGGTGTGGCAAAGCGTACGCAACTCGACGATCAATCTCGATAGCCCGGCGACGCTCACGGCTCTCGTCGATTGAAACAACAAAAAGGGCGCGGCCCGCACCGCGCCCCTTTCGCGTTTTTGTTCACTGATCGCGCGATCAGTAATCCATGCCGCCCATGCCGCCGCCGGGCATTGCCGGCATGGCCGGCTTGTCCTTCGGCAGTTCGGCGACCATGGCCTCGGTGGTGACCAGGAGGCCGGCGACCGAAGCCGCATCCTGCAGTGCCGCGCGCACCACCTTGGCCGGATCGACGATGCCCTTGTCGATCATGTCGACGTAATCCTCGCTCTGGGCGTCGAAGCCGTAGGTCTCCGACTTGTTCTCAAGAATCTTGTTGACGACGATGGAGCCCTCGACGCCGGAATTCTCCGCGATCTGGCGCAGCGGCTGCTCCACCGCCTTGAGCACGATGTTGATGCCGGCCTGCACGTCGGGATTGTCGCTCGACAGCTTGCCGATCGCCTTCCTGGCGCGGATGAGCGCGACGCCGCCGCCCGGCACGATGCCTTCCTCCACTGCGGCGCGAGTGGCGTTGAGCGCGTCCTCGACGCGGTCCTTCTTCTCCTTGACCTCGACCTCGGTGGCGCCGCCGACGCGGATCACCGCCACGCCGCCGGCGAGCTTGGCGAGCCGCTCCTGCAGCTTCTCGCGGTCGTAGTCGGAGGTGGTCTCCTCGATCTGCGCCTTGATCTGGCCGACGCGGGCCTCGATGGCCTTCTTCTTGCCGGCGCCGTCGACGATGGTGGTCTTCTCCTTCTCGATCACCACCTTCTTGGCGCGGCCGAGCATCGCCGTGGTGACGCTCTCGAGCTTGATGCCGAGATCTTCGGCGATGAGCTGGCCGCCGGTGAGGATGGCGATGTCCTCGAGCATCGCCTTGCGGCGATCGCCGAAGCCCGGCGCCTTCACGGCCGCGACTTTCAGGCCGCCGCGCAGCTTGTTGACCACGAGCGTGGCGAGCGCCTCGCCTTCGATGTCCTCGGCGACGATGAGCAGCGGCTTGCCGGACTGCACCACGGCCTCGAGCACCGGCAGCATGGCCTGCAGCTGCGACAGCTTCTTCTCATGCAGCAGCACATACGGCTCCTCGAGCTCGGCGATCATCTTCTCGGCATTGGTGATGAAGTAGGGCGAGAGATAGCCGCGGTCGAACTGCATGCCCTCGACGATCTCGATGTCGGTGGTGAGCGCCTTGGCCTCTTCGACGGTGATGACGCCCTCGTTGCCGACCTTCTGCATGGCGTCGGCGATCATCTTGCCGACCTCCTTGTCGCCGTTGGACGAAATGGTGCCGACCTGGGCGACCTCCGACGACGAGCCGACCTTCTTCGAGCGCCGCTTGATGTCGTCGACCACGGCTTTGACCGAGAGGTCGATGCCGCGCTTGAGATCCATCGGGTTCATGCCGGCGGCGACCGCCTTGGCGCCTTCCTTGACGATGGCATAGGCCAGCACCGTTGCGGTCGTGGTGCCGTCGCCGGCCTGGTCATTGGTCTTCTGCGCCACCTCGCGCACCATCTGCGCGCCCATGTTCTCGAACTTGTCCTCGAGCTCGATCTCCTTGGCGACGGTGACGCCGTCCTTGGTGATGCGCGGCGCGCCGAAGCTCTTGTCGAGCACGACGTTGCGGCCCTTGGGGCCGAGCGTCACCTTCACCGCATTGGCGAGCACCTCGACGCCGCGCAGCATGCGCTCACGGGCGTCGTTGGAAAATCGTACGTCTTTGGCAGCCATGTTCTTCTCCTGGAAATTTCGTTCGGCTCGTCATCACCGGACTTGACCCGGTGTGATCCATGCGGCCGGGCCGGCATCATGGACGGCCGGGTCAAGCCCGGCCACGACGTGCAGGTTCAGGCGATCACGCCCATGATGTCGGACTCTTTCATGATGAGGAGTTCGTCGCCATCGATCTTGACCTCGGTACCCGACCACTTGCCGAATAGCACGCGGTCGCCGGCTTTCACTCCCGTGGCGATCAGCTTGCCGTTCTCGTCGCGGCCGCCCGGACCCACGGCGAGGATTTCGCCTTCCTGCGGCTTCTCCTTGGCCGTATCCGGGATGATGATGCCGCCTTTGGTCTTCTCCTCGGCATCGATACGCCTGACTACCACCCGGTCATGCAATGGGCGGAATTTCAGTTTTGCCATGATAACCCTCTGTGGCCCCGCTCCGTGGGGTTGTTGCGCAGAACGAAAAGTGCTCGTCTTTTCAGCAGTTTAGCACTCGTAGAAACCGAGTGCCAAGCGCCTGCCGCGGACATAGGGCGTGCCGGCAGCGCTGTCAAGGCCGGGCTCCTCCATGGCTAATAAAGTGGAAAGGACGGCTGCGTAAAACCTGCCGAGGGGCGGCTTTGGCGGCTTTTTCGGCGAAAGTCACCGTCACGGCTAAATTCAGCGGCAAAAGCGGCTGAAACGGGGTCAAGCGAAAGAGCTGGGACGTTGCACTCGGGTGGAGGGCTGGTGGCCCGGGCAATCCATCGAGGGATCAAGGAGATGTTCATGAGCGCGTGGCTGCGCGATTTCCGTGTGCTCGCGGCGGCAGCCGCGCTCTGTGCGCTGGCGCTCAGCGGCTGCACCACCAATCCGCCGGCTGCGCAGGCGCCGGCCGTGGCGCCGCCGCCGGTGCCGGAAATCCCGGCCTCGATCCGGCCCGAGGCGGTCATCGGGCGTTGGGGCTACGGCTCCTATCATCGCCCGGAGGATTTGGTCCGCACCGAGGCCGCGGCGCGCGCGCAATGCGGCGAGCCGGTGGTGATCGATCGCGGTCCGACCGGCGGTGTCATGATGTATCTCGCCGACAGCGCGCAATTGCGGGAGTTGCGGCTCAAGGGCAGCCCGAGCGGCAAGGATTACATCGGCCCGCCGGGCCCGCCCGGCGGCATGGAGGACCGCGAAATCGTCTCCTTCGACGGCCGCACCATGGTGCTCAAATGGATGGACCCCGAAGTGGCCGGCCGTTACGGCATCGGCGTCTATGTGCGCTGCGCGCCTGAAGGCACGGCGCGGGCGCACAAGCCGGCACGGTAGCACACGTCATTGCGGATTGCCGCGCAGCGGCAAGTCCGGAATCCATATCCCCAGAATCGGGGTTATGGATTCCGGGTCCGCGCTGCGCGCGGCCCGGAATGACGGCGAACAGCAATCATGCCCAGCGCTCGCGACTTTGTTCTCGGCCCTTGGCGCGCCGTCAGCGTGCTCGGCGTCACCGAGATTCTGTCGTGGGGGGCGTTGTTCTATCCGCCGGTGCTGACGGTGCCGCTGATCGCGGCCGATCACGGCTGGTCGAAATCCTTCGCCATGGGCGGCTTTTCCGTAGGCCTCTTGGTCGGCGGCCTGGTGTCGCGTTATGTCGGCGCGTTGATCGATCGCTGCGGCGGTCACGTGGTGATGCCGTGCGGCTCGCTGATTGGCGCCGCCGGCCTTGCCGGCCTCGTCTATGCGCCGAACGCGCTCGTCTATTACGCGGTGTGGATGGTGCTCGGCGTTGCCATGGCCGCCGCGCTCTACGATCCGGCATTCGCCACGCTCGGCCGCATTTTCGGCAAAGGCGCGCGGGCGCCGATCACGGCGCTGACGTTGGCCGGCGGCTTTGCTTCGACCGTGAGCTGGCCGACGACGCAGATTTTGATCGACACCATCGGCTGGCGTGGCGCTTACCTGGTCTATGCGGCGTTATTGGCCTTGCTGGCGGCGCCGCTCCACGCCTTGGCGTTGCCGCGCCAACGCGCGCCGGCGACCGGGCGCGAAGCGGATCGCGAGCCGCCCGGTCCGCCGCAAGTCAAACCGGGCGCATTGCTGCCGGCGCATGGCCTTGCCTATGTGCTGGTTGCCGCGGCGTTTTCCGCCTACGCCTTCGTGCCCTCGGCGCTGTCGGCGCAGCTTTTGGCGATCTTCCAGCGTTTCGGCCTGGCGCCGGCGACCGCCGTCGTCATCGGCATGCTGTTCGGCCCGGCCCAGGTTTTGGCGCGCGTGTGCGAACTTGCTTTCGGCGCCGAGCTGCATCCGTTATGGACTGCGCGGGCGGCCGTGGGATTGCTCGTCGCAGCATTCGTGATGCTGGCGCTGTCGCCGTTTTCGGCGCTGCTCGCCGGCGGCTTCGCGGTGATGTACGGCATGGCCAACGGTCTGATGACCATTGCGCGCGGCACGGTGCCGCTAGCGGTGTTCGGCGCCGCGGGTTACGGCCGACTGATCGGGCGCATCGCCGGGCCCTACCTCGTCGTGCAGGCGGCCGCGCCGGTGTGTCTGTCGTTCGTCGCCGAGCGCATTTCCGATGCCGCGGGCCTGGCGCTGGTGGCGGCGTTCGCCGCGGCATCGCTGTTGTGCTTCATGGCGATCCGGCGGCCGGCTTAGCGGAGCGAGTGGCGAGTAGCGAGTAGCCTTTGCACTATTCCCATTCGCCATTCGCTACTCACCACTTGCCATGCGCCGCTTGCCGAACATGGCGTCGACCTCGTCCTGGCTGGCATGGCCGCTATCGCTGTCGAGCCGCGGACCGTGGAGCGAATTGGCGCCGCAGCGCCGCGCGCCGGCCGAGGCATTTTTGATCTCGTCGAGCACGCGGGCGATGTGATCTTCGACGACGTCGAGCGTCGCCAAAACCTTGGCGATGCGCTGGCCGATCAGATCCTGAAAGTTGCACGCTTCGAAAATTTGAATCACCAGGTCCTGGATGTCCTGGGCCAAGCCCTGCTCGATGCTGCCGCCGAGCGCGGCGGAGAGGTTGCCGGCCGCCACGTCGATGTCTTCGGCGGCGGTGAGGATCTTTTGCGTTGCCCGCTCGCTGCTCTCGACGACCGCGTTGAGCTCGCGGGCGATGCGCGGCATCGCCTCATTTGCCGCGCTGGCGCCGGCGCCGGCGGCGGCCGCGGCGGCATCGTTGGTGTCGCCGCCGTGGATCGCACCGGCGATCAGGCCGAGCCGGCTCGCTTGGCGATGGACGCCGCCATTGCCAGGCGAGGCCGGCGCTGGCGCCACCAGCGCGGCACGCAGCGCCCGCAGCTCGCGCACGATCTCGGCGTCGGGCAGGGCGCCCCGCGCGGATTCGAGGTTCGGCCGCTGCCGCGCGGCCGCCGTCTCTTCGATGCGGAAGACCTTGCGCGGCCCGGCCATCCGGCGCCCCTGTTAGCGGCCACTTCCACGACGACACTAGGGCGGGGCCGCTTAATATGGCGTTCATGACGCGCGCCGTTCGCACTCAGCGGCGGCGCCGGCGAGCGACCAGCAGGAGGGTGAAATCCGATTAACCATGAGGCCGCGCCGTTGACGCAAAATAAACTGTAACTTGATGAACAATTCACCAAGGGCGCCGCCGCCGCTGCGCTGTGGAAAAAATTTACCAAACAATCGCGGTTTTCGCCTGTACTCGTCGCGCGGGGAGAAGCGACTTTCGTGTTCGCGCGCGCCAAGCGCGCGTCCGTGTCGAGTGAAGAGTAGAGAGAGCAATGCGGCGTATCTGCGTGTCCGCGCTCGTTCTGAGCGCGCTTGCCGTCCCGGCTTTGGCCGATCCGTTCCAGATCACACCGCAGATGTACGACGCGATGCCGCAGCAGCCGGCGTCCGCCGCGCCGCCGCCCGCAGCGCGCACTTACGCCGCAGCGCAGCCCGATCTCGGCGGCGGCTTTATCGAGTTTCTGTTCGGCGGCGGCGGGCAGGCGGCCGCGGCGCC
>JASHQS010000160.1 GCA_030038995.1 Xanthobacteraceae bacterium
CGCGCCGCGCTTGCCGACAAGCCGATCCGCGCCCTCCTCGATCTCGGCACCGGCACCGGCCGCATGCTCGAACTGTTCGCGCCCAACATCGAGCGCGGGCTCGGCCTCGATTTGTCGCTCGACATGCTCGCTCTGGCGCGCGCCCGGCTCGACCGCGCCGGGCTGCAGCATTGCAGCGTCCGCCACGGCGATATCTACAATCTGGCGCTGCCGCGCGACTCCTTCGACGTCGTCATTCTCCATCAGGTCCTGCACTTCCTCGACGACGGCCCGCGCGCGGTTGCCGAAGCGGCACGCGTGCTGCGGCCGGGCGGCCGGCTCCTGGTGGTCGACTTCGCGCCGCACGATCTCGAATTCTTGCGCGAGCAGCATGCCCATCGCCGCCTCGGCTTTGCCGTCGAGACGGTGACGCAATGGATTGAAGCCGCCGGACTCGAGCCGGTGCGGCAACAGACGCTGCCGCCGCCGCCCGGGCCGGAGGGCAAGATCGCGGTGTCGCTGTGGCTCGCTCGCGATCCGCGCATCCTGTTGGCGGCGCCGCCGGCGCGCGTGGTGGCGTGATGGACGCGGGCGCGCCGCGCGCGAGCCGCTTCGTGCGCGCAAGCGCCGACGCGCCGTGCGCGATCCGCGTCTCGTTCGAGTTTTTTCCGCCGAAGACCGCGGAGATGGAGCAGGCGCTGTGGGAGGCGATCGCGCGCTTGGCGCCGCTGTCGCCGAATTTCGTCTCGGTCACCTACGGCGCCGGCGGCTCGACGCGCGAGCGCACCCACGCCACGGTGGAGCGCATCCTCGCCGAAACCATGCTGACGCCGGCAGCGCATCTGACCTGCGTCGCCGCGGCGCGCGCCGAGATCGACGCCGTGATCGCCGCCTATGCGCAGGCCGGCGTGCGCCATATCGTGGCGCTGCGCGGCGATCCGCCGGGCGGCGCCGGCGAGCGCTACACGCCGCATCCGGGCGGATATCGCAATGCCGCCGATCTCGTCGCCGGCATCAAACGCTGCGGCGAACAATGCGGCGGGCTCGAAGTGTCGGTCGCGGCCTATCCGGAAAAGCATCCGGACAGCCCGTCGATCGCCGCCGACATCGACATGCTCAAGGCCAAGGTCGACGCCGGCGCGCGCCGCGCCATCACCCAGTTCTTCTTCGATAACAACCTTTATTTCCGCTATCTCGATCGGGTGCGCGCGCGCGGCATCGACATTCCGATCGTGCCGGGAATCCTGCCGGTGCAGAATTTCAAGGCTACCAGGAATTTCGCGGCGCGCTGCGGCGCCTCGGTGCCGGCCTGGCTGGCCGAACGGTTCGAACACCTCGACGACGATGCGGCCACGCGCAAGCTCATCGCCGCCGCGGTCGCCGCCGAGCAGGTGCTCGACCTCGTCGATCGCGGCGTGCGCGATTTTCACTTCTACACCATGAACCGCGCCGATCTGGTCTATGCCATCTGCCATCTGCTCGGCCTGCGGCCGCATCAGGACCAAATCTCTGTGCGCGACGAAGCTCTCGGTGCGCTCCCTCTCCCCGGAGGGGAGAGGGTCGGGGTGAGGGGGCTCGGAAGATGAAGGCCAGGCCCCAAACGGCGAGGCGACTACGTCGTGATCAAACAGATGCCGAAAGGATTCTGTGGTTCCGGCTGCGCGATCGCCGCCTGGGCGGATGGAAATTTCGTCGGCAATTTCCTCTTGATCGTTTCGTCGTCGATTTCTTCTGCGCTGATGCGCATCTCATTATCGAACTCGACGGCGGACAACATGCTGTTCGCGCGCGCAACGACGAACAGCGAACGAAAATTCTGGAAGCAATGGGTTATTTGGTGCTTCGATTCTGGAACAATGATGTGACCCGGAATATCGATGGCGTTCTGCAGGTCATTAGGGACACACTTGAAATTCATCAGTCCGAATTTTTTTCTGGATCTTCCGAACCCCCTCACCCCAACCCTCTCCCCTACGGGGAGAGAGAGTCGCCTGCGCGCGCGCTGGCATCTAATTACCTCTCCCCGGAGGGGAGAGGTCGAGCGAGCCAACGGGCCAGCGCGAAGCGCCGCCCGATGACAAGCTCAGCGAGCGAGGGTGAGGGGGTTCGGAAGTTTCAGAAAAAGACTGCAGCATCCGAACCCCTTCACCCCAACCCTCTCCCCTACGGGGAGAGGGAGCGGTCGTAGCCCATGTCCAAGTTGGCGTTTCAACCTCCGGCTCTTTCTTCAACCGAAACGGCGCTGCGGACGCTGGCGGCGGAGCGCATCCTGGTGCTCGACGGCGCCATGGGCACCATGATTCAGGCGCTCGGGCTCGACGAGGGAGGCTTTCGCGGCGCGCGCTTCGATGCCTGGAACCGCGAGGTGCGCGGCAACAACGATCTGCTCAATTTGAGCAGGCCGGACGCGGTGCGCTCGATCCACCTCGCCTATTTCCGCGCCGGCGCCGACATCGTCTCGACCAACACGTTCTCCTCGACCCGCATCGCCCAAGCCGATTACGGCATGGCCGAGATCGCCTACGAACTGAACGCCGAGGGCGCGCGGCTGGCGCGCGAAGCGGCGCACCTGGCCGCGCACGAGGACGGGCGGCCGCGTTTTGTCGCCGGCGCCATCGGCCCGACCAACCGCACCGCCTCGATCTCGCCCGACGTGTCGAATCCCGGCTTCCGCGCCATCAGCTTCGACGAGCTGCGCGTCGCCTACGGCGAGCAGATCCGCGGCCTGATCGCCGGCGGGGTCGATCTGCTCCTCATCGAAACCATCTTCGACACGCTCAACGCCAAGGCGGCGATCTACGCCATCGCCGAAATCTTTGAAGAACGCGGCATGCGCCTGCCGGTGATGATTTCGGGCACCATCACCGACCGCTCCGGCCGCTTTCTCTCCGGGCAAACGCCGGTAGCGTTCTGGAATTCGGTCGCGCACGCGGCGCCGTTTTCGCTCGGGCTCAACTGCGCGCTCGGCGCCCGGCAGATGCGCGCCCCCATCGCCGAGCTCGGCCGCGTCGCCGATACGCTCATTTGCGCCTATCCGAATGCCGGGCTGCCCAACGAGTTCGGCCATTACGACGAAGGGCCCGACGCGATGGCGGCCGCGATCGGCGAATTTGCGCAAGCCGGCCTCGTCAACATCGCCGGAGGCTGCTGCGGCACCACGCCGGATCACATCCGCGCCATCGCCGCTGCCGTCGCCGGCAAGAAGCCGCGTGCAATTCCGAAAATCGCGCCGCTGCTTCGCCTCTCCGGCCTCGAAGCGTTCACGCTGACCAAGGACATCCCGTTCGTCAATATCGGCGAGCGCACCAACGTTACCGGCTCAGCGCGCTTTCGCAAGCTCGTCACCAACGGCGATTTCGCCGGCGCGCTCGCGGTGGCGCGCGATCAGGTGGAGAACGGCGCGCAGATCATCGACGTCAACATGGACGAGGGTTTGCTCGATTCCGAAAACGCGATGGTGACGTTCCTCAACCTCGTCGCCGCCGAGCCCGACATCGCCCGCGTGCCGATCATGATCGACTCGTCGAAATTTTCGGTGATCGAGGCCGGGCTCAAATGCGTGCAGGGCAAGGCGGTGGTCAACTCGATCTCGCTCAAAGAGAGCGAAGACGCCTTCATCCGCCACGCCCGCATCGTGCGCCGCTATGGCGCCGCGGTCGTCGTCATGGCGTTCGACGAGGCCGGCCAGGCCGACACGCTCGAGCGCAAAACGGCGATCACGGCCCGCGCCTACGACATCCTGGTCAACCGCGCCGGCTTTCCGCCGCAGGACATTATTTTTGACCCGAACATCTTTGCCGTGGCCACCGGCATGGAGGAGCACAACGGCTACGGCGTCGCCTTCATCGAGGCGGCGCGCTGGATCAAACAAAACCTGGTGCACGCCCGCGTCTCCGGCGGCATCTCCAACCTGTCGTTCTCGTTCCGCGGCAACGAGCCGGTGCGCGAAGCGATGCATTCGGTGTTTCTCTACCACGCCATCGCCGCCGGCATGGATATGGGCATCGTCAATGCCGGCCAGATCGCGGTCTACGACGAGCTCGACGCGCAATTGCGCGAGGCTTGCGAGGACGTGGTGCTCAACCGCCGCGCCGATGCGGCCGAGCGGCTCCTTGCGCTCGCGGAGCGGCATCGCGGCCACGGCAAGGAGAAGAAAGAGGCCGATCTCGCCTGGCGCAGCTTGCCCGTCGAGAAGCGCCTGGCCCACGCGCTCATCCACGGCATCACCGATTTCATCGCCGGTGACGTGGAGGAGGCGCGCAAGAAAGCGCCGCGCCCGCTCGCCGTGATCGAAGGCCCGTTGATGGACGGCATGAACGTGGTCGGCGACCTGTTCGGCTCCGGCCGCATGTTTCTGCCGCAGGTGGTGAAATCGGCGCGGGTGATGAAGCAGGCCGTGGCGCACCTGATGCCGTACATGGAGGCGGAGCGCGACGGCCGCGCCCACACCTCGTCGAACGGCAAGATTGTGCTCGCCACCGTCAAGGGCGACGTGCACGACATCGGCAAGAACATCGTCGGCGTCGTGCTCCAGTGCAACAATTACGACGTGGTCGATCTCGGCGTCATGGTGCCGGCGGAAAAGGTCCTGCAGGCTGCCGTGACCGAGCAGGCCGACATCGTCGGCCTGTCCGGCCTGATCACGCCCTCGCTCGACGAGATGTGCCACGTCGCCGCCGAGATGGAGCGGCAGGGTTTTGCGGTGCCGCTGTTGATCGGCGGCGCCACCACGAGCCGCACCCACACGGCGGTGAAGATTCATCCCAATTACCGGCGCGGCCAGGCGATCTATGTCAACGACGCGAGCCGCGCCGTCGGCGTCGTCGCCTCGCTGTTGTCGCGCGAGACGCGCACGCGCGTCATCTCGGAGGTGCGCGCCGAATATGCCCGCATCGCCGCCGCGCATGCGCGCGGCGAGGACAACACGCGCCGCCTGTCGCTCGCCGACGCGCGGCAGAACGCGCTGCGGCTGAACTGGTCTGGCGCTTACGTGCCGCCCGTTCCGCATTTCCTCGGCGTGCGCAGTCTCGACGACGTCGCCATCGCTGACCTGTTCGATGTCATCGACTGGTCGCCGTTCTTCGCCGCCTGGGAGCTGAACGGGAAATTTCCCGCCATCCTCGACGATGCCAAAATTGGCGAAGCGGCGCGCGGCCTGTTCGCCGATGCGCAAGCCATGCTGGCACGCGCGGCCGAGGAACGCTGGTTCCGCGCCTGCGCAGTGTTCGGCCTGTTTCCCGCCAACAGCGCCGGCGACGACATTGTGGTGTTTGCCGACGAGACGCGCCGTGCGCCGCGGGCGGTGCTGCACACGCTGCGTCAGCAACTGGCGCGCCGCGAGGGCCGCGCCAACGTGGCGCTGGCCGATTTCGTGGCGCCGCGCGACAGCGCGCTAGCCGATTACATCGGCGTCTTCGCGGTGACGGCAGGCATCGGCGAGGAAGCCGTGGTCGAGCGCTTCAAGCGCGCCAACGACGATTATTCGGCGATCATGGCCAAGGCGCTGGCCGACCGGCTCGCCGAAGCCTTGGCCGAGCACTTGCACCAGCGCGTGCGCCGCGAGTTCTGGGCCTACGCGCCCGACGAAACGCTGAGCAACGCCGATCTGATCGGCGAAAAATACCGCGGCATCCGGCCGGCGCCCGGCTATCCGGCGCAGCCCGACCACAGCGAAAAGGCGACTCTGTTCGACTTGCTCGGCGGCGAACGGCAGATCGGCGTGACGCTCACCGAGAGCTTCGCCATGTGGCCCGGGGCCTCGGTGTGCGGCCTCTATTTCAGCCATCCCGAAAGCTACTATTTCGGCGTCGGCCGCATCGAGCGCGACCAGGTCGAGGATTACGCCGCGCGCAAGGGCTGGACCATCGAGCAAGCCGAAAAGTGGCTGGCGCCGATCCTCAATTACGATCCGGTAGGGGCGCGCAGCGCGGCGGAGTAGGTTGCGCTTTCGCGGAGCATGGCAGCAGAGTGGCGAGCCACCGCGAACCATGATAGCTCTCGACGGAGCGAGGCGATCAAACAAGGGAGCGCGTCAATGGCCCGACTGGTGGTGATGTACAAGACCCCGCAAGATGCGGCAGCGTTCGACAAGCATTATTTCGAAAAACACGTGCCGATCGCCAAGAAAATTCCGGGCGTGCGCAAATACGAAGTCAGCCAGGGCGCGGTGACAAGTCCGATGGGCGGCACCAACTATCACCTGGTGGCGATCCTCGAGTTCGATAATGTCGCCGCCATTCACAACGCTTTCGCCAGCGCCGAAGGCCAAGCCGCAGTGGCCGACGTACAGACCTTTGCCACCGGCGGCGTCGATATTTTCATGTTCGACAGCCGGCAAGTGTAAGGCGCGGGGCGTAACCCGGATCGCGCCAAGCGCGATCCGGGTTCAATGCTGCTCCCGCGCAAACGCGCGACGCGGGCTACGCGCCTACTTTCCGCCTGATCGCCTTTTCCACGAACAGGGCGGCTTCGAGCGCGGCGCGGTCGCGGCCGAAGCGGCCGACGATTTGGATGCCGAGTGGCAGGCCGTCGCCGTCGAAAAAGCCCGGCACGTTGACGCATGGCGTGCCGAGCAAGGTCCATAGCCGGTTGAAGGCGGGGTCGCCAGTCGTATGGAGACCGCGCGGCGCCGCGCCGGGCGCCGACGGCGTCAGCATCACCTCGTAATCCGCCATGGTGTCGGCAAACACCTGACGGCCGCGGCTCGCGGTGCGACGCGCGGCGTCGTAGGCGTCGGCGGAAATCGCGGCGCCGCGGTCGAGTTGCTCGTGCAATGGCCGGCCGATCAGATCGCGATGGCGGTCGTATTCGAAGGCGAGCGCGCGGAACGTTTCGTAATCCTGGATGACGAACTGCGCCGCGTAGGCGTCTTCCAGTTCCTTGGGCAGCGTCACGTCGGTCACTTTGGCGCCGGCAGCCTGCGCAATGCGCGCGGCGGTCTCGACCGCGTTCTGCATTGCTGCGCTCGCTTTCGGCCACAGATGCGTGCGCGCCAGCGCGATGCGCGGCGCGGTTGGCTCCGCCTTGTCGATCCACAAATCGCGGTCGAGGATCACCGCCGCCGCAAAGGCGATGTCGGCGACGCCGGCGCCGAACAGGCCGGCGGTGTCGAGATGCCAGGCCACGTCCTTGACGCCGACCAGCGGGATCAGGCGATACGAGGGCTTGTAGCCGGCGACGCCGCAGAACGAAGCGGGGCGGATCACCGAGCCCGCGGTCTGGGTGCCGAAGGCGAGCGGCAGCATTGCGGCGGCGACGGCGGCGGCCGAACCGGACGACGAGCCGCCCGGCGTGTGCGCAAGATTGTGCGGATTGCGCGTGCCGGCCGGCACCATCGAGGCCATCTCGGTGGTCACGGTCTTGCCCAAAACGTTGCCGCCGGCGCGCCGCGTCAGCGCCACCGCGGCGGCATCGGCGCGCGGCCGAAAGCCGGCATAGATCGGCGAGCCGTACTGCGTCGGCAGATCGGCAGTGGCGAAAATGTCCTTGAACGCCACCGGCAGGCCGCGCAGCGGCGACGACGCGAGCGTCCCGCCGAGCGCGGGCGCAGCGAGCCCCGGATCCTCGAGCGCGCCAACCGCCCTTTCCCAGACGTCGAGATAGACCGCGAACGCGCCGATCTCGTTGTCGCGCGCCGCAATCGCCTCGACACAGCGCGCGAACACCGCGCGCGGGGTCAGCTCGCCGGCTTCGATGCGGCGGGCGAGATCGAGCGCTGAAAGCATTGCTTCCCCGTTTCTTGATCCGATACAGAACCTGACGTCATTCCGGGGCCGAGCGAAGCGAGGAGCCCGGAATCCATAATCCCAGTGCAGGGGTTATGGATTCCGGACTCGCCGCTTCGCGGCGATCCGGAATGACGACGTAATCAGCCCTTTTCGTCGCAGGCCCAGGCGCGCACTACGCAGTTACGGCCGCCGAATTGATAGCAGCGGCGCATCGAGGCGTTCTCGGCCTTGCCGAGATGCGAGTTGATGGCCCAGCCGTAGGAGCCGCACGGATTTTTGGCGTCGATCGCCATGGCGGCGCAGCCGCGGCGCATGACGCCGACGATCTTGCAGGCGCTGCCGGTGCACTTTTTCAGCGCCGCCGCGCGGG
>JASHQS010000161.1 GCA_030038995.1 Xanthobacteraceae bacterium
CCGTCCTCGCACGCCATGCGGAATTGGCGGCCGTTGATGGTGACGCTGACCTGGGACATTTCGGCTCCGGCTTATTTGAACCCGTTCACGAGATCCGCTCATTCCCGCGAAAGCGGGAATCCAGATCGGTTGCTCTTTCTTCGGCGCGAGCCGACTGGGTCCCCGCTTTCGCGGGGGCGAGCGGCAACGGCAAGCGACCAGCCCTGCGCATCATTCCTCATCGGCGAGAACGCCGCGCACCGTGTCGATCGCCCGCGCCAGGCGCTGCGCGACCTCGCGGTTGGCGGCTTCAAGCGCGTGCGAGCGGGCGATGGCGTGGTCGAGCTCGCCGGCAAGGCGCGACCGGTCGTTGCCGAGCGCATGGATCTGCGCGGAAAGCGCCGCCTCGCTCTTGGCGGCCTCGCGGCGGCGCTCGGCCGCGGCGTCGAGCGCATCGAGCGCCAGCGCCAGGCGCCGGCTCGCCGCCTCGATCGAATCGATGTCGCTCATGGGCCGATCTCCGCGTCCTCACGCGAAACGAAAATGGCGGCACGGCAGAGATTTATCGCAGAAAGCTTACGTCGCATCGAGATTGAGCGTCAACGCCTGACGCGCCGCCGAGCATTTGCCCTGTGCATGACGCGGGCCGGTGCGCGCCGCGTAATTGACAGCACGGGCTCTGATGCTATCTGTGCGCTAGTTTTTGCGTGACCGCGGCCGCCGCCTCTGTCAAAAAAGCGCCGCGCGAGCCCCAGCCCGCCCTAGCCCGCCCCAGCCCGCCCCAGCCGGCCAGCCCGCCCATGATCAAGCCGGACCGCATTGTCGCGGCGAGCGCCCAAAAAAACCTCGCCCAGGCGTCTCGCGTCGTTGCCGCCGCCGGCGCCCCCGCCCCCGGCATCCCCGCGATCGATTTTTCAAGCGCGCGCGCCAAAGAACACGAAGAACACGACCGCATGGCGAACGCCATCCGCGCGCTGGCGATGGACGCGGTCGAAGAGGCGAAATCCGGCCATCCCGGCCTGCCGATGGGCGCGGCCGACATCGCCACCGTGCTGTTCACGCGCTTTCTGAAATTCGACCCGGCCGATCCGGCGTGGCCGGACCGCGACCGCTTCGTGCTCTCCGCCGGCCACGGCTCGATGCTGCTCTACGCCGTGCTGCATCTTCTCGGCTACGAGACGATGACGATCGAAGAGATCAAGCGCTTCCGCCAACTTGGGTCGTTGACGCCCGGCCATCCCGAACACGGCCATACGCCGGGCGTCGAGACCACCACCGGCCCGCTCGGCCAGGGGCTCGCCAATGCGGTCGGCATGGCGATCGCCGAGCGCCATCTCGCCGCCACGTTCGGCAGCGCGGTCGTCGACCATTTTACCTATGTGCTCGCCTCCGACGGCGATCTGATGGAAGGCATCAGCCAGGAGGCGATCGCGTTAGCCGGGCACTTGAAGCTGAAAAAGCTCGTCGTGCTGTTCGACGACAACGGCATCTCGATCGACGGCCCGCTGGCGCTCGCCGACTCGGTCGACCAGGTCAAGCGCTTCGAAGCGGCGGGCTGGGCGGCGCGCCGCATCGACGGCCACGATCCGGCGGCGATTGCCGCCGCGCTCGAAGCGGCGAAAAAATCGGAGCGGCCCTCGCTCATCGCCTGCCGCACCATCATCGGCTTCGGCGCGCCCAACAAGGGCGGCACCGAAAAGGCGCACGGCGCGGCGCTCGGCGCCGAAGAAGTCGCGGCGGCGCGGCAAAAGCTCGGCTGGAGCGCGCCGGCCTTCGAAATTCCGCCGGCGATCCGCGCGCAATGGCGCGCCGCCGGCGAACGCGGCCGGCCGGCACGTTTTTCATGGCAGGCGCGGCTTGCCGCGCTTTCTTCCGAGAAGCGAGCCGCGTTCGAGCGCTGCATTCTTCGCGGCGATTTGCCGGCGCAAGCGCTCGCCGCGGCGGTGCATGAGGTGAAGCGGAAGCTCGCCCAGGCGCCCAAGGACATCGCCACCCGAGCGGCGTCGGAATTCGCGCTCGAAGCACTCACCGCGGTGCTGCCCGAAATGCTCGGCGGCTCGGCCGATCTCACCGGCTCGAACAACACCCGCACCAAGGCCATGGCCGTGCTGAACGCCGCCGATTATGCGGGCCGCTTCATTCACTACGGCGTGCGCGAGCATGCCATGGCCGCCGCCATGAACGGCATGGCGCTGCATGGCGGCATTATTCCCTATTCCGGGACGTTCCTGGTGTTCTCCGACTATTGCCGGCCGGCGATCCGGCTTGCGGCGCTGATGGGGCTGCGCGTCATCCACGTCATGACGCACGATTCGATCGGGCTCGGCGAGGACGGCCCGACGCATCAGCCGGTCGAGCACCTCGCCGCGTTGCGCGCCATTCCGAATCTGAAAGTGTTCCGGCCGTGCGATCCTGTCGAGACCGTCGAATGCTGGCAGCTGGCGCTGCAAAGCGGCAACGGCCCGAGCGTACTGGCGCTGACGCGCCAAAACACGCCGCAGCTGCGCCAGGGTTTTGACGAGCGCAATCGCTGTGCGCTCGGCGCCTACGAGTTGCTCGCTGCCGAGCCTTCACCCTACCCGCCTCCGCAAGCGAGGGAAGGTAGGGTGGAGGTGTCGCTGTTCGCCACCGGCTCGGAGGTCGCCGTCGCGGTCGCGGCGAAAAAGCTGCTCGCCGAGCGCAAGATTTCGGCGCGCGTCGTTTCGGTGCCGTGCTTCGAGCTGCTGGCGGCGGCGCCCCAGGACAAACGTGCCGCGATCATCGGCGCGGCCAGGGTTAATGTCGCCGTCGAGGCCGGCATCCGCCAAGGCTGGGACGCCATCATCGGCTCGGCCGGCGTTTTCGTCGGCATGACCGGCTTCGGCGCCAGTGCGCCCTATAAGGACCTTTATCAGAAGTTCGGCATTACACCCGAGGCGGTGGCGGAGGCGACGCTCGCCCGGTTGCGCTGAGGGGGCCGGGCTTGTTCCGGCTGTCATCGCCGTTAAATAAAGCGCGTGGAAACGTTGGACCAAGCCGCGGTTTTAAGGCACAGGAATTAAGGCCGGGAGCGCTCCATGTCGGTTCGCGTCGCCATCAACGGGTTCGGCCGCATCGGCCGCAACATCCTGCGCGCCGTGGTCGAGGCTGGCCGCGAGGACATCGAGGTCGTCGCCGTCAACGACCTCGCTCCGGTCGAGACCAATGCCCACCTGCTGCGCTACGACACCGTGCACGGCCGCTTCCCCGGCGAGGTGACGGTCAAGGGCGACACCATTCATTGCGGCAACGGCGCCATCAAGGTGACCGCGATCAAGGATCCGTCGCGGCTGCCGTGGCAAGAGCTCGGCATCGACGTCGCGCTCGAATGCACCGGCATTTTCACCTCCAGGGAAAAGGCCGCCGCGCATCTGCAAGCCGGCGCCAAGCGCGTGCTCGTTTCGGCGCCGGCCGAGGGTGTCGATCTCACCGTGGTCTACGGCGTCAACCACGACAAGCTCGAAAGCGCGCACACCGTCGTCTCCAACGCCTCCTGCACCACCAATTGCCTCGCCCCGGTCGCCAAGGTGCTCAACGACGCCGTCGGCATCGACAAAGGCTTCATGACCACGGTGCACTCCTACACCAACGATCAGCCCTCGCTCGATCAGGTGCACAAGGATCTTTACCGCGCCCGCGCCGCGGCGGCGAACATCATCCCGACCTCGACCGGCGCTGCCAAAGCCGTCGGCCTGGTTTTGCCCGAGCTCGCCGGCCGGCTCGACGGCGTCGCCATCCGCGTGCCGACGCCGAACGTCTCGGTGATCGATTTCAAGTTCGTGGCCAAGCGCGCGACCTCGAAGGACGAGATCAACGCCGCGGTCAAGCGCGCCGCCCAGCAGCAGCTCAAGGGCATCCTCGGCTACACCGAGGCGCCCAACGTATCGAGCGACTTCAACCACGATCCGCATTCCAGCGTTTTCCACATGGACCAGACCAAGGTCATGGACGGCACGCTGGTGCGCGTGATGTCGTGGTACGATAACGAATGGGGCTTTTCCAACCGCATGGTCGACACCGCGGTGGCGATGGGCAAGCTGGGCTGAGCGGTTGATGTTGCGGGGGCGGCAATGCTCGAACCGGCAGATAACGAAAGGCGGACGGCGCTGGAACGCCGCGTCGAGCATTTGGAAGAAGACATGACGGACGTCAAGGCGCCGCTCCGCAGCAGCGCAGGCAAGGTCGGTTCTTTGGTCGAGGGCGTTGCCGGGACCAGAGGGCGAGGCTCGCAACCGCCAACGTGGCTCCAGCTCATTGTCGCGATCAATGCTCCTTGGGGCGCCGGTGCAGCGATCGTCGCCGGCGTGACTCGCCTCATTGCTCAATGAGCAGCCTCCGCAGCCTCGACGATGCCGACGTGACGGGCAAGCGCGTGCTCGTGCGCGTCGACCTCAACGTGCCGATGGCCGACGGCAAGATCACCGACGCAACGCGCATCAAGGAAGTGGCACGGACCATCACCGAACTCGCCGACAAGGGCGGCAAGGTGATTTTGCTGTCGCATCTCGACCGCCCGAACGGGCCGGACCCGAAACATTCGCTGCGTCCGGTCGCCGCCGAAGTCGCCCGCATCGTCAAACGGCCGGTTGCGTTCGCCGCGGATTGCGTCGGCCCGAAAGCGCAAGCCGCCGTCGCGGCGATGAAGAATGGCGACATCCTCTGCCTGGAAAACACCCGCTTTCATCCCGAGGAAGAAAAGAACGACAAGAATTTCGCCACAGAGCTCGCCGCGCTCGGCGACCTGTTCGTCGAGGAAGCATTTTCGGCCGCGCACCGTGCCCACGCCTCGATCACCGCGATCGTGACTGAATCGAAGCTTCCCGCCTATCCGGGCCGCGCCATGAAGGCGGAGCTCGACGCGCTGGCGAAGGCCTTCGAGACGCCCCAGCATCCGGTCGCCGCCATCGTCGGCGGCGCCAAAATCTCCACCAAGCTCGAACTGCTCGGGCATTTGCTGGGCAAGGTCGAGACGCTGATCATCGGCGGCGGCATGGCCAACACCTTCCTCGCCGCGCAAGGCAAGCCGATCGGCAGATCGCTCTCCGAGAACGAACTCATTCCGCACGCCCGCGACATTCTCGCCAAGGCTGCGGCGCTGCATCGCGAGATCGTACTGCCGGTGGATGCGGTGGTCGCGCAAAAGCTCGCCGCCCATGTGCCGACCCGCGTCGTCGGCGTCGACGCGGTCGCGGCGGCCGACATGATCCTCGACGTCGGCCCGCGCAGCGTCGAGCGCGTCGTCGCGGCGCTCGGTCGCGCCAAGACGCTGGTGTGGAACGGGCCGTTCGGCGCCTTCGAAATCGAGCCGTTCGACGCCGGCACCACGGCCGTTGCCGAGGCGGTGGCGGAACTCACCGCGGCCAAAAAGCTGATCAGCTTTGCCGGCGGCGGCGACACCGTGGCGGCGCTCAACGCCGCCGGCGTCGCCGGCCGTCTCACCCATGTCTCGACCGCGGGCGGGGCGTTTCTGGAATCGCTCGAAGGCAAGACGCTGCCGGGCGTCGCGGTGCTGATGGTGCAGGACCGATGATGCTATAATGTCCTCATCTGTCGCAGGAGGGCCCGATGAACCTTGAGCAACTGAAC
>JASHQS010000162.1 GCA_030038995.1 Xanthobacteraceae bacterium
CGTCCGCCGCGCCCGCCGCGTCCGTTGCGGCGGCGGCGCCGGCCGGCCAGGTCGCGACCAACGCGCTGATGCGCGCCGCCGCCGATTTGCCGGCCGAAATCCCCGCTTCGGGCGAATTATCGGATGCGCCGCGGCCGTTTGCCGATGCGCCGCTGGCGTTCGCCGATGATGATGATGATGCCGCCGGTCGCAGCGCCGATATTTATTTCGGCGCCGTCGTCACCGGCGCGATCGACGGACTGCAACCGTGGGCGCCGGGCGCCGCGCCGATCACCGCCGCGCCGGCAAGCGAGGCCGGCATCGAACTCGCAGCATTGCAGCAATCCGGCGACGGCGGATCGGGCAACGACGATGCGATGCGGCTGCAAAGTCCGGCGCAGCGTCTCGGCCTTGCCGCCAAGGCGCGCGCCAAAGCTGAAAAGTGCCTGGCCGATGCGGTCTATTTCGAAGCGCGCGGCGAGCCGCTGCGCGGCCAGGAAGCGGTGGCGCAGGTGGTGATGAACCGGGTGTTCTCCGGCTACTATCCCAACAACGTGTGCGGCGTCGTCTATCAGAACGCCAGCCATTACCTCGCCTGTCAGTTCACCTTCGCCTGCGAGCACAAGGATTTGAGCCGCATCGACGAGCCCGACATGTGGGCGCAGGCCAAGCGCATCGCCAAGGACACGCTCGACGGCAAGATCTGGCTCGCCGACATCGGCCACGCCACGCACTATCACGCCTACTGGGTGCACCCGAGCTGGGTGCATGAGATGACGCGGCTCTACAAGCTCGGCGTCCACACGTTCTATCGGCCGCGCGCCTGGGGCAACGGCGATTACGAGCCGGTCTGGGGCACGCCCGACGCGGACGACGGCAAGCCGCAAGCGGCGAACGTTCCGCGCCACGCAGCGACCGCGAAGCTGTAACGGAAATCAATACCGGGCGACGTAAAGCGGCGAGCCCAGTGTTTATTCATAATTACGTATCGATCAGGGAAAGCCGTTGCGATCGATGGCGCATCGCGACAGACTAAAGTGGGGGGCGGACAAGCGAGTCGATACGGAATCGTCTTGAGGTGACGCAGCATGGCCGACCAGGTGGTTGAACTCGCCCGCCGGGAGGGAACCGAATACAGCCGCATCGATCTGAGGCTCAAAGACGACGGCGTGATCTATCTGGAAGGGCAGGACATCGGGCCCATCGTCAAGCAGGTCTTCAACGACAGCGACTACGAATACTGGGTGCGCGTGGAACCGCAGGCGCTGCCCAAACTCGCCTTCGAGCTGTTGCGCGAGAAATTCGCCGGCCGCTTGGATGCGGTCGAGGCGTTTCGGGATTGGTGCCGGGCGCACAATGTCGAGCACGAATTCGGCAACTACGCCTGACTTGGGGCCGGGCGTGCTGATTGCCGACCCTATCGGCCGGCCGGGCCGATTACTTTTTTTTGTGAACGCTCGGCTTTTTCCGCAACGGGCCGTGGACCTGCTCGCGTCGCCTGAGTTCTTCATCGACCGCTTTGCGAATGAAGCTGGCGCGGCTCTCATGCTCTTTCAAAACGCCGTCGATGCGTTCAGGAATGCGCTTGCCGAGCCGCACAACCATTGGCTTTACGTTCAGAGGCGGCCGGCCCATGCGGGTCTTATTAGCAGATTCCGGCATCGGCAAGTAGGCCATCCCGGCCCCCTTCGATAAGCGATGTCGGCTACGTTCATAAGCGACATCGCTTATGCTTGCAGGAATGGTGGGCTTGTCCGATGATGCGTTGGATTGTGGCGCATATCTTCCTCGTCGCTTGCGTAGCGTGGACGGTGCTGCTGTACGTCAGGGTCGGGCTATGAAAGTCGGGGAATTTGACAGTTGCGTCGGGGCGCCCGAATGCGGCGCGAAGCGACATGCCCGCCCCGCGCCATCCATCGTCGCCATCATCACGCTCCATAACGGCGCCCGCTGGATCGAGCAGTCGCTGCGCAGCATCCTGGCGCAGACGCTCAAGCCGAAGGAGATTGTCGTCGTCGATGACGGCTCGACCGATGGCGGCGCCGGCAGCGACATCGTGATGCGTATGGCCGCCGAGCACGGCCGCGTCACGCTGTTGAAAAAGGCCAACGGCGGCCAGTCATCGGCCCGCAATTTCGGAGTGCGCCATTCAAGCTGCAATATGATTGCGTTTCTCGATCAGGACGACGCCTGGTATCCAAACCATCTGGAACGGCTGCTCAGGGCGGCTACGCGCTACCGCAGCGGCGCACCCTTGGGCTGGGTCTACAGCAATCTCGACGAGACCGATGAGAACGACACACTTATTCATCGCAACTTTTTGCACGTTGTCCCGCTGTTGACGGGACTCCCGGGATGCCACCCCAAGACATCGCTCGCCGCTTGCCTGGCGCAGGATATGTTCGTGCTGCCGTCTGCGTCGCTGATCATGCGCGATGCCTTTGACCGCGTCGGCGGTTTTGATGAGCGGCTACGCGGCTACGAAGATGATGATTTGTTTCTGCGCATATTCGCGGCCGGATATGCCAACGTCTTTATCGATGAATCGTTATCGAAATGGCGCATCTACCCCGAATCAGCATCTTATACGCCGCGCATGCTCATATCGCGCATGATTTATGCTCACAAACTGATCGAGAGTTTCCCCAACGATGTCCAGCGCGCTCGTTACTGGAGGCGCGACTGCATCGCACCGCGCTTTATCAGAAGCTGCGCCGCGGAATATATGCGTGCCAGCAGATTGAAGGATGGCCAGCTCGCAGTAGCCGCGCTGAAAGGCATTCCGCTGATGCTGCCCTATGTCCCGCTAGGCAAGCGGCTTCGCTGGCGCGCTCTGCTGCCCTTGCTGCGAAATAGGCTGGCAATCCAAGCCGCGCATTGGGCCTTTCCCCTGGTCTTGCGCCTGCGACACGGACGCCGGGCCTAGAGCGTCCCAGCCGCATTGCTGAGTCTCGGCGTAGGGGCAAAAATATCGGCCACCGCCGACAGTTTCCGGGCAAGCCGTTGCCGCTCGCCGTCACATCTCGATGTCGAGGCCGACGTCGAGATTGCGCACCGAGTGGGTCAGCGCGCCGGACGACAGATAATCCACGCCGGTCTCGGCGATCGCGGCGGCGGAGTCGAGCGTGATGCCGCCGGACGCTTCGATGACCAGCCGGCCGGCCGCCATGGCGACGGCGCGGCGCATGGCATCGAGATCGAAATTGTCGATCAGCACCACGTCGGCGAGGCCGACCTTGAGCACCTCGTCGAGCTGCTTGAGCGAATCGACCTCGATCTCGATCTTGACCAGATGGCCGGCCGCCGCCTTGGCGCGCTCGAGCACCGCGGCAATGCCGCCGGCGACCGCGATGTGGTTGTCCTTGATCAGCATCGCATCGTCGAGGCCGAAGCGGTGGTTGTGGCCGCCGCCGCAGCGCACCGCGTATTTTTCCAGCGCGCGCAGGCCCGGCGTGGTCTTGCGCGTGCAGACGACGCGCGCCTTGGTATGGGCGATGCGCTTGACGAACTCCGCCGTCGCGGTGGCGATGCCGGACAAATGGCCGAGGAAATTGAGCGCGGTGCGTTCGGCGCCAAGGATGGCGCGCGCGTCGCCTTCGATGCGCATCAGCTTGGCCCCGGCCGCGATCGGCTCGCCGTCGCGGGCGCTGGCGGCGATGTCGAGCTGCGGCGACAGCCTGGAGAAGCAGGCGGCGACCAGCGGCAGCCCCGAGGCGACGCCGGCTTGGCGCGCCACCACTACGGCGCGGCCGCGCGTCTGTTCCGGCACAGTGGCGATCGAGGTCATGTCGCCGGCGCGCCCGAGATCTTCATCGAGCGCGCGCAAAACCGCCGCTTCGATCTCGAGCGGCGACACAAAGGCGCCGGCACAGAACAGCGACATCGGCGGAAAATCCATAATCAGAAGCGATGGATCCATAATCAGGAGCGATGGATATGGCAAATCCATGCCTCCGGCCGCGGGCCAGCCATGCGTGGCGCAGTCCTTAAGATGGCGAATTTCCTTGGGCAAGGCCGGCCTTGGCATTATGCTGCGCCGCTTTATGCTGCGCCGCTTTTTGCCAATCCGTCGATTGTGAGGTCAAAAATGGCCAACGCCGATAATCGCCTCAATGCTGCCCAAGCCGCGCCTGTGGTCGGCTCGTGGCGCACCCCGGCGCTGATCGTCGGTTTCGGCTGCCTGATCGGGTTGATGTCGTTCGGGCCGCGCTCGGCGCTCGGCTTCTTTCTCACGCCGATGTCGATGGAGAATCATTGGGGCCGCGAGGTGTTCGCCTTCGCGCTCGCGCTGCAGAACCTGCTGTGGGGGATCGCCCAGCCGCTCGCCGGAATCATTGCCGACCGCTACGGCTCGGCGCGGGTGCTGTGCGCCGGCGCGCTGATGTACGCCGCCGGGCTGGCGCTGATGGCGCACTCGAACACCGCCCCGGTGCTCGACGCTTCGGCCGGCGTGCTGATCGGCTTCGGCCTGTCCGGCTGCTCGTTCATGGTCGTGCTCGCCGCGTTCGGCAAGCTGGTGCCGCCGCAATGGCGCTCGCGCGCGTTCGGATTCGGCACTGCGGCCGGCTCGTTCGGGCAGTTTCTCTACTCGCCGGTCGCGGTGGCGCTGATGGACAATTTCGGTTGGCAAACGACGCTGACGATCTTTGCAGTCAGCATGCTCGCCATCGTGCCGCTGTCGAGCGCGCTGGTGACGCCGCCGGCGCAGACGGTCACCGAGGCCGCGCCGCAATCCTTGCGGCACGCAATCGGCGAAGCCTTCGCGCACCGCTCCTACGTGCTCCTGGTGCTCGGCTTCTTCACTTGCGGCTTCCAGCTCGCGTTCATCACCGTGCACATGCCGTCCTATCTGATCGACCGCGGCCTGTCGGCCGAGGTCGGCGGCTGGACGCTGGCGACGATCGGGCTGTTCAACATCGTCGGCGCGGTGACGTCGGGCTGGCTCGGCGACCGCATGCCGAAGCGCTTCGTGCTGTCGATCATCTATTTCGTGCGCGCCGTCGCCATCCTGGCGTTCATATCGTTCCCGGTGACCACGTTGAGCTGCATCATGTTCGGCGCGGTGATGGGATTGATGTGGCTGTCGACCGTGCCGCCGACCAACGGCATCATCGCCGTCCTGTTCGGCACGCGCTGGCTTGCCACGCTGGCGGGCTTCGCCTTTTTCAGCCACCAGGTCGGCGGCTTCCTCGGCGTCTGGCTCGGCGGCATCGTGTACGACCGCACCGGCTCGTATAATCTGGTGTGGTACTTGGCGATCCTGTTCGGTCTGCTCTCGGCAATCATCAACGTGCCGATCGTGGAGAAACCGGTCGCGCGCGCGGCGCCCGTTGCGGCGTGAGCGCAGCCGCGATGCCGACATTCAAGGCCGTCGTCATCGACAAGGCCGAAGGCGGGCAGAGCGTCCGCCTCACCGATTTCGACGAAACGGATTTGCCGGACGGCGACGTCACCGTTGGCGTCGAATGGTCGACGGTGAACTACAAGGACGGCTTGGCGCTTACCGGCAAGGCGCCGGTGGTGCGCCGCTTGCCGATGATCGCCGGCATCGATTTCGCCGGCACGGTGGAAAGCTCATCCCATGCCGGCTGGCGCGCCGGCGACAAGGTGATCCTCAACGGCTGGGGCCTTGGCGAGAGCCATCTCGGCGGCTACGCGCAGAAGGCGCGCGTCAAGGGCGATTGGCTCGTGCGGTTGCCCGCGAGCATGAGCGCGCGCGAGGCCATGGCGATCGGCACGGCAGGCTACACCGCCATGCTGGCGGTGATGGCGCTCGAACGTGCCGGCGTCACGCCGGCGCGCGGTCCGGTGGTGGTGACTGGCGCTGCCGGCGGCGTCGGCTCGGTCGCGGCGGCGCTTCTCGCCAAGCTCGGCTATGCGGTGACGGCGTCGACCGGCCGGCCGGCCGAAGCGCCGTATCTCAAGGGGCTCGGCGCCGCCGAGGTGATCGAGCGCAAAGAGCTTTCCGGCCCGCCGCGCCCGCTCGCCAAGGAACGCTGGGCCGGCGGCGTCGATACGGTCGGTTCGACCACGCTCGCCAATGTGCTTTCCATGACACGCTACGGTGGAACCGTAGCCGCGTGCGGGCTTGCCGGCGGAATGGACTTGCCGGTTACGGTGGCACCGTTCATCTTGCGCGGGGTCTCGCTCGTCGGCATCGATTCCGTGATGTGTCCGTTGCCGCTGCGGCAGGAGGCGTGGCGCCGGTTGGAAACCGAGCTCGATCGGGGCAAGATTGCGGCAATGACCAGCGAGATCGGGCTTGACGGGGTCATCGACGCGGGCCGCCGCATCGTCGCGGGGCAGGTGCGCGGCCGCATCGTCGTGAAGATTCCGTAAGTGTGTGCACAATTCGGCCACGGCATTGGGGCAACATGCGAGGTGCCATGGTAAGGGGACGGTTAAGGAATTTCGTTAATGTCGCGGCGGAGTCCGTGACGGAGGCGCCGATGTTGGTGCGCATCGCTGTGCTGGGGTTCTTCGCCGTATCGTTCGCCGCCTCGGCGTCGGCCCAGGAGCTCGCGCCCGAACAGGCCCGCGCCTTCATCGCCGGCAAGCTGTTCGCCTACAATTGCTTCGACGGCACGAGCGGCGTCGGCCGCATCTTCGCCGATGGCTCGATCATCGGCACGATCCTGCCGCCCGGCAGCCGCACCTTGCGCTTTGCCAGCTTGCCGCCCGGCACCATCCGGGTGACGCGCACCTCGATGTGCGCGCATTTGCCGGGACTGCCGATCGATCCGTGCTTCAAGGTGCAGAAGATCGATTACCACAGCTTCCGCGGCTCGCTCTCCGGCCTGAGCTTCGCCTATTGCGATTTTCACCAGCGCAATCCGCGCGCCGCGCTGACCCGGCGCGAGCCGGCGCGCGAGCCCGCCACGGCAATGGCGGCGATGCGGCCGCGGCCGTAAGCGGCGTCACTCCAGTTGCAGACCGAACGGCGCGCCCTCCACGGCGAAGGCGCCGCGGCCAATGGTTTCGATCGCCGCAACCATGCGGCCGCGGCGGCCGAGCAGGCGGTCGGCGAGGAAGACGATGCGCATGTTCGGCGTGGCGGTCGGCGAAGCCCGCCGCAGCGCCTGGGCGATGCCCGCTTCGTCACGGTGCGGGCTGAGCGCGCAAATGCCGGCGAAGGCGCTTGCGGTCGAGCGGCTGATGCCGGCAAAGCAGTGCACGACGAGCGGTGCGCGGCGATCCCAACTGCGCATGAAACCAAGCAGATCGGCGACGTGCGCTTCCTCCGCCAGCACATAGCCGTCGAGCGGCGCGGCAATGTCGTGAAACCGCAGCCGCAGATGATTTTCCGCAGCGATGCCTTGCGGCAGCTCGAAATGAAACGCGTCGCTCAAGAGCGACACGACATGGCGCGCGCCGGTGTCGGCGACGGTCTCATGCAGGCGCGACAGCGGGCAGACGTGAATCATCAGGCAGGCAATCCTGGCATGTCAGCGGGATAATGGTTGCTGCCGATGGCGCCAATAAGACGGCTGTCGCGCTGACGCTGATCCGTTGCACCTGCGTGGCTGGCGCAAAGTCGAGACTCGCTGCTAATCGCCGGACAGCTTTTTGAACCGTTCGAGATAACGCGCTTGCGCGGTTTCGGCCGGCCACGGTTTTAGGTAATCGCGCTCCATCGAGGGCGCGATGCGCGGCGGCCGGCCGAAGAACCGCCGGGCTTCCGCGGGCGCAAAGCCGGCGAGCCGCGTGGCTTCGAGACAGGCGGCCTGCCGATCGGCCGATTTGATCAGATGTGTGAGCTCCGGCGGCGACGGCGGCAAGCCGAAACGCCGATGGATCGCGGCAAGGAGGCGCCGCTCGACCGCCTTGTAGGCGTCGCCGATCACCGTCTTGAACGGCGAGATCATGTCGCCGATTACGTATTCGGGCGCATCGTGCAGCAGGACGGCGAGCCGGCGGCTGCGGTCGAGCCGCGGCGCTTTCAGCCGCGCCAGCGCTTCGACCAGAAGGCAATGCTGGGCGACGGAATAAATGTGCGCGCCCACGGTCTGGCCGTTCCAGCGCGCCACGCGCGCCAGCCCATGGGCGATATCCTCGATCTCGACGTCGAGTGCCGACGGATCGAGCAGATCGAGCCGCCGCCCCGACAGCATGCGCTGCCAGGCGCGCGGGTCCGGCTCGACGTGCGCCGGCGGCTTGAGCCGTTGCAGCGCGTCAGCCACGGCTGCGCTGCCCGAGCTTGGCGCACGCTTCATGCCGGTGGCAAGCGACCAAATGGTCGTTGACCATGCCGGTCGCCTGCATGAAGGCATAGACGATGGTCGGACCGCAGAACTTGAAGCCGCGCTGCGCCAGCTCCTTCGACATGGCGCGCGACACCGCGGTCTCGGCGGGAATCTGGGCGATGCTCCGATAGCGGTTCACCTTGGGCCGGCCGCCGACGAAATCCCACAACAGCGCGGAGAAGCCGGGGCCCTTTTCCATCACATCGAGCCAGGCGCGCGCCGAGAGCACGGTACCCTCGATCTTGGCGCGGTTGCGCACGATGCCGGCATCCTGCATCAGGCGCTCGATCTTCGCCGTCCGATAGCGCGCGATCTTGGCGGGCGCAAAGCCGTCGAAGGCGCGGCGGAAATTGTCGCGCTTGCGCAGGATCGTGATCCACGACAGGCCGGCCTGAAAGCCGTCGAGGATCAGCTTCTCGAACAGCGCGCGGTCGTCGTATTCGGGCACGCCCCATTCGGTGTCGTGGTAGGCGATGTAGAGCGCATCGTCCCTGGGCCACGGGCAACGCGCGGTGTTCGGGTCGGCCGGCGTTCGAGCGCTCATTCGGCGGCCTTGCCCTGGTTCGGAAAGACGAACCTCGCCCAGTCCGGCTTGATCGGGCGGATCGGCACGCCGCCGAC
>JASHQS010000163.1 GCA_030038995.1 Xanthobacteraceae bacterium
AGGAAAGCCCGATCAGCGACATCAGATCGCGGCCGAGCGCAGTGATCAGGAGATTGATGACCTGGCTGACCGCCGCGGCGCCGGTAGCCAGACGCGCAATGAATTCGGAAGTGTGCCGGTCGGCGAAATAGCCGATGTTCTCGCGCATCAGCTTGTCGAACAGGCGGCGCTGGTTGTCGGCGACGATGCGGTTGCCGATCCACGCCATGGTGACCGACGAGCCGTAGGTCGCCAACGCCCTGACGACGAAGACCAACATCGTGAACAGGCCGAGCGCCACGATCTCGGGGTAGTTCCGCTCGACATACGCGGCGTTGACCATGGTGCCGAGCAGATAGGCGCTCAGCGCCGTGGCGCCGGCGAGCACCGCCATCAGCACGAAGGCGATCGTGTAACGCGGCCAGTGATGGAACGCCTCGTCGACGAGCAGCCGCCGCAACAGCACATAAGTCGAATACTCGTCGGCGAACGCGGCCCGGAAAAGTTTCATGCGCAATCCGTGTTGCCCCGCTGCGGCCAGGCGGCGAGGCCGGACGTTACGACCGTTCCATGCCCGGAAGCGGCGGAATTATCAAGCGATTATAACCCGCTTCAGACGCGTTCGAACGCGCCGCGCGGCGCATCCGCCGCGCGCCGCGTCGCGAGCTTGCGTTCCCAGGCGAGCGCGTCGCGCACGATCATGGCGAGATCGTCGTACTGCGGCCGCCATGCCAGCTTTTGGCGGATCTGCACCGTATCGGCGACGACCATGGCGGCATCGCCCGCCCGGCGCGGCGCGTTTTTCACTTTGAAGTCGGCGCCAGAAACGCGCTTGACCGCATCGATCACTTCGCGAACCGAAAAACCGTGGCCGTAGCCGCAATTGAGCGTCGTCGACGGCGCGCCGGAGCGCAACGCCTGCAGCGCCGCGCAATGGGCCAGGACCAGATCGGCGACATGGACATAGTCGCGGATGCAGGTTCCGTCGGGCGTCGGATAATCAGTGCCGAACACGTCGAGTTCGTCGCGCAGCCCGAGCGCGGTTTGCACCGCGACTTTGATCAGGTGCGTGGCGCCGGCGGTCGATTGGCCGGTGCGGCCTTGCGGATCGGCGCCGGCCACATTGAAGTAGCGCAGGATGGCGTGGCTGAGCCCGTGCGCGCGGCCGGCATCGCGCACCATGATCTCCGTCATCAGCTTGGACCAGCCATAAGGTGAGATCGGCACTGTCGCCGCATCTTCGCACACCGGTATCTCGACCGGATTGCCGTAGACCGCCGCGGTCGAAGAAAAGATGAAATGGCGCACGCCATGTTCGATGGCGCATTCGATCAGCGCGCGCGAGTTGACTGTGTTGTTGCGGTAATAGCCGAGCGGATCGCGCACCGAGTCCGGAACCACGACAGAAGCGGCGAAATGGATGATGGCATCGACGTCATGGTCGCGAATGATCCGGCCGACCAGCGTTTGATCGCCGCTGCCGCCGACCAGAAGCGGCGCGCGCGCCGGCACCGCCCAGTCGAAGCCGGTCGAGAGATTGTCGAGCACGACCACGCGCTCGCCGGCGTCGAGCAGCGCGTGCACCATGTGGCTGCCGATATAGCCGGCCCCGCCGGTGACCAGAACCGTCATGCCTCGTCCTATCGGTCGTCCGCCGGCCTACGCCGATTTGATGAATACGGCGTTAGGGGCGCGGTGTCTTCATCATGTCGGGCGGTTGCGGCGAGCGCGCGGCAGGTGGCTGCGAACACTTGCTCGGGCGAGATCCCGGTCATGCAGCGATGATGGCGCAGGCGACACACCGGCTTATGGCAGGGCCGGCAGGCTAATTCGATGTCGGCCTGGATGGTCGCGTCCAGCGGGTTGAGCGGCGCCCAGTGCCAGGGGCTGGTCGGCCCGAATATGCCGATCGCGGGGGTGCCCAGGGCGGCTGCCACGTGGAGCAAGCCGGAATCATTCGAGATGGCCGCATTGGCCGCCGCGAGGGCCAAGATCGCCTCGCGCAGATCGGCGTCGGTGAAATCGCGGGCGGCGCTGTCGCCGACGATGGCTTGGGCAATGGGTTTTTCGGCTGGGCCGCCGATGACCCATACGGCAAAGCCTGCGGCCAAGAGCTGCCGCGCCAGCACCGCGTAGGCGTCCGCCGGCCAGCGTTTTGAGGGGCCGACCGCGCCGGGCGCCAAAACCACGGCGGCCCGGCTTTCCCCCGCAAGTCCTTTGCGCCGGCGCCATGCGGCGACTTCAGCCGAGGGCACGTTGAGTTCCGGCAGCGGCCATTCGGCCGGCAATGCCGCCTCGCGCGGCAGCGCCAGCGCGGCGCAGCGGTCGACCATGCGTGGCAGCTTGCGCTCGCCCCAACGCCAATCGTTGAGCAGCCCAAACCGCGCCTCGCCGACAAAGCCGGTGCGCTGCGGAATGCCCGCCAGGAACGGCGCCAATGCCGACTTCCAGGTTCGCGGCATGACCAGCGCCGCACCATAGAAGCGGTCGCGCAGGCGCTTTGCCAAAGCTGCCTGCCGACGGAGCGCCAACCGGCTGCGCGGCAAGTCGAAAACGATCGCCTCGCGCACGCCGGGCATGTAATCGGCCAGCGGCGCGCAAAGGCTGGTCGCCAGTACATCGACCGGCCGATCGGGAAAGCGCTGGCGCAACAGCCGGACGACAGAATGACAGCGCACGAAATCGCCGATCCACATGTAGGGGATCAAGAGAACCGGACTCCCCGCGTCCGCGATTTGGCTGTTAAGTGATGAATATTTATTCATATGTTTGATTTGTGAATTCATTTTCATTTTATAATGGCTAAGCTGAGCCGGGTAGCGTGGCCGGCGGCAAGGTCCACTGTTGCCCGGCGATGCAGACTGGGGCAAAGGAACGTTCCAGCCGGCACAACGCCGGGCGAACTCCAAGCGGTCTAGCGGCGTCGATGCTACTGATTACCGGCGGGGCCGGCTTCATCGGATCGAATGTGGTCGCGAGCCTCAACGAGGCCGGGCGCGCCGACATTGCGGTCAACGACAGCCTGGGCAGCGACGGCAAGTGGCGCAATCTGGGCAGCCGGCAGCTCGCCGATGTCGTGCCGCCGGCCGAGCTGATGCGCTGGCTCGACGGCCGCAAGCTCGATGCCGTGGTGCACCTTGGCGCCATTTCCTCCACCACGGCGAACGACGCGGATGCCGTCGTCGAGAGCAATTTCCGGCTCTCGCTGCGCCTGCTCGACTGGTGCGCCGCGCGCCGCACGCCGTTCATCTACGCCTCATCGGCGGCCACTTACGGCGACGGCAGCTTCGGGTTTTCCGACGAATGCTCGCTCGCCGCGCTCAAGCGGCTCAAGCCGATGAACCTTTATGGCTGGAGCAAGCATCTGTTCGACCTCGCCGTTCTCGACCGCGCCGCGCGCGGGGACAAGAACCTGCCGCCACAATGGGCGGGGCTGAAATTCTTCAACGTCTACGGTCCCAACGAATACCACAAAGGCGAGATGATGAGTCTCCTCGCCAAGCGGTTCGACGAGGCCAAGGCCGGCAAGCCGCTGCGGCTGTTCAAGTCGCATCGCCCCGGCATCGCCGACGGCGAGCAGAAGCGCGATTTCATCTACGTCGATGATGCCGTCGCCGTGGTGCGCTGGCTTATCGATACGCCGGCGGTGTCCGGGCTGTTCAACGTCGGCACCGGCGCGGCGCGCAGCTTTCGCGACCTGATCGCGGCCATGTTCGCCGCGCTCGGCCGCGCGCCGGCAATCGACTATGTCGACATGCCGGCCGCGATCCGCGACAGCTATCAATATATCACCCAAGCCGAGACGGAAAATCTGCGGCGCGCCGGCTATAATGCCGACTTCACGCCGCTCGAGGACGCGGTGCGCCGCTACGTGACCCTCTATCTCGATCGACCCGACCGCTATCGCTGAGCCAATCGCCGCACGGAGCCACCACGCAACGCATGTTCGATTTCGAGGAAGCGCTCAAGCTCGTGGCCCGGCAGACGGTGCTCTGCATCGGCGATCTCATGCTCGACGATTTCGTCTATGGCGAGGTCACCCGCATCTCGCCGGAGGCGCCGACGCCGGTTTTGGCCGTGCGACACAGCGAAATCGGCATCGGCGGCGCCGGCAACGTGGCGCGCAACATCGCGGCTTTGGGCGCGCGCTGCATCTTCGTGGCGCTGATCGGCAACGACGAGGCAGGCCTCATCCTGACCAATGTGCTGGGCAAGCAAAACGGCGGCGGCATCGTGCCCGATCTCGTCATCGACCGGGCCCGGCAGACGACCCGCAAGGTGCGCTTCGTCTCCGAGCATCATTCGACCCACCTGATGCGGGCGGATTGGGAGACCGCGGCGCCGGCCAGCGCGCAGAGCGAGGCGGAGCTGATCGCCTATGCGCAAGCGGCGCTGCAGCAGGTCGGCGCCGTGGTGCTGTCGGACTACGCCAAGGGCGTGCTGACGCCGCGGGTCATCCGCGCCGTCATCGACGCCGCGCGGGCGCTCGGCAAGCCGGTCGTGGTCGACCCCAAGAGTCATGATTACGCCCTCTATCGCGGGGCGACCCTGATCACGCCCAACCGCAGGGAGCTTGCGGCCGCGGTGCATCGCCCGGTCGCCAGCGAAGCCGAGGTCGGCGCGGCTGCCGCGGAGCTGGCGCAGACCCTCGGCTGTAAAGCGGTGCTGGTCACCCGCAGCGAGGAGGGCATGACGCTGCATGTCGAAGGCGAGCCGCCCGTCCATGTGCCGGCCTATCCGGTCAAGGTGCGCGACGTGTCGGGCGCCGGTGACACGGTCGCTGCCGTGATGGCGGTGCTGCTCGCCATGCAGACGCCGTTCGAGGCGGCGATGCGCGCCGCCAATGCGGCGGCCGCGGTGGTGGTCGGCAAGCGCGGCACCGCGACGGTATCGCTCGCCGAGCTGCGCCACCGCATCCTGCCGGCCGCCTCGCTCGCGCCCGAGGACAAGATCGCGTTCGACTGGGCGGTGCTCGGCGAGCGACTTTCGGAATGGCGCCGGCGCGGCATGCGCATCGGCTTCACCAACGGCTGCTTCGATCTTTTGCATCGCGGCCACATCCGGCTGTTGGCCGAAGCGCGCGCGACTTGCGACGTGCTGATCGTCGGATTGAACAGCGATGCCTCGGCCCGACGTCTGAAAGGCCAGGGACGGCCGATCAATCCGGCCGAGGGCCGCGCCGAGGTGCTGGCCGCGCTCGAAGCCGTCGACCTCGTGGTGGTGTTTGAACAGGACACGCCGCTCGAACTGATCAGGCTCGTGCGTCCGAACGTGCTGGTCAAAGGCGCCGATTATACGCGCGAGGAAGTCGTCGGCCACGACGTGGTCGAAGCCGCAGGCGGCCAGGTTATTCTGGTCGACCTGGTGCCGGGGCATTCGACGACTAACATCGTGCGCCGCGCCGCCGAACCGGGCCTGCGCGCCGGGAAATCCGCATCATAACGCCAGCCGGGATCAAGTCGGCGCATCCGCGCACGAGGCGATTGCGATCGTGACCGACCTCATCTCCGTGATCGTCGCAACCTACAACCGACCCGATGCGCTCGACGCCGTGCTGCGGTCGCTGGCGCGGCAAGGCGACGACAATTTCGAAGTGCTGGTGGCCGACGACGGCTCGCGGCCGGACACGCAGGCGGTGGTGAAGAGATGGCAAGGACGCGTCGGCCGGCGCGTCGTCCACGTCTGGCATCCGGATGACGGCTTTCGTCTCGCCGAGATCCGCAACCGCGCCATTCTTGTGGCGACGGGCGCCTATTGCATCTTTCTCGACGGCGACTGCCTGGCGCGCGGCGACTTTGTCGCCGCGCATCGGGCGCTTGCCGAGCCCGGCTGGTTCGTCACCGGCAACCGGGTTCTACTGTCGCGCGAGCTTGCTCGGCGGGTGCTGAGCGAACATTTGAGTCCCGAATGCTGGACGATGGCGCAATGGCTCAAATCGCGGCTCAGCCGCCGCATCAATCGGTTGGCGCCGCTGATTGCGCTGCCGCTCGGGCCGCTGCGCAAAGCGCGCCCGCGGGCCTGGCGCAGCGCCCGCGGCGCCAATATCGCCGTGTGGCGTTCCGATCTCGTCGCAGTCGATGGCTTCGACAGCGGCTTTGCCGGCTGGGGCCGCGAAGATTCCGACCTGTTCGTGCGCCTCATTCGCGCCGGCATTCGTCGCAAAGACGGCCGCCATGCCACGGGCGTGCTGCATCTGTGGCACCCGGAGGCCGACCGCGCGCGCTTGTCGGCGAACGAGGAGCGGCTCGACGCCGTCTTGGCCAGCGATCGGATTGTGGCGACCAAGGGCCTGTCCGCCTTGCGCGTCGAGACGGCGGGCCCGGCGCCCGCGCGCTGATCGATCCTTAACCGCGAATGGCCGGCGCAACCTTGGTGGCAAAAAGCTCGATGACGCGCGCCACGTTGGCGAACGGCATGCCGCCGATATCGATCTGCGCGACAAAGCGCTGATGACCGAACAGCTCGCGTTCATACCGGATCTTGTCGATGATCTGTTGCGGACTGCCGACAAAGATAGGCCCGTGCCGGCTCGCGCGCGTGTCATATTCGGCTCGCGTTATCGGTTGCGCACGATATTGCGAGGGCGTGTGAGTGAGGAAATAGGCGGCGTAGTACGGATAGAACTCGTCGAGTGCAGCTTGCGAGTTTTCCCCGATGTACATGTGGGTCGCCACGCTGACTTTCAGGTCCGAGGCGCTGTGTCCGGATTGCCGCCCCACACGACGGTAAAGGTCGACCATTGGCGCCAGCTTTGCCGGCAGCAGACTGATATTGGCGAGCGCCAACGGCAATCCCAATGCACCGGCGCGTTCGACGCTGCTCGCCGTGCCGCCGCTTCCGATCCAGACCGGCAGGCGGCTTTGCGCCGGGCGCGGCGGAATCGGGGCATCTTGCAGCGCAGGGCGAAAGCGGCCCTGCCAAGTGATGCGCTCTGCGCTGTTGAGCTTGATCAAGAGCTCGAGTTTTTCCCTGAACAGTTCATCGTAGTCGGCGAGGTCGTAACCGAACAGCGGAAAGGATTCGGTGAATATGCCGCGCCCGGCGATAATCTCGGCGCGGCCGCCGGAGATGAGATCCACCGTGGCGAAATCCTGGAATACCGTCACCGGATCGGCCGTGCTCAGGATGGTGACGGCGCTGGCCAGGCGGATGCGTTGCGTTACCGCGGCGATGGCGGCCAGCACGACAGCCGTGGCGGAGACCGCCATATCCAGCCGATGATGCTCGCCGACCGCAAAAACGTCGAGGCCTGCTGTGTCGGCAAGCCGGGCTGCCGCGAGTATTTCCGCCATTCGTTGCGCGGCGCTGATGGTCTTGCCGGTCTGTGCGTCCGGCGTGAGATCGCCGAACGTGTAAAGCCCCAACTCGAACGCCTCGGCCATCGGGCCGTTCTCCTTTTGCAATTATTGCGCTAAAGTGATCGGTGCGGGCGAGATCGTACCACGCTTCAATTATGCGCCGTTGCCGAGCCATGCGCTGGCGCGCAGACGACTGGCTTAATACCCAATTCCATCGCGATTTTGGCTATGGGCTGGTCTACCCGCAACTGTTTCCTCATCACAAGCGTCGCAGCGACGAGGCGCATGCCGGCGCCATCGCTTGGGGGCAGCAGGGCGCCAAGAATTGGCTGCAGATTCTCAACGATTGCTGGATCGGGCCGAACAAGCCGTATCTGTGCGGCAACGACATTATGATTGCCGACCATTTCGGCGCCGGCCCGGTGTCGATCGGCGAATTGATCGACGGCGACTTTTCGGCTTATCCCAACATGAAGCGTTGGCTCGGCAACGTGAAAAGGCTCAAGTCCTGGAACGGGTCAATGAGGTGTTCAACGGCTTTACCGCGGCCAACAAAGGCAAGGAGTTCGTGCGCGTATAGCTCTGCCGCCCGGAGCGGTTTTATCCCGCGCTAGCGCGGGCGCGCTACGTAGAGCACCGAATTGTCGGCGATGCCGGCGCGGCGGAAAGTTTCGGCGCCGAAATAGTCGATGCCGAGCTGCCCGATCTGCAGGCCGGCGTCTTCGAGGCGGGCGATGAAGTCGCGCTTGCCGTATTGGCGGACGTGATCGCCCATGCCGAAATACTTCCAACGCAGCGCGTCGGTGTCGAGGCTCGGATCTTCGTGGGTCTCGTCGACGCCGATAACGAGCGGCACCAGCAGAACCGCAAAGCCGTCCGGCTTGAGCACGCGGCGAATTTCGCGCATCGCCTTGCGGTCCTCAGGGACATGCTCGAGCACGTGCGAGCAGAGAATAATGTCGACCGAACGGTCGGCGTAGCGATCCATGGCGGTGAGGTCGATGCGTTCGTCGACCGTTTTGCGCGTCAGGTCGGCGCTCCGATAGGCGATGAAGGAAAAGCGCTTGAGCCATTTCGGCAGCGCTTCGTTGGGGGCGAATTCGATCAGCCGATAGGAACGGCCCGGATCGAGCACCGCAAACGCGCGATCGAGATAAAGCGCCGTCAGCCGTTCGCGGTCGGAGGCGTCGCAGCGCGGGCAATAGAGAGCGGCGACGTTGAACGTCTCGAGCGCGCTCGCCGGATGGATGGTGCCGAACTTTTTGGTGTCGCGCCAATACGATTGGCCGATCGGCCTGAAGGCACGCAGGCCGGTGCCGCAGATCGGGCACTGGTATTGCGATCCAAGGTAGCGCGGCAGCCGCATCGCCCGCTTGACCAGCTTGCCGTGATTGCGGACCGTGTCATAGAGCAGGCTCTGCCGATAGATGCGGTAGGCGCGGCTTTTTTTCACCGACTCGAGCATGCGGCGTGTCGAGCTCCTCGCCCCGAAAAAGCCGGGGTCTGCCGCCCTATCGTGAATGAGGGGGATTTTGTCAATCGGCGCAAGCGGACCGTCGCCGTGCCGAGCGAGCGCCATCGTGTCAATCTGCCGGCAGGCGGTTATAATGAGTTTTGAGGCCGGCAGACTGCATGACATCCATCGCGACGATGACGCTTTTTCGCGCCAAGGCGCTCGACCGGCAGGTTTTGCATCAAAAACTTGCCGATTGGGGCGCGGTGGCGGTGGCGGTGTCGTTGCCGTGGTCGACCACCGCGACCGGCATTTTGATCGTGCTCTGGCTCGTCGCGGTTTTGCCGACGCTGGAACTCGGCGCCTTGCGCCGCGCGCTTGCAAGCGCCGCCGGCGGCCTGCCGGTCCTGCTCTGGGCGCTCGCCGCGATGGGCATGCTGTGGGCCGACGTGAGCTGGCACGAGCGTTTGCACGGATTCGGCGCGTTCCACCGCCTTCTGGTCATCCCGGTCCTGCTGGCGCAGTTCCAGCGTTCCGAAAACGGCATGCGGGTGCTGTTCGGCTTTTGCGCTTCCGTCGTGGTTCTGCTGCTGGCGTCCTGGTTGCTGGCGCTGTTTCCGGCGCTGCCGTGGCGCACGACCGAGTTCGGCGTTCCGGTCAAGGATTACATTCTTCAGAGCGAGGAGTTCTTGATCTGCGCGGTCGCGCTGTTCGGCATCGCGCTGGATCGGTCGCGTGAACGACGCTGGCCCCTCGCCGCCGCGCTTGTGATTCTGTCCCTCGTTTTTCTCGCCAATATCGTTTTCGTCGCGACCGGCCGCACCGCGCTCCTTGTCGCCTTCGTCCTCGTTCTGCTGCTCGGCTATCGTTATTTCCGTTGGCAAGGGTTGGTTGCCGCGGCGCTGGTGTTTGGCGTGCTCGGCGGCGCGGCTGACCTCGAATCGCCCTATTTGCGGGCGCGGCTTGCCACGTCGGTCAGCGAATTTCGTGCCTGGGAGGCAAGCGACGCGCCGAGCTCGACCGCCTTGCATCTGGAATTTTTGCAAAAGTCGCTGTCGTTCGTCGCCAGCGCGCCGGTGATCGGCCACGGCACCGGTTCGATCGGCGAGCAGTTCCGCAACGCCGCGGTCGGTCAATCCGGCGCGGCGGCGGCCGGCTCGGTCAATCCGCACAACCAAATCCTCGCCGTCGCCATTCAGCTCGGGCTCGTCGGCGCCGCCGTGCTGCTGGCGATGTGGTGCGCGCATCTGGCCTTGTTCACCGGCGGCAGCCTCACCGCCTGGCTCGGCCTCATTATCGTCACGCAAAACGTGGTCGCGTGCCTGTTCAACTCGCATTTGTTCGATTACACGCAAGGCTGGCTCTATGTGTTCGGCGTCGGCGTCACCGGTGGCATGGCGCTGCGGCAGCGTGACAGCGCGAAACAATGAACGGGCCGAACAGACAAATCGCCTTGCAAATCGCCTTGCCGCCCGATGCGCGGGTGCTCGTGGTGGCGCTGCGCCGGCTCGGCGACGTGCTGTTGACCACGCCGCTGATCCGCAGCGTCAAGCGGGCGTTTCCGGCGGCTTCGATCGAGGCCCTGGTGTTCGCCGGAACGGAAGGCATTTTGTCGGGCAATCCCGATCTCGCCGGCGTCGTGACCATTCCAGAGCGGGCGAGCGTCGGCCAGTCGCTGCGCCTCTTCCACCGGCTCATGCGCCGCTACGATCTTGCGCTCACGACGCAGACCGGCGACCGGCCGACCGCGCTCGCCGTCATTGCCGGGCGGCAAAGCGCCGGGCCGCGCGACGCAAGCGGATTTTCCGCAAGGCTCAAGCGCATGGCGCTGAGTCGTTCGTATACGGCAGATCGAATGCAGCATCGCATCGTCGACCTGTCGCGTCTTGCCGATCTCATCGGCGTCGCCGCCGCGCGCGAAATCGTCTGCCCGCAGGGCGAGGTGCGATCCGATATGCTGCCGACCTATCCGTACGCCGTCGTTCATGCTGCGCCGAAATTCATTTACAAGCGCTGGACCATCGACGGTTGGCGCCGGCTCGCCGCCGGCTTGCGCGTGCGCGGCCTTGAGACGATCGTGATCGGCGCAGCCGCGGACCGCGCCTATCTCGATGCGGTGTGGCGCGACGCCGACGTCGTGCGCCGCGACGGTGTGCTGACCTGGCCGGAACTGTCGGCGCTGATCGGCGCCGCCCAAATCTATGTCGGCCCGGATACGGCGGTGACGCATTTGGCCGCCGCGACCGGCACGCAGACCGTGGCGCTCTATGGGCCGACCGATCCGCGCATCTGGGGACCGTGGCCGCGCAGCGGCCTCGATCGGCCGTGGCAGGCAGCCGGCACCATCCAGCATCGCGGCAATGTTTGGCTGGTGCAGAATCCGTTGCCCTGTCTGCCGTGCCAGCTCGAAGGCTGCGAGCGCCGGCTCGACAGCCACAGCCAATGTCTCGACGAGTTGACAGCCGCCCAGGTCATGGCGGCGGTCGATCATGCGCTCGCCATCCGCCGCGCCGCGTAAGCCGAAAGATTAGGCAATCGTTCACGGCCGGGCTATAGAAACGGGAGATGGCCAGCGTAGCGGAGGCCGGCGGATCACCAAGCCAGCGCATCACAGTCTCGCCATCAAAGCTGGCCAATTCGGCCCTTTCCAGAGACGACAAGACGCGTCCATGACTTTGCCGTTTCAAGCGCAATGTGATTGCGGGCCGGCGCGGCGCCACGATCGGTGCTCGGCATGACGGTCAAGCATTTTGTTGCGGCAGCTTTTGTCCTCGCCTGGGCGTCAATGCTCGGCGCCTGCAGTCCGTTTTCCAGCTCCATTGCCGATATGTGGCCGCATTGGGCGGGGGGCGAGCCGGCGGGACTGCCGCCGCGCCCCGGCGAGCCGGGCTATGCGCAATTCATCGCGCACGGCCAGCCGAGCCAAAATCCAGCCGCTGCGCCCGCCGCCGCGCAGCCGGCGCCTGTCGGCACCACGGCGACAATTGCCGAGCAGAAGACGCCCGCTGCCGACCAGAAGGCGCCAGCGTTTGCGGAGCCGCAGCTTCAGGAGAAAAACGCTGCGGTGCCTTTGCCTGAGGCGGTCGAAGGTCCGGCGAACAATTCCGCCGTGGTGCAGGGCGGGCTCTATTAGCGTCAAAACTCATAAAGCGAAATCGAATGCCTAAGGGTTATTGTGGGCTTCCAGAGCGTGACAATGATCCTTACCTGTGTGCTGTAAAATCGCTTCGACCTTCGGACGGCCTGGATATGGTAAGATGGCTGACATGGCAGGCGAATAGATCACCACATTAATGAATCATGCTCTAGTGGCCGCGCCGATCTTGTCAACATTTTTCCAAAAAGAGCAGAACGGCCTTGATTCTAGGGCGTTTTTTTTCTCGCTTTCGCCATCGACGCCAAGCATCGCCGCGCACTCGCGGCATGATTCCCAACAGAGCTTCATGTGGACACGGAACCCGGATAATCAGTTCGTCATTCCGGGGCCCGAGCCAACGGGTCCGGCCTGAAGAGGGGCACCCCATCGCGCTTGCGCTGGTCTCGCGCGCGCTGAAGGAGGCGACGCGCTGCGACAAGTTGAATGTGGCCACGGATCGGCAACGTCGTGCCGCAACTGCATATCCACATCGTCGCGCGAACGAGCGGCGATGCGCTGTGGCCGAAGCCGGTCTGGGGCGCCGCGCCGCCGCGCCCCTACGATCCGGCCGCGCTGGACCGCGTCGTCAGGGCGATCCGCGACCGGGTGCGTAGCGCGGAAAGGCCACTTTCGTAGAAATCGCTGGCAGCCTTGATGTCCTTGACGCAAAGCGCGATATGGCGGACGCGGGGTCCATGGCGGAATCCCCGTGAAGTCGCGTGCCAAGCCGTACTGTGTCAGGTTCGCACGGCGAGGGACAGGTCGTAGAGCGGGGGGAAGTTTGATCGACCCGGATTTCGCTGCACTTTCATCCGGGTAACCCCCGCTAACCAGTCCGCGAGCATGACAATTTTGAAGGTGTCGCTGTATAGTTGCATACTGAAATCGTGAGTGGCAAGGAGCGGGGGGATCTAACCATGAGCGACGATAGCCGTAGCTCAGTGCCCGGAACGTCAGATAACAACAAAGAATTAGATGCTGCACAGAGTTTGGTTAAGGGAAGTGGGAGCGCGGAGCCATCTCTCGATCCCGAAGATATAAACGTGTTGGGCCCAAGAGCAGCAAAAGCATTTACGATTGCATATCAGTGCCTTCGCGTAATCAATGAGTTTTGCAGAAGTGGCATATTTTTTTATAGCGCTTGGTGTCGCGTTCCTCTGCATCGCCGGCGCATATATGGGTCCGGAACACTCATCCTATAGCTTCGTCACTGTGGTGCTTGGCGTGGGAATTCTTCTTTTTGGGACCGGCACTCAGAGTGTAGGGAGGTTTCAAACTAATAGAGCGGCTGCCGCGATGGCTGGTGGAGCAGGCGTGTTGACATTTTGCGTTGCCTTTGGGATGATATATTTCCAAGATCGAATCCAATCGGCTTTTGAAGTTCAAAAGAAATATTTTATTTTGCGCTTGGAACCGCACGGTGACGGTAGTTCGACCTTCGCCAATTATATGGCTCGGGTCACCATGAATGGCGTGGACGTTCCCGTGATGAAGCGGGGCAACGATTTTCTTGTCTACGTTCCGTACTTAGAGCAGATCCCGCTCATGTAGCCCACTTCCCCGTCATGCGCGGGCTTGACCCGCGCATCCATGCGGCCCCGACGCAGCATGGATTGCCGGGTCAAGCCCGGCAATGACGAACCGAGGAGTCGCGATTCGATCGGAGCGGAACATGCGCTAGTCACACAGTTGAACTCGAAGCCGAAGTTTGAATATGAACTGCATTACGTTGGCGACCAGCCGGAAAATGCGAGCCTAAGCTCAAGCCCGCACGGCGTATTTAATAATCCAGTAATAGAGATAGAGCTCGCTAGATTTCCCGTGAAGAACGCCGGTTACGACTTCCCAGTGTATTCGACCCCGGAGCTAATTGATGTGCGGGCGGCGGCTCCAGTAAAAGATGCTGGGAAGGATGCGGCTCCCACCCCCGCAGACGTTCCGAAGAATACGCCTCCAATCGTGTTTCCAAGTGGGGGGCCTGATGTTGCGTTTAATGAGATGTTTGTTTGTTCTTGCGGTAGCCATTGCGCCAGTCTGTGGGCGGGCAGAATCGTCCACTGCTCAATGTGTGGCGCTTGACAAAATTCTAAAGGGTGCGGCAACGAATAAAACTACGGGGATTATTCCGGCATCGTTTCTAGAATCCGAAAGTGCCGTGCCGTGTCTCGTCGAGGCGCTTAAGTCGCTTAAGCCGCAGGTCAACTCCCCGATCTTTGATCCAGACGTGCGGCGGAGCTTTATGACCATCACGGCGGCGCTGAGAACAATGATTTCACAGGCGGAGGATGTCGACAAAGCGTCGGGAAAGCAAGATGCCACTCGGCGCTTTATTTCTGAATTTCGAAAATACGACGACCTCGATCTCGACACTACGTGGGTGTTAACATACGGCGTGCGTAATGAAGATTCAGACGTGCGGCTAAATTCTTTGTTGATCCTAGCGAACGTTATAGACAATTCAACGCTTTGTCTTCCTCTCGATCATTTGTATGACCCGACACTGGGAGACACTCCATACGGAAAGAGAGGCCGGGCGAATTTACTGACCATAGTATCGGTTGTTGCTCCCTGGGCATATTATGAAAATTATAACGATATCGAGAAAACGGTAGCTTTTGTGTCGACCAAGATCGGAGAAGCCCAAGACCTAACGGACACAAGTGCAATTCTCCAAAATATCAAAGACCGACTTGCAGTCCAGACGTCTACAAGTAATAAGGCGGTGCCTATTCCGGCCAATTCGGGAAAAAATTGCAGACAGTACAAGCTTAGGTGGGCCTCCGGGCTCTCGTTTTAGCCAGTAGCCCGGATTGAGCGGAGCGAAATCCGGGATGCAAGCGCTCGCGGGCTCCCGGCTTTCGCTGCGCTCAAGCCGGGCTACGCGCCATCCGGCAACCACCGCCGTGGCGTTTCGCGCTTGTCGTCGTAGGCGGCTTCGAAGACGGGTTCGGCGAGGGTGGACTGGATGCGCAGCACGGCATTGCCGCTGTTGGCGAAGCCGTGCTTCCTCCCGGCCGGCACGACGACGAGCTGGCCCGGGGTGAGGGTGACGTGCGCTTCGCCGATCCATACGTCGGCTTGGCCTTCGAACACGCGTAAAATTTCCTCGACCGCGTGCAGATGCGTGGGGGCGCCGTGGCCCGGCTCGCAGCATTGCTCGAACACGCAAAGCTGGGTCGCGCCGTTGAGCGCCGCGACGGCCATCTGCGTCATCACGCCCGGCCGCCATTCTTGCTTCGGCTGGCGATTGAGATCGATGACCTGCATGAAGCCTCCATTGTCCCGGTTCATGGCTTGCTATACATGTATAGCATAGTGGAGGCCCCAACATGCTCGCTCTTCGCTTGCCCCCTGAAATCGAGCAGCGACTCGACGCGCTCGCCAGGAAGACCGGCCGCAGCAAGAGCTATTATGCGCGTGAGGCGATTGTGCGCCAGATCGAGGATATCGAGGACTATTACCTGGCGCGCCGACGTCTAGGACGTGGCGGACCGCGCCTGACGCTCGAAAGCCTGGAGCGCGACCTCAAGAAGCGCACGAAACGCTAGAGCAGATCCCACTCATGTAGCGCCACTTCCCCGTCATGCGCGGGCTTGACCCGCGCATCCACGCGGCCCCGACGCAGCATGGATTGCCGGGTCAAGCCCGGCAATGACGAACCGAGGAGTCGCGATTCGATCGGAGCGGAACATGCGCTAGATATTGAGTGGCGCATGTCCTTTTCGGAAAACCGGTTTCCACTTTTCCGGGACATGCGCTGATGGCTGCGCCGGCTTGGCGGGTCGAGTTCGATCGCGCCGCCGCTCGCGACCTGCGCAAGCTCGGCCTTGACGCCGAACGGCGCGTGCTGCGCTACTTGCGCGAGCGCATCGCCGGCAGCGACGACCCGCGCCGTTTCGGGCATGCGCTGACCGGCGATCGCAAAGGCCTCTGGCGCTATCGCGTTGGCGATTATCGTATAGTCGCCACCATCGAGGACGAGCGGTTTGTAGTGCTGGTGGTGACCGTCGGCCATCGGCGCGAGGTCTATCGGTAAGGCGTGCGACGGCATCGGGGAGGCAACGATGGTCGAGCGAGGTCCGGCGGAGAAGGCCGAAGACGGCGCGGCGGCGCGGCTGCGGCAGCGCTTTCCGACCATCGATGATCTGCGGACGCGGGCGCGGGCGCGGGTGCCGCGCTTCGGCTTTGATTTCGTCGATGGCGGCGCCAACGAGGAATATTGCATCGGCCGCAACACGTCGGCGTTCCAGGCGATCGAGCTGTTGCCGCACTACTGCATCGACGGCAAGGTGACGACCGACACGGCATTGTTCGGCCGCACCTACGCGGCGCCCATCGGCGTCGCCCCGATGGGTTCGGCCGGCCTGATGTGGCCGGGGGCGGAAAAACTGCTGGCCGGCGAGGCGCAGCGCCGGCGCATTCCTTACGTGCTGGCGACGCCCGGCAATGCCTCGATCGAGGACATCGCCGCCATTGCGCCGGACGTGTTCTGGTTCCAGCTCTACCGCTTTGCCGGCAACGACCACGCCATCACGTTCGATCTAATGCGCCGCGCCGACGAGGCCGGCGCGCACGTGCTGGTGCCGACCGTGGACTCAGCCGGCAAGTCGAAGCGCCCGCGCGACATCCGCAACGGTTGCCGGGTGCCGTTCCCGATCAACCCGTGGACCACCTGGCAGGTGCTGACCGCGCCGGCCTGGACGCTGCAGCTTTTGCGCAACGGCATGCCGATCACCGCGAACCTCGTGCCCTACGCCGAGAAGGCGAGCCAGAACGCGACCGCCGAAGTGATGCAGTTGCGCTCGGGCGGCAGCCACACCTGGGAGGAATTGGCGCGCCTGCGCGACCGCTGGAAGCGGCCGTTTGTGGTCAAGGGCATTTTGCATCCGCAGGACGCCGAGCGCGCGGTGGCGCTGGGCGCCGACGGCATCTGGGTGTCGAACCACGGCGGCCGGCATTTCGACGCTGCGCCGGCATCGGTCGACGTGCTGCCGGCGATCGTGTCGGCGGTCGGCTCGCGCGCCACCGTGATGATCGACTCAGGTATCCGCGGCGGCCTCGACGTCATTCGCGCGCTCGCGCTCGGCGCGAAATTCGCCTTCACCGGGCGCTCCTTCGCCTACGCGCTCGGCGCGCTCGGCGCAGCCGGCGCGCCGCACGTCGCCGGCTTGTTCTTCGACGAGATCAGGACCGAGTTGCTCCACGTCGGCGCGCGCTCGGTCGCGGAAGCCGCCACCATCAAGGTGCGCCACCCGAACGCCTGGCGGATGGACAATGACTGAGGCGTGGCAATCGCGCTGCGCGCAAAGCGGCGCTTCGGTCCTTGCCTTGACCTCGCGGCGGGGCGCGGCTTCAATCCGCCGAGCATTGGAGGAGCGCCGAGGAGCATTACCATGACCGTCCGCATCGCCATCGTGCAGCCGATTTCGCATCCGCCCGGCGAGGCCGAGCGCAACATCGCCGACGCGCTGCGCGCCATCGCGCACGCCGCCCACGACGGCGCCGATTTCGTCTGCTTTCCCGAAACCTATCCGGGTCCCTGGCGCATGCCGGCGACGTTCGATCCGGTTCCGGCCCTGGCCGAGGCGGCGGCGACGCACCGCGTGCACGTGGTGTTCGGCACCATCGAGCCGCTCGACCGCAAGGCCGCAACCGCGCACAACCTCATCGTCATGGCCTATCCGGACGGCCGCGCCCCGGCGCGCTACCGCCGCACCCATCCGAACGGGCCGTGGATCTATACCGGCGGCACCGACTGGGAGTTCCAGTACGTCGCCGCCGACGATTTTCCGGTCTTCGACACCGCGCACGGCAAGGTTGGGCTCGCCATGTGCAGCGAAGTGTACATGCCCGAGGTGGCCCGCGCGCTGGCGCTGCGCGGCGCCGAACTGATCTTCATGCCGGCGGGCACCGACAAAAGCCGCCTGTGGGCGACGTGGCGGACGCTGATCTTCGCGCGCGCCATCGAGAATTTGGCCGTGGTCGTCACCACGCAGAATCTGTTCAAACACGGCGACCGCGGTCTCGCCATGGTGGCCTCGCCGGAAGAGATTTTGTTCGAAAGCACGGCGCCCGGCCTGAGCGTGGTCGACGTCGATCTCGAGCGCGTGCGCGCCATGCGCGCCGGCCGCGACCAGGTCGGCTCGTCGCAGAATTTTGCCGCCAAGCAGGGCGTGCTCGGCCCGCAATGGCAGCGGCCGGAACTGTACGATTCGTTCCATCCGCGACCCTTGCGCGAAGCCGCCGAGTAAGGCCTTCGTCATTCCGGGGCCGAGCGAAGCGAGGAGCCCGGAATCCATAACCACAGTGGGGTTGGATAATGGCACGTGTC
>JASHQS010000164.1 GCA_030038995.1 Xanthobacteraceae bacterium
CAGGCCGAAGGCGGCACATTGTTTCTCGACGAGATCGGCGACATGCCGATGGAGGCGCAGACGCGGCTGTTGCGCGTGCTGCAGCAAGGCGAATACACCACCGTCGGCGGCCGCACCCCGATCAAGGCCGACGTGCGCATCATCGCCGCCACCAACAAGGATTTGCGCCAGCTGATCCAGCAGGGCCTGTTCCGCGAAGATCTGTTCTTCCGGCTCAACGTGGTGCCGCTGCGGCTGCCGCCGCTGCGCGAGCGCAGCGAGGACATTGCCGACCTGATCCGCCACTTCTTCGCGCTGGTCGCGCGCGAAGGCTTGCCGCTCAAGCAGATCGACCAGGCCGCGCTCGACCGGCTCAAGCGCCACCGCTGGCCCGGCAACGTGCGCGAGCTGGAAAATCTGGCGCGCCGGCTTGCCGCGCTCTATCCGCAGGAGACGATCACGGCCGCGGTCATCGATGCCGAATTGGCGCAGCCGATGCTGGTTGCCGCGAGCGACGGTGGCCGCGCCGAGGACAATTTGTCGAGCGCGGTCGAACGCTATCTGGCGCGCTATTTTTCCGGCTTCGACGACGGCCTGCCGCCGCCCGGCCTCTACCACCGCATCCTGCGCGAGGTCGAAGCACCGCTCTTGTCAGCGGCCCTGACGGCGACCCGCGGCAACCAAATCCGCGCCGCCGACCTGCTCGGCGTCAACCGCAACACCTTGCGCAAGAAGATCCGGGACTTGGAAATCCAGGTTTATCGGACCAGCGGAGGCTGACCCGGGGCTCTTGTGTGAATCCTCGGGATAAGTCGCGCCTGCGGGTCTATTTCCATCGACAGTGGCGAATGCGCATTTGCGGCCCGCGCGGACGGCGGGAAAGATCGAAGTATTCCAGTACCGTAGCGTTGTTTCGGTCTCGTTGCATCGCAGCAGTCGCGTCGTGTTATCCATAACCTGGTAGCTGGCGTGCGCCAGGATGGAGTGGTCGCGTCCCTCATCGTTGATTAATGAACCCTGGCCGCCGCTCCAGGTAAGTCTTTCCTGCGACGTTTATTCGTTACTTGCGGCACGTCGCCACGAATGCCAAATGCAGGGGCGTTGGGGCCAGCAATTGGCGCCGCGCGACGTAGTCAACGTTATTGCATTGTTTCGGAGGTTGCGTGTTCATGCGTGTTATGCTGACGAGAAAATAAGTAGCGCCGCGCGGCACCGACGCAACCTCTGTTGAAAATCGCTCGGTAAAGAAAGGTTTTACGAGATCGCTCGGGTTCGGATCATCATCTGGGGAGACGACCCAGTCCGTTGGCCCTTGCAGCTCTCTGGCACGAGCGGCTGCTTGGCGCAGCGAATAACCCCAGTAGTCGGTTTCGTAATTTTTCTCGCTCGCGAAAAAACGCGCCGCCTCGTTGAACCAAACATACTCGTAGGGCTGAAGGCTTATGCCATCGATAAGCAGAAACAAGAAATAGCAGGCAAGCCACCAACGTCGCTGCCACCAAAAAGTCGCGGGAATGGTTACGAAGACCATCGCGACGGCGAGTGGAACGAGGAAGAGCGTGTGGCGGACGCCGTCGAGAAGCGTGGAGTTTAGAAGCACGATCGCAAAAATCGGGCAGGCCAGAGCTGCCACAATAAGGTGTTGACAGGGTCGCACATGACGGAATGATTGGACATAGAGGTAAATTGCACCAAGCAGGCCGATCTCAAGAAAAATCGGCAGTTGCACACCATACCAAAGGCCCAAATACTTGATCGCCGAGTAGCCTTGACCGTTGTCAAAGTTGCGCCCGATGCACTGTCCGGCAGTCAATGTGCAGCCATCATAGGCCACGGACATATGTTTGAACTCGGCCATCGCGAGCGCAAATGGCTCGCGCCATGCCGGTGGCGTAGCAGCGTAGAGGAGCACAAGAAAAAGCGTGGCCTGGACCGCCACGATTGCCATCTTGCGAGGCGACGGCTTGCGCACCACGGCAATTAAGACAGCGACGCAGGCCGGCATCGCGAGCGGAACTGCCGCCAGCTTTTGCACCCCTAAGAACAGCAGCGCCAAAAAGAACAGGCAGGATGTTCTCGACCGTCCGTCCCGCATATACGCCGCTGCGTAATAGGTGACGGCAACAACGCCGGCGGCGACCGGAACGTCCTTATAGTCGAAAAATCCGTAGCCGATCCAAGATGGCATCACGAGAAGCGTGATCGCGGCCAAGAACGAAGTTTCCCGCTCTCCCGTCGCCAGGCATACCAATCGTCGCGTGTAACCCACCCCCGCGATCGCGCAGACAAACGCTATCAAATGCAAGAGCAGCGAGTAAGTGTGGTCGAATGCTTGTGCTGCCCTGTTCAACCATACAATATCGATCAGATATGAGACCGCGTAGGCCGGTAACGTCGTGCCAATGCCGTAGAAAGCGGCGCCACGTAAAGAGAGAAAGGTCTGGTTGGTGGAGCCGGACAAAACATCGTGCACGAAGGACAGCTGTTTTTGGAGCCCGGCAAAGTCGGATGACTCGTCCCAAGTCGCTCCGCCCGTAAAGGTAGAGCTCAGGAACAAACCCGATATGATTAAGATGCAAGCCCAATACCAGAATACCGGGCGTTTTATGGCGCATATTGTCGGGACAATATGCGGTCGGTTTCTCCAGAAACTGAATGTCGGCAACTTCGTGGCAGGCCGCCTCGCAGCTTCGTCAGAAAAAGCACGCTCTCCTACTCGCGGGATATTCATCGACACGCGGTCCACCCATAATTGCGCGCTCTGTGAATTCCAGTAATGTCGAAGGCTTGTCGCGCCGGCCGAATTCAGGAAGTGTATAGTGTATAATGACAACTCAACATTGTCCAATTTTTTCTGGGCGACAAGGTAAGAATTGCGGCTGGGGCAAGGTAGTCGGGCAAGGTGCCGATCCGCCGCCAGGTGGTGGCGACGGTTCATTTGGCGGCGTTCGGAGCGTTCGCTATTCGCCCGGAACGCCTAGGAAATGTCGCAATCGGGCAACATTGTTGTATAAATGCCTCACTGGGGGAGGGCGAATGGCCGGGCTCCATTCGACCAGCGCATTTCCGCAACAGTCCCGCGTCGCTTGAGGCGTTCATGACGACGGTCGAACAGGTCGCCCCGCTTGAACCGGCGGCCACCGCGCCGGTGCCGGTTGGTTCGCGGCTGATCGGGCCAGTTGCGGACGGCATTGCCCTCCTCTCGGCGGCCCTCACTCTCCTGGTGCTGTCGGGGATAACTCCGATCGCGCCGGTCCCTGCACTGGCGACTGCGCTCGCAGCGCTGCAGTCGTTCAGCCACGGCACTGCCGCCGCCGCAGCCACGCCGACCGAGCTGATCCAGGCCGCGATCGTGGTTCTGCTGCTCGTGGTCAATGTCGTGACCGACGCCTTGTTGCTGTTGGCGCCGATGCCGATGTCGTCGCGGGTGATAGGGGCGATCGCGCTCGGGCTGGCGCTGCTGTGGGCCGCCGCCACATTCCTGGTGCTCGGCGGTTTGACCTGGATTGCGCCGGTCGATGAGGTGGTCAAGCAGCTATTGCTCGGCAACGCCGTCACCGGCGTCCTGCTGCTTGCTATCATCGGGCGGGAAGTCTGGGTCGTCATCCAGGCCCGCTGGCGGGGCCGCGCCGGCTCGCGGTTGCACGTCCAAATCGTCGGCCTCTTTGCCGTGATCGCGGCAGTTCCCACCGTGCTCGTCTCGGTGGTCGCGAGCACGACGTTGAACAACGCCCTTGACCGGTACTTTTCTTCGCACACGCGGGCCATGATCGAGCAGTCGCAGATCGTGGCAAAGGCCTATCTCGGCGACCACGCTTCATTCATCGGCAGCGCCAGCTTGGCGATGGCGTCCGACGTCGCGCGCGCCAAGCCTTTGTTCGATCAGAACCGCGAACAGTTCCACAAGTTTTTCACGGCGCAAACCATGGGCCGCGGCCTGTCGGCGGCGATGATCATTACGTCCGGTGCTGCGACGGTCGAGCGCGCCGCCGTGACGATGGACAAGCCGGTCGCGTTGCCGCCGCCGGAGCCACTCAAACGCATCACCGAGACCGAGCCGTATATCGTGGTCTCGCCGCAAGGCATCTCCGCGACCGTAAAGCTGCGCGGTTACGATGACCTCTACCTTTACGTCGTCCAGATGCTCGATCCGCGCGTCATGCAGCAAATAGCCGCGACGCAGGAGAGCATCGGCGACTATGCGGTCCTTGAAGCGTCCCGCCTCGGCATCCAGATCGCGTTCGCGCTGATGTTCGCGGTCATCGCGCTGATCGTGCTGTTGTCGTCGGCCTGGATCGGCCTCGATTTCGCCAATCGGCTGGTGGCGCCGATCCGCCGGCTGATCGGCGCCGCCAATGTGGTGTCGACCGGCAATCTGCACATCCAGGTGCCGGTGCACCGCTCCGAAGGCGATCTGGCGCAGCTCGGCGAAACCTTCAACAAGATGACCCAGGAGCTGCGCACCCAGCACGACGACATCGTGCGCGCCAGCGAGCTCATCGACAGCCGCCGCCGTTTCACCGAAGCGGTGCTGTCGGGCGCCAGCGCCGGCGTCATCGGCGTCAACGCCGAGGGCCGCATCACCATCCTCAACCGCTCGGCCGAGCAATTGACCGGGCGCAACGAAACCGAGGCGCTCGGCCGTCCGCTGCGCGAGATCGCCCCCGAACTGGCCGGCGTGTTCGCCGACGCCCGGCGCAGCAATCAGCGCCTGATCCAGCGCCAGATCGCGCTGACGCGCGACGGCCAGGAACGCAATTTCTCGGTGCGCGTCACCAGCGAGCAGGCGCCGCAATCCGAGCACGGCTACGTCATCACCATCGACGACATCACCGAACTCGTTCTGGCGCAGCGTTCCTCGGCCTGGGCCGACATCGCCCGCCGCATCGCCCACGAGATCAAGAATCCGCTGACCCCGATCCAGCTCTCGGCCGAGCGCCTGCGCCGCAAATACGGCAAGGTGATCACCGAGGACGCCGCCGTGTTCGAGCAGTGCACCGACACCATCGTGCGCCAGGTCGACGACATCAAGCGCATGGTCGACGAGTTCTCACGCTTTGCGCGGATGCCGAAGCCGGTGATCGCCGACGAGGACGTGGCCGACACCGTGCGGCAGGTGGTGTTCCTGCTGCGCGTCGGCCATCCCGACATCGATTTCGACGTGCAGCTGCCGGCGGAAGCGATGCCGGCGCGGTTCGACCGCCGGCTGATCTCGCAGGCGCTCACCAACATCATCAAGAATGCGACCGAGGCGATCGGGGCGGTGCCGCCGGCCGAGCTCGGCCGCGGCCGCATCGCCGTGAGCGCACGGCGCGAGGGCAAGGAAGCGGCGATCGACGTGATCGACAACGGCATCGGCTTGCCCAAGGAGAACCGCGCCCGCCTGCTCGAACCGTACGTCACCACGCGCGAAAAAGGCACCGGCCTGGGGCTCGCCATCGTCGGCCGCATCCTCGAGGAGCACGGCGGGCGCATCGAGCTACGCGACGCCGCAGACAAAATTCCCGGCGCGCGCGGCGCCTGGATGCAGTTGCGCTTCACGGCCGAGCCGCTGCCTGGCGCCGCGGCCCCGGCCCAAGTGAGTTAGCAAGACAGGCGGTGAATCGACCATGTCTTCCGACATCCTCATCGTCGACGATGAAGCCGATATCCGCGAGCTCGTCGCCGGCATCCTGCAGGACGAAGGCTACAGCACGCGCACCGCGCCCGACAGCGACGCCGCGCTCGCCGCCGTAGTGGCGCGGCGGCCCAATCTCGTGTTTCTGGACATCTGGCTGCAGGGCAGCCGGCTCGACGGTCTGCAGCTGCTCGATTCGCTCAAGCTCGAGCATCCCGAACTGCCGGTAGTGATGATCTCGGGGCACGGCAACATCGAGACCGCGGTCTCCGCCATCAAGCGCGGCGCCTACGACTTCATCGAGAAGCCGTTCAAGGCCGACCGGCTCCTGCTTGTCGCCGAGCGCGCGCTGGAGAATTCGCGGCTCAAGCGCGAGGTCAAACAGCTCAAGCAGTTCGCGCCGCTGCCGACCGTGATCGTCGGCCGTTCGCCCGCCGCCAATCAGCTGCGGCAGACCGTGGAAAAGGTGGCGCCGACCAACAGCCGCGTCCTCATCGTCGGCGCCGCCGGCAGCGGCAAGGAGCTCGCCGCGCGCACCATCCACGCCCATTCGGCGCGCGCCAATGCGCCGTTCGTGGTGATCAATGCCGCGGCGATCTCGCCGGAGCACATGGAGACCGAGCTGTTCGGCGTCGAGTCGAGCAACGGCACGCAGGCACGCAAGGTCGGGGCGCTCGAGGAGGCCCACGGCGGCACGCTGTTCGTCGACGAGATCGCCGACATGCCGCGCGAGACGCAGAACAAGATTCTGCGCGTCTTGGTCGATCAGACGTTCCAGCGCGTCGGCGGCAGCACCAAGGTCACCGTCGATGTGCGCATCATTTCATCGACCAGCCGCAACATCGAGGCCGAGATCGCGATCGGAAAATTCCGCGAGGATTTGTTTCACCGGCTGTCGGTGGTGCCGATCCGCGTGCCGTCGCTGGCCGAGCGGCGCGACGACATTCCCGAGCTGGTCCAATATTTCATGGAGCAGATTTCGCACGCCACCGGGCTGCCCAGACGCACGGTCGGCCCCGACGCGCTCGCCGTACTGCAATCGCACGACTGGCCGGGCAACGTCCGCCAATTGCGCAACAACGTCGAGCGGCTGATGATCCTCGCCGGCGGCGATCCCGATGCGGCGATCACCGCCGCCATGCTGCCGCAGGACGTCGGCTCGATGGTTCCGAGCATGCCGAACGGCAACGGCGGCGAGCACTTGATGAGTCTGGCGCTGCGCGACGCGCGCGAAGTGTTCGAGCGCGAGTATCTGTTGGCGCAGATCAACCGTTTCGGCGGCAATATTTCGCGCACCGCGGAATTCGTCGGCATGGAGCGCTCGGCTTTGCACCGCAAGCTCAAAGCGCTCGGCATCGACTAGCTCGGGATCAGGTATCAGGTATAGGCGCCGGAAATGGCGTTGTTTGCTGATTCCTGATATCTGATCCCTGATGTCCAGATACGCTTACGTCAACGGCCGCTACCTGCCTTTCCGCGACGCCATGGTGCACGTCGAGGATCGCGGCTATCAGTTTGCCGATGCGGTTTACGAGGTATGCGAAGTGAGGGCAGGGCGCCTCATCGACGAACGGCGTCACCTCGACCGCCTGGAGCGCTCGCTCAACGCCATCCGGCTGCGCCTGCCCATGAGCCGCGCCGCGCTCGGCGTGGTGCTGCGCGAAGTGGTGGCGAGAAACCGTATCGGCTTCGGCATGGTCTACCTGCAGATCAGCCGCGGCGTAGCGCGGCGCGATCTCGCCTTTCCGGTGCCGGAGCGCGCGCCCTGTATCGTCGTCACCGCCCGCGCGCTCAACCGCGTGCGCCTCGAGGCGCTGGCCGCGGCCGGCATTGCGGTCGTCAGCGTGCCGGACGATCGCTGGGGCCGCGTCGACATCAAGACCGTCGGCCTTTTGCCCAACGTCTTGGCGCGGCAGACCGCGATCGAGAAGGGCGCGCGCGAGGCCTGGCTCGTCGATGAAAGCGGCGCCGTCACCGAAGGCGCCTCGACCAATGCCTGGATCGTGACCGGCGACGGCAGGCTGGTGACGCGGCATGCCGATCGCGCCATCCTCGGCGGCATTACACGCAGCGTGCTGTTCGACGCGGTCAAGGCGCTCGGCCTTACCATCGAGGAACGCCGCTTCGCGCTCGCGGAGGCTTACGCGGCGCGCGAGGCCTTCATCACCTCGGCGACGCAAAACGTCATGCCGGTGGTCCGCATCGACGGCCGCGTCATCGGCGACGGCAAGCCGGGCCCGGTCGCAACGACGCTGCGGCAGGAGTTTCACCGCTTCGCCGAGACCGGCTGAACGCGGCACATCAGCCGGTCAGCGGGTTCACGACCGTCAAGTCGGGAAAGCGGCTGAAATCACGGTCGCGCGGCGCAATGGAGCAAGAGCAATGGCTCACCTGACGCTCAGCCGTCCGCCAGGAACGCAATGCCGTAACGCGGCGTCCCATCGCCGGCCGCGCCTGCGTTCTCACCGGCTAAGTTGGGCCAGGTTGGGCTTGCATAGTTCCGTGCCGCGTTTTCTAATGGGTCAATGATGGTCCCGGAGCGCTTTTGGCCGGGTTACCAGCGTCCGATGGGCCGAGCGAGGCAGAAACCCATCGTTTACAATGCGGCTTGCGGCGGGTTTCGCTTCGCTCGACCCACCTTATTTATGGAAGTGCCGAGGGTGGCGAGGCGCTTGGCGCCGTAGCCCGTTGCTTGCTGCCGGGTGTTACGTCGATCCGCGCCGCCCTGCGCGCAGAATATAGAGAAACCACCCGCGGGACCGGGGCCCGCGAGGCAAGAACGGAAACAACGGCCATGGCAGCCGACCGCGCACAAAATCTGCAGGACACCTTTCTCAATCACGTCCGCAAAAGCAAGATTCCGCTGACCATCTTCCTGGTGAACGGGGTCAAGCTCCAGGGCGTGGTGACGTGGTTCGATAATTTCTGCGTGCTGTTGCGCCGCGACGGGCACTCGCAACTGGTCTATAAGCACGCCATTTCCACCATCATGCCGGGTCATCCGGTGCAACTGTTCGAAGGCGCGGAAGAACCGCCGGCCGGGGAAAAGGTCTGAGTGGAGCCGCAGCGCCGCGATTCGCGCGCTGATCGCCTAAGTCCGGCGCCGCCGCCGGACGCGGCGACCGGCCGCGCGCTGGTCGTCGCGCCGGTGCTGCGCGGCGGACG
>JASHQS010000165.1 GCA_030038995.1 Xanthobacteraceae bacterium
AGCGCATAGGCGCTAACATAGGCCTCTGTTTCCCGGATGCGGTGCAGCGCGAAGCGGTGCACCGCTGATCCGGGACCGTCCCAGACTCCGCAACTTGTTACGATCCCGGGTCTGCAGCGCACCACTTCGCTGCGCTTCGTGCTGCGCTGCGCCCGGGAAACGCAGCTATGTTAGCGCCTATCCGCGAAAGCGGGGACCCCGTGCTGGATTCCCGCTTGCGCGGGAATGAGCGGAGCAATCAGGCGATTATAACTAACAGTCGATTAACCCTGCCCGCCCGCGTGCTTGCCGAGCGCCGCCTGCGCGGCGGCGAGGCGCGCGATGGGCACGCGGAACGGCGAGCAGGAGACGTAGTCGAGACCGACGTCGTGGCAGAAGGCGACCGAGGCCGGATCGCCGCCGTGCTCGCCGCAAATGCCGAGTTTCAGATTTTTACGCACCTTGCGCCCGCGCTCGGCGGCGATGCGGACGAGTTCGCCGACGCCGTCGCGGTCGATCGAGACGAACGGATCGGCGCTCAAAATGCCTTTGGCGGCGTAGATGCCCAAGAAGCTTGCGGCATCGTCGCGGCTGATGCCGAACGTGGTCTGCGTCAAATCGTTGGTGCCGAACGAGAAGAATTCCGCCGTCGCGGCGATCTCGCCGGCCTTGAGCGCGGCGCGCGGCAACTCGATCATGGTGCCGACCTGATAATCGACGGCGCGCTTGGTCTCGGCGGCGACCGTCTTGGCCATGGCGTCGATGCGCGCCTTGACGAGATCGAGCTCGGCCTTGCCGGCGGTGAGCGGCACCATGATCTCCGGCTTGACCGGCTTGCCGGTGGCGCCGCCGGCCTCGACCGCGGCTTCGAAAATGGCGCGCGCCTGCATTTCGGCGATTTCCGGATAGGCGATCGCGAGCCGGCAGCCGCGGAAGCCGAGCATCGGATTGAACTCGTGCAGCTCGCGGGCGCGGTCGGCGAGTTTTTTCGGATCGGCGCCCATGGCTTCGGCGACCGCGGCGGTTTCCTCGTCGCTGTGCGGCAGAAATTCGTGCAGCGGCGGATCGAGGAGCCGTATCGTCACCGGCAGCGCGCCCATGATCTTGAACAGCTCGACGAAATCGGCGCGCTGCATCGGCAAAAGCTTTGCCAGCGCGGCGCGGCGCGCCGGTTCGTCGCCGGCGAGAATCATCTCGCGCATGGCGCGGATGCGGTCCTCGTCGAAGAACATGTGCTCGGTGCGGCAAAGCCCGATGCCTTCGGCGCCGAATTTGATCGCAGCGCGCGCATCGGCCGGCGTGTCGGCATTGGCGCGCACTTTCAGTTTGCGCAAGCGGTCCGCCCATTGCATCAAAGTGGCGAACTCGCCGGCGAGCTCGGGATGCAGCATCGGCACTTTGCCGACCAGAACCTGGCCGGTCGAGCCGTCGATGGTGAGCGTGTCGCCCCTTTTCAAGGTGACGCCGCCGGCACTCATGGTCTGCGCGCGGTAATCGACGCGCAGCGCGCCGGCGCCGGAGACGCACGGCTTGCCCATGCCGCGCGCCACCACCGCGGCGTGCGAGGTCATGCCGCCGCGCGTCGTCAAAATCCCTTCGGCCGCATGCATGCCGTGAATGTCCTCGGGCGAGGTTTCCACCCGCACCAGAATGACCTTGTGGCCTTGCTCTTTCAGCGTTTCGGCCTCGTCGGGCGAAAACACGATCTCGCCGCAGGCGGCGCCGGGCGAAGCCGGCAGCCCGGTGGCGATCACTTTGCGCTCGGCGGCCGGATCGATGGTCGGATGTAAAAGCTGATCGAGCGTCGCCGGATCGATGCGCGCCACCGCCTCTTGTCGGGTGATGAGCCTCTCGTCGGCGAGCTCCACGGCGATGCGCAAAGCCGCCTTGGCGGTGCGCTTGCCGCTTCGCGTCTGCAGCATCCACAGCTTGCCCTGCTCGACGGTGAATTCGAGGTCCTGCATGTCGCGATAGTGCCGCTCCAGCACGGAGTGGATGCGCTTGAGCTCGGCAAACGCCTGCGGCAGCGCCGCTTGCATCGACGGCTTGTCGGATTTGGCCTCCTTGCGCGCCTGTTCGCTGATTTCCTGCGGCGTGCGGATGCCGGCGACGACGTCCTCGCCCTGCGCATTGATCAGAAACTCGCCGTAGAGCTGCTTCTCGCCGGTCGAGGGATTGCGCGTGAAGGCGACGCCGGTGGCCGAGGTCTCGCCCATATTGCCGAACACCATGGCCTGCACGTTGACCGCGGTGCCCCAGCTTTCCGGAATGCCGTGCAGGCGCCGATAGGTGATGGCGCGCTGGTTCATCCATGAGCCGAACACCGCGCCGATGGCGCCCCACAATTGGTCGTGCGGGTCCTGCGGGAACGGCTTGCCGCTTTCTTCGGCGACGCGCTGCTTGTAACGCGCGATGACGGCCTGCCAATCCTCGGCGCTCAAATCGGTGTCGAGCGTATAGCCGGCGCGCTCCTTGTGTTCGTCGAGAATTTCCTCGAAATGATGATGCGCGATGCCGAGCACCACGTCCGC
>JASHQS010000001.1 GCA_030038995.1 Xanthobacteraceae bacterium
GGGGCCGACTGGCAGGCCGGCCCATGGGTGCTGGGTGCCGAACTTGACGCCAGCTTGGCGGACATGCGCGGCGAGAACACTTGCTTCTCCGGTCTCGGCGGCATCAACTGTCAGCACGTCGTCAACTCGCTCGGCTCCGTAACCGGCCGGGTCGGGTATGCCTTTGACCGCTCGCTCGCCTACGTGAAGGCCGGCGGGGCCTGGACCGATACGACCTACAATTTGTTAGGCAACACAAATGGCGCCCTGACGCTGGGCGCGGGCAGCACGAGCGAGACGGTGTGGGGCTGGACCGCCGGTATCGGCCTCGAATACGCGATTACCAACCACTGGACCACGTTCGCCGAATACGACCATATCGGCCTGCCATCGACGACCGTGCCGTTCCCGACGGTGGCCATGGTCAGCGCAGCCAACATCGTGGTGACGCAATCGGCCGACCTGTTCAAGATGGGCGTGAATTACAAGTTCGACTTCGGCCCGTGGACCGCCGTGGCAGCTAACAACTGAAGCGCGCTGCAATCACGTTCGCATAAGCATCCATGCGAATCCGGCCGGTTTAGCCGGCGGCTTTCGGCTCCTGCTCTGCGCCGTCGTCTTTGTCGGACACGCCGGCCTCGGCGAACGTCGCCATGCCGGTGTGGCACGCGAGCGCGGCGCGCAGGATCAGCACCGCCAGCGCCGCGCCGGAAGCTTCGCCGAGCCGCATGTCGAGATCGAGCAGCGGCTTCAGCCCGACTTCGTCGAGCAACAAACGATGCCCGGCTTCGGCGGAAACGTGGGCGGCGAGCGCGTGTGCCAGCATGTCGCCGCGCAGTTTTGCCAGCGGCGCCGCCGCGGCGGTGCAGACAAAGCCGTCGAGCACGACCGGAATGCTTTGCCGGCGCGCCGCCAGCACCGCGCCCAGAATGGCGGCAAGCTCGCGGCCGCCGAGCGCCGCGGCGGCCTGCAGCGGATCGTGCAGCGCGCTCGCGTGGCGCTTGAGCGCGCGGTCGATGACGGCGCGCTTACGCGTCAGGCCCTCGTCATCGACGCCGGTGCCGCGGCCGGCCCAGCGCGTGCCGCCGCCGCCGAACAGGGCCGCGGCCAGCGCCGCCGCAGCCGTGGTGTTGCCGATACCCATCTCGCCGACGCAGACGAGATCGCAGTCGCCCGCCACAGCGTCGTAGCCGGCGCGCGCCGCAGCGACGAACTCCGCTTCGCGCAGCGCCGGCGCTGCGGTGAAATCGGCGGTGGGCTCATCCAGCGCCAGCGGCAATACGCGCAGCCGCGCCCCGGCGCTGCGCGCCAGTTGATTGATGGCGGCGCCGCCTGAGGAAAAATTCGCGACCATTTGCGCGGTCACCTCGGCCGGATAGGCGGAGACGCCTTGCCCCGCGACGCCGTGATTGCCGGCGAAGATCAAAATATCGACCCGGTCGAGGCGCGGCGGCGAATGGCCTTGCCAGTGCGCCAGCCAGCCGACCAGTTCTTCCAGCCGGCCGAGGCTCTTCGGCGGCTTGGTCAGCGTCGTTTCGCGCGCCGCGACCGCGGCGCTTGCCGCGGGATGGCCGCCCGGCAGGTCGCGACAGAGCGCGCGCAACTCGGGAATCGAGGTAAAATGCGGCATCGGCAGAGTGCCCTTCCGCTGGAGGAGTGCTGCGCAATGTTTAGCAAAGCGTGCGGAATTCGTCATTCCGGATCGTCGCGCAGCGGCGAGTCCGGTATCCATAACGCCTGCGCCGGGGTTATGGATTCCGGGCTCCTCGTTTCGCGCGGCCCCGGCATGACGAATCAACTATCTGGTTGATGCGATGATGACATTCGATGAAACCTGGCTGGAAGAGCGCGCCGGCGAATTCAAGGCGGGCCTTTTGTTTCTGACCCGGCTGCGCTACGGACCGGCCAAGCCGGTCGGCGGCGCGGCGATTGCGTACGCGGCGTGGGCGTTCCCGCTGGTGGGCGTCGTCGTCGCGGCGCTCGGCGCGCTGGTCTATTGGCTCGCGCACCGGGCCGGCCTGCCGCCCTGGCCGTGCGCCGCGCTCAGCGTCGCCGCCACCATGCTGGTCACCGGCTGCCTGCACGAAGACGGCCTCGCCGACACGGTGGACGGCTTCGGCGGCGGCCGCAGCCGCGAGCAAAAACTCGACATCATGCGCGACAGCCGCACCGGCGCCTACGGCGTCTGCGCGCTCGTCGTCGCGATCATTCTGCGGGTGAGCGCACTGGCGAGCCTCGCTACGCCGGCGCTGGTGGTGCCGGCATTGTTCGCCGCCCATGGCGCGGCGCGCGCCGCGCTGCCGGTGTTCATGTTCTTCGTGCCGCCGGCGCGCTCGAGCGGGCTCGCGGCCGCCGCCGGCCAGCCGCCGCGCGAAAGCGCCGCCGCGGCCGCCGTGCTCGGCATCGTGATCCTCGGCCTGTGCCTCGGCCTCGGTCTCGGTCTCGCGGCGCTCGTTGCGCTCGTGCTCGCAGCCGTGCTGCTGGCTTGGCTGAGCCTCGCTCAGGTCGACGGCCAGACCGGCGACGTTTTGGGCGCTGTCGAGCAGATCGGCGAGATTGTCGTGCTTTTGGTCGCGCTCGCCTAAGCGACCATTTTGCGCTGCACAAATTTTTTGCAATTTGCGCTGCGGGCAAGCAGGCGCAAAGCGGAATCTTCCATATAAGCTTTTGTTTATTGAGGTTTTTTCTCGAACGGCGATGGCACGAAGCTTGTATCCGCAAGCGCGATCGGCCATGACTCACAGCCCGCCCCCGCCGAAAATCGCGCTGCTGCCGGAAAGCGCGCCGTTCACGCCCGAGCAGCGCGCTTGGCTCGACGGTTTTTTCATTGCCGCGCTCGGCCTTGCCGATGCGGGCATCACCGCGCTCGGGCCGCAGGACGGCGCCGCCTTGATGGCCGACGTGGCCGCGGCCGACGAGGACGACGCCGCGCCGTGGCACGACCAGACGCTGCCACTTGCCGAGCGCCTGAAGCTCGCCGCAGGCCGGCCGTTGCGCCGGCGCATGATGGCGGCGATGGGCCAGCAGGATTGCGGCCAGTGCGGCTATAATTGCCAGGACTATGCCGACGCCATCGCGGCCGGCAAGGAAACCAAGCTCAATCTGTGCGTGCCTGGCGGCAAGGACACGCTGCGCACGTTAAAGGTGCTGTACGACGAGTTGTTGGACGCGCCGGCGGCGCCTGCTCTCGTACCCGCGACGCCCGAGCCGCCGCAAACTGCGCCGGCCGCCGGCCGTTCGCGCGATGCGCCGGTCGAAGCGGTTTTTGTCTCGCGCACGCGGCTCAACAAACCCGGCTCCGCCAAGCAGACCTGGCACATCGAGCTGGATATCGGCGATAGCGGCCTCGATTACGTGGTCGGCGATTGTTTGGGCATTTTCCCGACCAACGATCCGGCGCTGGTCGAGGCCGTCATCAAGGCGCTCGGCGTGCCGGGCGCTCTGCCGATCGGCGGCCGGCCGCTGCGCGGGGTGCTGACCGGCAGCGTCTCGCTCGGCGCCGCGCCGGATGCGCTGTTTCAGCTTTATTCCTACGTCACCGGCGGCGAGCGGCGGCAGAAGGCGAAGGCGCTCGCCTCCGGCGACGATCCCGACGGCGACGCCAAAACTCTCGACGTGCTGGCGGGAATCGAAAAATTCGCCGGCGTGCGGCCCGATCCGGAAGCCGTGATCGAAGTGCTCGAGCCGTTGCAGCCGCGGCTCTATTCCATCGCCTCGTCGCCCAAGGCGAGCCCCGGCCGCATCGCTCTTACCGTCGATGCGGTGCGCTACCCGGTCGGCAAGCGCATGCGGCTTGGCGTCGCCTCGACGTTTTTGGGCGAGCGCGTCGCGCCCGGCCAGCGCGTCAAGGCCTACGTGCAGCGCGCCCAGCATTTCGGCCTGCCGCCCGATCCGGCGACGCCGATCATCATGATCGGCCCGGGGACCGGCGTTGCGCCGTTCCGCGCCTTCTTGCATGAGCGCATGGCCGCCAAGGCGCCGGGGCGCAACTGGCTGTTCTTCGGCCATCAGCACCGCGATTACGATTTCTTCTACGAGGACGAATTTGCCGGCTTGCGCGCGGCGCACGTGCTCACCCGGCTGTCGCTCGCCTGGTCGCGCGACGATACGCAGAAGTTCTACGTGCAGGACCGCATGCGCGAAGTCGGCCGCGACCTGTGGGCCTGGCTCGCCGACGGCGCTTACGTGTACGTCTGCGGCGAAGCCAAGCACATGGCCAAGGACGTCGAGCGTGCGCTGGTCGACATCGTGGCACAATTCGGCGCGCGCTCGACCGCCGAGGCCATCGCCTTCGTCGGCGACCTGAAGAAGCGCGGAAGGTATCGGCAGGATGTTTATTAGATGTCATTCCGGATCGCCGCGAAGCGGCGAGTCCGGAATCCATAATCCCTGTGCTGGGGTTATGGATTCCGGGCTCCTCGCTTCGCTCGGCCCCGGAATGACGGACGATCAGAGAAAGCCGTTGCGATCGACGGCGCGCTCCGCTCATGTGCCATTTGGTGAAGCGATCTCACCTGCTCTCCAGCACAAATAATGCGATGGGCGTGCGCTTCATGCCGTCCTGCTCTCCTCTTCGGGATCGAGCGGCAGCTTCACCGGCTGCTTGCGTTTGGCCGAGAGGTCGAGCGCCTTGGCGAGCATCAGCCGGTTGTGCGCTTCGGCGGCGGTGGCGGCCTGGGTCGGCACGCCGAGCGCGACGCGGTTGAGCCACGACACGGTTTCTTCCGCCATCGGTCCGCGCAATTCGCCCAACACCATGTCGCCGGGCGGGTACGAGCCCATGAAGTCAACGAGCCGGCTCGCATCGGGCGCGTAGCCTTCGCCCTGCGGCGACGACACCGCGAGCACGATGTCGCGATGGGTGTCGTCGATGGTGAGCACGCCGTGCGTGCCGTTGATGCCGACTTCCAGGCTGTAGACCGCGCCCGGCCAGGTCACCGGCAGCGCCCACGAGATCGACAGCGTGTGCAGCGCGCCGTCGGCGAACATGATCATGCCGGCGGTGGCGTCGATGCCGTGATAGAGCGGCCCCAAAACCTTATCGACCGAGCGGGCGTAACACTCGACCGGCGTTTTCTGCTCCATGTACCACATGACGATGTCGAGCGCGTGGGTGCCGGAGATCACCATCGGCGAGATCGTCGCCGGATCGTCGGTGCGCTGGTAATTGTCGATGGCGACGAGGCGATTCATGAAGGCGCGCGACGCCACAAGGGTCACGTCGCCGAGCGCGCCGGTGTGCACCTTCTCCTTGGCGCCGAGCCATTTGCGCCGGAAGCGCTGGGTATAGCCGACCACGGCGTCGAGCTTGGCGTCGGTGATCGCCTTGAGCACGCGCGCCGACTGCGCAAGGTCGGTGGCGAGTGGCTTTTCGATCAGCATCGGCACGCCGCGCTCGACCGCCGCCAGCACCGGATCGACGTGCAGGTGCTCGTCGGTGGCGATGATCGCCGCCGTCACCTCCGGGCGCTTGAGCAGCTCGCGGTGGCTGGTGGTGACGAAATCGGCGCCGATGCGGGCGGCGACGTCGCCGCCGCGATTGTGGTTGAGCTCGGCGATGCCGATCCATTCCACCGCCGGATGGCGCGCCGCCACCTCGCCGCGGAACAGCCCGACCCGGCCGGCGCCGATGATGGCGAGCCCGACGCCCTTGGCGGCTTTTTTCATACGCGTTTCCGCTGCTCAATTCCGCTCATTCCCGCGCAAGCGGGACTCCAGCTTGAAAAGAACTGGGTCCCCGCTTGCGCGCATAGGCGCTAACATAGGCCTGTTTCCCGGATGCGGTGCACCGCTGATCCGGGACCGTCCCAGACTCCGCAACTTGTTACGATCCCGGGTCTGCAGCGCACCACTTCGCTGCGCTTCGTGCTGCGCTGCGCCCGGGAAACGCAGCTATGTTAGCGCCTATGCGCTTTCGCCGGGACGAGCGGAAGGTGGCGCAGCCATGCCAATTCATACGTTCAGCCCGGCGCGGTTGCGCTGCTTCAGCTCGGCGATGCCGGAGATGGTCTCGTTCGACAGCGGCAGATCGATCGGCGCGTTGCGGTCGGCCGAGAGGTCGGCGGCGCTGTAGGTTTCCATGACGCGCCGCGCGCTTTCCGGTGTCACCATCACGGCGCTGTCGCGGATGCAGGCTTCGAGAAAATGGATCGTCTCCGGCCCGATGCCGCCGGCATAGACGTGATCGACCCATTCGCCCGGCATGGTCGACATGGCGAATTCCTGGCCGCGCTTTTCGGTGCTGAGCCAGTTGTCGCGCTGGGTGTCGTCGAGAAACAGCGCGCCGTCGGTGCCGGTGATCTCGATCCAGGTGGCGCAATAATTCGGATAGCTCGGCGGCAGATTCCAGCCGCCGCCGATCATCACCACCACACCGTTGTCCATGGTCACCGTGGTGAACATGACGTCGTGCGAGCCGTTGACCGGCTGCATAGTGCCGTAGGCGCCCTGGCTGAACACGCGCACCGGCTTGGCGGGCTCCAGGAGCCAGAACACGAAATCGAGGTCGTGGGTCGATTCCATCACCACCGGCGAGAGCCGCACCCGGCTGGCGATCTTCTTGCCGAGCTCGCGCGACAGATGCCGGCTGACCAGCACCGAGACGACCTTGCCGAGCGTGCCGTCGACGATCTTCTTCTTGGCGAACGCGATCTTCGGATTGAAGCGCTGCGAATAGCCGATGGTGAATTTCAGATTGTTGCGGCGCGAGAGGGCGATCAGCTCGTCGGCTTCCCAGAGTTCAAGCGCGATCGGCTTTTCCAGCATCACGTGCTTGCCGGCCTTGAGGCAATCGCGCGCGATCGGATAATGGTTCGCCTCCGGCGTGGTCGAGATATAGACGACGCGGACGCGATCGTTGCTGATGATGTCGCGATAATCGGGCGTGGCGCTCGCCGGCTTATAGAGCTTGGTCACCTCGGCGAGCCGGTCCGGCTTGATGTCGCACAGGTGCAGCTTCTCGACCAAGGCCGTGCGCGACAG
>JASHQS010000166.1 GCA_030038995.1 Xanthobacteraceae bacterium
ACGGTCGATGTGCGCGGCGAAATCCTGCAGCTCAAGGAAACGCTGAACACGATGGTCGATCAGCTCAACCGCTTCGCCGGCGAGGTGACCCGCGTCGCCCGCGAGGTCGGCACCGAAGGCCGCCTCGGCGGCCAGGCCAACGTGCCGGGCGTCGCCGGCACCTGGAAGGATTTGACCGACTCGGTCAATTCGATGGCCGGCAACCTCACCGCACAAGTCCGCAACATCGCCGAGGTGACGACCGCGGTGGCGCGCGGCGACCTGTCGCGCAAGATCACGGTCGACGTGAAGGGCGAAATTTTGGAGCTGAAGAACACCATCAACACCATGGTGGACCAGCTCAACGCCTTCGCTTCGGAAGTCACCCGCGTCGCCCGCGAGGTCGGCACCGAAGGCAAGCTCGGCGGCCAGGCCAACGTGCCGGGCGTCGGCGGCACCTGGAAGGATTTGACCGATTCGGTGAACTCGATGGCCTCGAACCTCACCGGTCAGGTCCGCAACATCGCCGAGGTGGCGACCGCGATCGCCGGCGGCGACCTGTCGCGCAAGATCACCGTGGACGTCCGCGGCGAGATTTTGCAGCTGAAAGAGACGCTCAACACCATGGTCGACCAGCTCAACCGCTTCGCCGGCGAGGTGACGCGGGTTGCCCGCGAGGTCGGCACCGAAGGCCGGCTCGGCGGCCAGGCCAACGTGCCCGGCGTCGGCGGCACCTGGAAGGATTTGACCGACTCGGTCAATTCGATGGCCGGCAACCTCACCGCGCAAGTCCGCAACATCGCCGAGGTGACCACCGCGGTGGCGCGCGGCGACCTGTCGCGCAAGATCACCGTCGACGTGAAGGGCGAAATTCTGGAGCTGAAAAACACCATCAACACCATGGTCGATCAGCTCAACGCCTTCGCCTCGGAAGTGACCCGCGTCGCCCGCGAGGTCGGCACCGAAGGCAAGCTCGGCGGCCAGGCGCAGGTGCCCGGCGTCGCCGGCACCTGGAAGGACCTCACCGACAACGTCAACTTCATGGCGTCGAACCTGACCGCGCAGGTGCGCAACATCGCCGAGGTGGCGACCGCCATCGCCGGCGGCGACCTGTCGAAGAAGATCACGGTCGACGTGCGCGGCGAGATGCTGCTGCTCAAGGACACGCTCAACACCATGGTCGAGCAGCTGCGCTCGTTCGCCGCCGAGGTGACCCGCGTGGCGCGCGAAGTCGGCACCGACGGCCGGCTCGGCGGCCAGGCCGTGGTGCCCGGCGTCGCCGGCACCTGGAAGGACTTGACCGACAACGTCAACCTGTTGGCGGCGAACCTCACCACGCAGGTGCGCAACATCGCCGAGGTGACGACCGCGGTGGCGCGCGGCGACCTGTCGCGCAAGATCACCGTCGACGTGAAAGGCGAAATTCTCGAGCTGAAGAACACCATCAACACCATGGTGGACCAGCTCAACGCCTTTGCTTCGGAAGTCACCCGCGTCGCCCGCGAGGTCGGCACCGAGGGGCTGCTCGGCGGCCAGGCGCAGGTGTCCGGCGTCGCCGGCACCTGGAAGGATTTGACCGACACCGTGAACGTGATGGCCGCCAACCTCACCGAACAGGTGCGCGGCATCGTCAAGGTGGTGACCGCGGTGGCCAACGGCGACCTGCGGCAGAACCTTGTGGTGAAGTCGAAGGGCGAGGTCGCGGCGCTCGCCGAGACCATCAACAACATGATCGATACGCTTGCCACCTTCGCCGATCAGGTGACCACGGTGGCGCGCGAAGTCGGCGTCGAAGGCCGGCTCGGCGGCCAGGCCAACGTGCCCGGCGCTGCCGGCACCTGGAAGGACTTGACCGGCAACGTCAACCTGCTGGCCGCCAACCTGACGACGCAGGTGCGCGCCATCGCCGAGGTCGCCACCGCGGTGACCAAGGGCGACCTGACGCGGTCGATCCAGGTCGAGGCGCGCGGCGAGGTCGCCGAGCTGAAAGACAACATCAACACGATGATCGACAACCTGCGGCTCACCACCGACCACAATACCGAGCAGGACTGGCTCAAGACCAACCTGGCGAAATTCACCAACATGCTGCAGGGCCAGCGCGATCTGACGACGGTGGGCCGGCTGCTGCTCTCCGAGCTCACGCCGCTGGTCAACGCCCATCAGGGCGTGATCTATCAGGTCGAGCCCGAGGAAGCGCAGGCGCTCAAGGTCTTGTCGGCGTACGCCGACGACGGTGCCGACGGCCATCCGCAGGCGCTGCGCATGGGCGAAGGTTTGATCGGCCAATGCGCCGTCGACAAGCGCCGCATGCTGATCACCGACATGCCCGCGGGCGCGGTGCCGATCAGCTCGGCGCTGTTCAAAGCGAGCCCGCGCAACTTGATCGTGCTGCCGGTGCAATACGAGAACCAGGTCAAGGCGGTGATCGAGCTCGCCTCGATCCACGAGTTCACCGCGCTGCAGACCATGTTCCTGGAGCAGCTCACCACCTCGATCGGCATCGTGCTCAACTCGATCGAAGCGACGATGCAGACCGAAGGGCTGCTCAAGCAGTCGCAGCAGCTCGCCGGCGAATTGCAGGCGCAGCAGAAGGAGCTGCAGCAGACCAACGAGCAGCTCGAGCAGAAGGCGCAGCAGCTCGCCGAGCGCAACGTCGAGGTCGAGCGCAAGAACCAGGAAATCGAGCAGGCGCGCCGCGCCTTGGAGGAGAAGGCCACCGAACTGGCGCTGACCTCAAAATACAAGTCGGAATTCCTGGCCAACATGTCGCACGAGCTGCGCACGCCGCTCAACTCGATCCTCATTCTCGGCCAGCAGTTGTCCGACAACCCGGAAGGCAACCTCACCGACAAGCAGGTCGAGTTCGCCAAGACCATCCACGGCGCCGGCACCGACCTCTTAAACCTCATCAGCGACATTCTCGACCTGTCGAAGATCGAATCCGGCACGGTCACGGTCGATGCCGAGGACGTGTTCTTCGCCAACCTGGTCGACATGGTGGCGCGGCCGTTCCGCCACGAGGCGGAGACCCGCCAGCTTTCGTTCGAGGTGCACCTCGATCCCAACCTTGGACGCAGCATCGTCACCGACTCGAAGCGCCTGCAGCAGGTGTTGAAGAATCTGTTGTCGAACGCGTTCAAGTTCACCGCGCAAGGCGGCGTGCGTCTCAACGTCAGCGCCGCGGTGGGCGGCTGGAGCGGCGATCATCCGGTGCTCAGCCAGGCGCCCGCGGTGGTCGCGTTCGAAGTCACCGACACCGGCATCGGCATCCCGCTGGAGAAGCAGAAGATCATCTTCGAGGCATTCCAGCAGGCCGATGCCTCGACCAGCCGCAAATACGGCGGCACCGGCCTCGGCCTCGCCATCAGCCGGGAGCTCGCCAACCTGCTCGGCGGCGAAATCCATCTGCGCAGCGCCTCCGGCGCCGGCTCGACCTTCACGCTCTACCTGCCGATCAAGTATGTCGGGCCGAGCGCGCTGATCCAGGCGACGGGCGGCGGCGGTGCGCTGCCCGCGGCGCAGCTCGCCGGCCTGCATATCGCGCCGGAGCGCACCGTCGAGCCGATTCCGGACGACCGCGGCAATATCCAGCCGGGCGATCCGATTCTGCTGATCGTCGAGGACGACCCGCATTACGCCCGCATCCTGCTCGATCTGGCGCGCGACGAAAGCTTCAAGGCGCTGCTGGCGATGCGCGGCGACGACGCCATCAATCTCGCCAAGCAGTATCAGCCGGCCGCAGTCTCGCTCGACGTGTTCCTGCCCGACATGCTGGGCTGGAACGTGCTCAGCCAGCTCAAGCAGAACCCGCTGACCCGGCACATTCCGGTGCAGATCGTCACCCTCGACGAGGACCGCCAGCACGGGCTTGCCCGCGGCGCCTTCTCGTTCGTCACCAAGCCGACGACGCGCGAGAGCATCGCCGAGGCGCTCTCCCGCATCAAGGAGTTTGCCCAGCCGCGGCGCAAGCGCCTTCTGGTGATCGAGGACAACCGCGCCGAGCAGATGAGCATCCAGGAACTGCTCGGCGCCGACGACATCGAGATCGTCGATGCCGAAACCGGCGAAGCGGCGCTGACCATCCTCAAGGAGCGGCCCTGCGATTGCGTGGTGCTCGACCTCAAGCTGCCCGACATGTCGGGCTTCGAGGTGCTCGAGCGCATGCGCGCCGACCGCTCGCTCGCCGACGTTCCGGTCGTGGTGTTCACCGGCCGCGAGCTGTCGGCGGAGGAGGACGCACAGCTGCACACCATGGCGCGCAGCATCGTGGTCAAGGGCGTGGAATCGCCGGAGCGGCTCCTTAACGAGACGGCGCTGTTCCTGCACCGCGTCATCACCGATCTGCCGGCCGAGAAGCAGCACATGCTGGAGCAGCTCAACTCCTCGGACGAGGATTTGGTCGGCCGCACGGTGCTCTTGGTGGACGACGACCCGCGCAACATCTTCGCGCTGGCGAGCGTCCTGGAACGCCGCGGCATGAACGTGCTCACGGCGACCACCGGGCGCGAGGCGATCAAGCTGATCGAGGAGACGGGCGCGCTTGCCATCGTGCTCATGGACATCATGATGCCCGAAATGGACGGCTATCAGACCATCGGGAAGATCCGGCAGAACAAGGCTTACCGCCGCCTGCCGATCATCGCGCTGACCGCCAAGGCGATGAAGGGCGACCGCGAGAAGTGCCTGGAGGCGGGCGCTTCGGACTATCTCGCCAAGCCGGTCAATACCGAGCAGCTCCTATCCGCGCTGCGGATGTGGCTGCATCGCTAGGGCGTGCGCCATGGCCGAGAAAGTCAACGTCCTGCTCGTCGACGATCAGCCGGAAAAGCTGCTCGCCTACGAGGTCATCCTGTCTCCTCTCGACGAGAACCTGGTGAAGGCGGCGTCGGCGCGCGAGGCGCTGGCGTTTCTGCTCAAGAACGACGTCGCCGTGGTGCTCATCGACGTCTGCATGCCGGAGCTCGACGGCTTCCAGCTCGCCGAGATGATCCACGAGCACCCGCGCTTTCAGAAGACGGCGATCATCTTCATTTCCGCGATCCAGGTCGAGGACGTCGACCGGCTGCGCGGCTATGAATTGGGCGCGGTGGACTACGTCCCGGTGCCGGTCGTTCCCGAGCTGTTGCGCGCCAAGGTGCGGATCTTCGCCGATCTGTTCCGCAAGACGCGCGAACTGGAACGGATGAATGTCGAGCTGGAGCGCCGCGTCGCCGAGCGCACCGCGGAGCTCGAAGCCTCGAACGCCCGGCTGTTGCAGATCGAGCAGGGCCGCAGCCTGGCGCTGGCCGCCGGCCAGATGGGCTCCTGGGAATGGGAGGTCGGCCGCTGCGAATTGAAATGGGACGAGGGCCAGCATCGCATTTTCGGTCTCGACCCGCGCCGCTTCACCCCCACCGTGGAAAACATTCGCGGCCTGCTGCACCCGGATGACTGGCAGGCGCTGCATCAGACGGTCGAGCGCATGTCGAAGAGCTCGCGCACGCAGCAGACCGAGTTCCGCGTGCTGCGGCCCAACGGCGAGACGCGCTGGTGCACCGGTACCGCGGCCGCCAGTGTCGACGCGGGCGGCCGCGTGGTGCGCATCAGCGGCGTCACCGTCGACATCACCGACCGCAAGGAAGCCGAGGAGCGCCAGACGCTGTTGGCGCGCGAAGTCGACCACCGCGCGCGCAACGCGCTCGCCGTGATCCAATCGATCATCCGGCTGACGCGGGCAAAGAGCGTCGACGAATATGTCACCGCCATCGAGGGCCGCATCAAGGCGTTGGCGCGCGCCCATACGCTATTGTCGGATTCGCGCTGGCACGGCGCCGACCTCGCCACGCTCGTCGCCGAAGAGCTCGCGCCCTATCGCAGCGGCGACAAGGTCGGCATGCGCGGACCGGACGTTTCGCTGCAGCCCTCGACCGCGCAAGGCCTGGCGCTGGCGTTGCACGAACTCGCCACCAATGCCGCCAAGCACGGCGCGCTGTCGTCGATCAACGGCAAGGTCAGCCTCACCTGGCAGCTTCTTGCGGACGCGCTGGTGCTGGATTGGACCGAAAGCGGCGGGCCGCCGATTATGCCGCCGGCCTCGCGCAGCTTCGGTCTGCGTGTCATCCGCGCCAGCATCGAGCAGCAGCTCAACGGCGAGGCGAGGTTCGATTGGCACCGCGCCGGGCTGCACTGCAGCTTTTCGATCCCGTGCCGCGAGGCGATGAAGACGCAGGAGATTGCCGGCTCGCCGCGGCTCGCCAAGCTCGGCGGCGGCTCCGCCGGATTGAAGGTCAGCGGCCGGCCGCGCGTCCTCCTGGTCGAGGACGAGGCGCTCGTCGCCATGATGATCCAGGAATGTCTCGGCGAATTCGGCTACCAGGTCGTCGGCCCGATCGCCACCGCAACCGAAGCCGCGGTGCGCGCCGCGGACGGCAATTTCGAAGCCGCGGTGCTCGACATCAATCTCGGCGACGGCGCGGTCTATCCGATCGCCGACATGCTGGCGGCGCGCGGGGTGCCGTTCGTCTTCGTCACCGGCTACGACGCCGAGAGCGTCGATCCGCGCTTCCGCAACGTCCCCGTGCTGCAAAAGCCGATCGAGCGCGACGTGCTGCAGCGGATTTTCGTCGTCGCCGCCAAGGCCGCGGTGGCGGGGTGAGGTGATTCCCGACGCATTAATTCAGATTGATTTCTTATCGGTCAGAAAGCGCCGCCGGCCGCCGCGGCACGATCAGATTGCCGGTGAAGATTTGCACCGGCTCGTCGTTCTGATTGAGCGTGGTGTTTTGCGCGCGAACGAGGCCGCGGTCGGGCCGCGATTTCGACGGCCGCAGTTCCAGCACTTCGCTCGTCACGCGCAGTTCGTCGCCCGGCCGCACCGGACGCGGCCAGCTCAGTTGATCGAAGCCGACGCCCAAAATGCCGCCGGCCGGCTTGAATTCGCCGTCGACCAGAAGCCGCATGGTGATCGCCGCGGTGTGCCAGCCGCTCGCCACCAGGCCCTTGAACAGCGATTTTTTCGCCGCTTCCTCGTCGAGATGATAGGGCTGCGGATCGAACTGTTCGGCAAAGGCGATGATCTGCGCCTTGTCGATACGGTGCCGGCCGGAATGATAAATCTGCCCGACCGCGTAGTCCTCAAAATATTGCACGGTCACCCCCGCACAGGAAGCCGCAACTGAGTCCCATCCGTCACCCTGAGGTGCTCGGCGCCAACGGGTCCGGCCTTCGGCCGGCCCGATGACAAGCTTCCGCGCCGAGCCTCGAAGGGCGACGGCCGAAGCGCCCGGGCCGCATCCTTTCGAGGGCCGCTTCGGGGTCCCCATCGCGCTTTGCGCGATGGGGTGCCCCTTCGCGGCCACCTCAGGATGACGGTGAACTGTGAGATTACAGCGCCGCGATCGTCTGCACTTCGAGCAAATAATCCGGATCGGCGAGCCGGCTGATGATCAACAGCGTGTTGGGCGGCGCGCCACCCGGGAACATTTTGGGGAACTCGCGGCCGCGCCAGGCGCGGAACGCGGCGGCGTCCTGCTCGCGCACCAGGAAGCTGGTGAACTGCACCACGTTGCCCCAGTCGGCGCCGACCGAGCGCAGCGCGGTGTGAATGTTGGCGTAGACCTGCGCGCATTGCACATTGAAATCGCCTTTGCCGACGGTGGCGCCGCTCGAGTCGCTCGACACTTGGCCGGCAATGAACGCCACGTCCTGAGTCTTGGCGCGCGCAATATGGGTATAGGTTCCCGGCGGTTTGGCGAGACCCGCGGGATTGAAGATTTTGACGTCGGCCATGATGGTCCTCCTTTTGGCTCGGCGGATCGAAAACAAAACTCAATGCGCCGCCATCGCCACGGCGGCCTTGGTCTTGGCGACGACATCGGCCGCCGCGTGCGTCGTCTGCTGCACGATCTGGGCGACCTCATCGGCGCTCATCGGCTCGACATTGAAGCGGATTTTTTCGGCCGCGGCGAGGAAATCCGGGTCCTTGAGCGTCGCCGCAAAGGCGTGGCGCAACAGCGCAAGGCGCTGCGGCGGCACGCCGGGCGGCGCCACATAGGGCTGGCCGAGCGCCGGCGCCGAGGAGATGAGCGCAAAGATTTGCCGCTGCTCGTCGTTCTTCGCGAGTTCGGTCAACAGCGCAACGTCGGGCAGGCGGCGGTCGCGCCGGGCGCCGGCCTGGGCCAAAAACGTCACCTTGTGCTCGGCGATCCAGTCCGGATGCTGGCTCGTGATCGAATCGATGCCGAAGGCGCGCGCCTGCACTTCGCCGCGCTCCATGCCGAGATTGACGTCTTCCGAAGTACGATAGCCGGTGACGATCTTGAATTTGGTGCCCAGGAGCTTGTTCATCACCGCCGGAATGATGACGATGCCGGACGCAATGCCGGTGCCGCCGAGAATAATGTCACGCCGCGTCGCGTCGTCGAGCGATTTGATCCCGGCCGTATGCCACACCAGGATCACCTCGTTCTGCGGCCCGGTCGAGCCGAGCCAATCGAAGCGGTCGGCGTCGTAGCGCACGTCGCGCGGATCGAGCACCTGATGCAGCGGCATGGCGCTGTGAATGGTGGCGATCGCGGTACCGTCCTTCGGCGCGATGTTGTACATGTAGTTGGTGGCAAGCACGTTGCCGCCGCCCGGCATGTTCTGCACGATGATGGTGGGATGGCCGGGCAGGTAGCGCGGCATGACGCCGGCGACCAGGCGGGCGACCACGTCATAGGTGCCGCCGACGCCGGTCGAGGTGATCAGCAGCACGGTCTTATTTTTGTAGAAGTTGTCCGCGCCCGGCGCTGCGGCCGCAGTGGCGGCGATGACGGCGCCCAAAAGCGCACCGGCGAGCCACGCGGCTCGCAGGCACCGTGACGCCGTGTTCGCGTTCATGATCGCGGGCGCGCCTTTGCCGCGCTACGCATAGCGCGAAAAATCGCGGCCTTCCTTGACCACGAATTCGAGCAGGAACGGCGCGCCTTTCTCGGTGACGGCGACTGCTTCCTTGATGCCGCCAACGATGTCGCCGGGCTTTTCCACGCGCCGCGCCGCGACGTTGAGCCCCTCGGCCACCTTGGTGTAATTGCCGCCGACCGTCATCGCGCCGTATTTCGCGTCGGAGATTTTCAACACGTCGCGCTCGGCGCCCATGACGCCGTTGTTGAATACCACGGTCAGTATGGCGATGCGGTTACGCGCGGCGGTCTCGATGTCCATGCCGGTCATGCCGATGGCGGCGTCGCCCATGACGTTGATGCAGAGCTTTTGCG
>JASHQS010000167.1 GCA_030038995.1 Xanthobacteraceae bacterium
TCCGTCGCCGCGTCCGGGGCTGGCGGCGGATCGCCCATTCAGCGTGCCATCGCCTCGACCAGAGTGACGATGGAACGGCGCTGCCGTGCATCGTGGATGCTCGTGAACGCTCGGGTCAGCGCCAGTCCGTCGGCGGTCGCCAAAAAATCCGACATGTACGACGGCAGCGCCGCCTTCCTTCCGCTGGGCGCGGAAAAATCCTCGAAAAAGAAGCTGACCGGCACGTGGAGGATTTCGGCGAGCTCATGCAAGCGGCCGGCGCCGATGCGGTTAGAACCTTTCTCGTATTTCTGCACCTGCTGGAACGTCAGGCCGAGCGCTGCGGCGAGCTTTTGCTGCGACATATCGAGCATCAAGCGCCGCATCCGCATCCGGACGCCGACTTGCCGGTCGATCGCGTTGGGGCTTCTCTTCGTCATGCTCATCGCCTCTGAGCCGTCACTGCGAGCGAAGCAGCGTAGCCCGGAAGTCGAACGTGCAAGGCACGCCCCGGATCACGCGTGAGGCGGTCCGGGCTACCCGACCCCCGATTAAAGCAAGCCGCACACTTTCTCGTTTGTAACGCGCACGCGCATAATCTATGATCGTAGGCGCTCTTCTGTCATTAAGGTCCCATAGCAAGTTCATTCCGTGAGGCTGACAAATGAGCGACATCGAGACCCGCCTGTTCCGCTATTTCGTGGCGATCGCCGAGGAGCAGAATTTCGCCAGCGCCGCCTTGCGGCTCGGCATCACGCCGCAGGCGCTTACGCCTCAGATCAAGAACCTTGAAAGCCAGCTCGGCGCGAGGCTGCTGAAGCGCAAAGGCAACAGAAAAGTCGTCGTCACCGAGGCAGGCCAGCGCTTTTTAGCCGAGGCGCGCGAGGTTTTGCGCCATGTGGAGCAGGCTGCGGCGACTGCCCGGCAGGCCGAACGGGGCGAGCTGGGCCGCCTTGAGCTCGGCTTCATGACCTGGGTAGCCGGCGCGGGCTTGCTGCGGAGCTGGATCGGCGCGTTCGAGCGAGCCCATCCGGCGATCGACGTCGCGATCCACAAGCTGGTGCCGGTGGCGCAGATTGGCGGAATCGCGCGCAAGGCGCTTGATGCCGGTTTCGCGCGCCCGCCGAACAAATATCCGTCGGGCGTACGCGGCTTCGAGGTCTATCGTGAGCCCCTGGCGCTGGCGCTGCCGAGCAAGCATCCGCTGGCGCGGCACAAGGACATCAGCCCCGCGATGCTCGCGCGCGAGGCGTTCGTCAAAACCACACCGGAGCTTGACCTGGGGTTCTCCGGTCTTACCGAGACCATCGCCCGCATCGGCAATTTCACACCGCGTGTGGTCAAGCGCCAAGACGATTTCATGGCAGTGCTGGCGTACGTCGCCCTCGGCCGCGGCATCGCGGTCGTGCCGGAGTTTATGAAAACGATGAACCTCGCTGACATCGTCTTCCGCAACATCGCGGCCGATCCGGTGCCCCAGACATCGATCGCTTTCGTCTATGGCACCGACCCGTCGCCGTCGACCAAGTTGCTGATCCAGCACATGCAGCGTCACGCGCTCCGAAATCACGGCAGGCACGCCGCTCCGCCTACCGGGATCGCGTCATCATACCAACGGTGTTTGATGATGACTCATATCCGTCATCCTGAGGTGGCCGCGAAGCGGCCCTCGAAGGATGCGGCCGATGACTCACGGGCCGCCGCCCTTCGAGGCTCGGCGCGGAGCTTGTCATCGGGCCGGCCGAAGGCCGGACCCGTTGGCGCCGAGCACCTCAGGGTGACGGATATGAGTCAGCACTAAGAGCGGCCGATATGAAGCTCCTTCGTCGCAAGGTTCTGTCGCTTGCGATCGGCGCAGCCGCATGGCCGCTCGTTCCGCCTGTTGCAAGGGCAGATACGTTTCCTTCGCAGCCCGTCCACATCGTGGTCGGCTTCCCGCCAGGGGGCGCGGCCGATATTTCCGCGCGGCTGATCGCGCAGCCGCTGCAGCAAAGACTGGGTCAGCCGGTCGTCATCGACAACCGCCCTGGCGCCAGCGGCGATGTCGGCACCGAAGCCGTGGTCAACGCGCGGCCCGACGGCGCCACGGCGATCCTGGCGGGTTCAAATAACGCGATCAATGCGACGCTCTATAAAAACCTTCCATTCAATTTCATCCGCGACATCGCGATGGCGGCCGGCATCATGCAAAGCCCGCTCGTGATGATGACGAATCCCGCATTCGTAGCCAAGAGCGTCGCGGAATTCATCAGCTACGCCAAAGCCAACCCCGGCAAGATCAATATGGTATCCGCCGGAAACGGCACGCCGTCGCATCTGGCGGGCGAGCTGTTCCAGATGATGGCCGGCGTGTCGATGGTGCACGTGCCTTACCGCGGCGGGGCCGAGGCGCTGGCCGACCTGGTGGCCGGCCGCACGCAGGTCATGTTCGCCAACGTGCTTACGTCGGACGGCTTTGTCCGGGCCGAACGCCTGCGGGCGCTCGCGGTGACGAGCTTGAACGCATCGCCGCTATTGCCGGGAATTCCGCCACTGGCCGCCGTTGTCCCCGGCTACGAGGTGACCGGGTGGTACGGCCTCGGCGCGCCGAAGGCGACGCCGCCAGAAACGGTCGCGGCCCTCAACAAGGCGGTGAACGCATGCCTCGCCGAGGCCGCCATCGCCAGCCGCATTCGCGAATTGGGCGCCGAGCCGATGGTCATGAGCCCGCGCGAGCTCGACGCCTTTGTTGCCGCCGATACGGCACGCTGGGCCAAGGCCGTCAAATTCTCCGGCGCAAAGGTCGATTGATGCGGAATCCGGATGATTGATCCCTCGTCATTCCGGATCGCCGCGTAAGCGGCGAGTCCGGAATCCATAACCCCGGCGCAGGGCTTATGGATTCCGGGTTCGCCGCTTCCGCCTACGCGCTCCGCGCTTCGGCGAACTCAAACCCGCCGTAGCTCGCGCAGCGTGGCCTGCAGCAGTGAAACAACAAGGTTGTAGGGGGATTTTATGAGGTGCAGGCTCTTGACCGATCGGGACGCCGGCGCATTTGCGCCTATCTTGGCGTAGCCGGCTCGGCAAATGGTCAAAGACTCAAAGAGCCAAGCGTTTCGCCGGCACGCGCGTGGGCGCCGCGATCACCACGGGGATCGCCAGCCGCCACGTGAGCGCCAGCCGCCTCAGGCGCACGCCGACGTCATTCTGTACGGCTGGCACACCGTCACGGCGGCGCTCAAAAATCCGGCGCGCCGCATCCACCGGCTGTTGGTGACGGAAAATGCCATGCGCCGGCTCGCCGACGACGGCATCGCGTTGCCGGTGACGCCCGAACTCCATCGCCCCGATGCGCTCGATGCGCGATTGACGCCCGACGCCGTGCATCAGGGCCTGCTCGCCGAGGCCGATGCCCTGCCCTCGCCCGCGATCGACGAAATCGCACCGTCCGGCATCGTGCTGGTGCTCGATCAAATCACCGATCCGCACAATGTCGGCGCCATCGTGCGCACCGCGGCGGCGTTCGCCGTGACGGCTTTGGTCACCACGGCGCGGCACAGCCCGCAGGCGACCGGCGTGCTCGCCAAGGCGGCGGCCGGCGCGCTCGAGCACGTGCCGATCGTCATCGTGCCCAATCTGGCGCGCGGCTTGAGCGCGCTCAAGGAGCGCGGCTTTTTCGCGGTCGGGCTCGACTCG
>JASHQS010000168.1 GCA_030038995.1 Xanthobacteraceae bacterium
GCCAGCGCGCGCTTCAAGTTGCGCGCCTCGCCGGCGAAGACGAGCGGCGGAAAGGTGGCGAGCTGCGCCTCGACCGCGGCCAGCGCGTTCCGGTCGGGATATTCGGGCATTTGCAGCGCCGGCTTGGAGCGCCAGGAATCCGGGCTCCATTTCGCCGCGTTCGGCCGCGTGGACATTGCACTTTCTCCAGGGCAACACTTTTGCGGGGTCACTTTTGCGGGTCTTATACAGCCCTGCTGGATATAGCGACAGTCCGGCGATTTCGCCGGTTTTTCGGGCTATTCGGCCGCGGCGCGGGCGTAGCTTGCGGTTTTGGTCCGCATCGTGACCAGCTCTTCGGCCGAGGTCGGATGCAGCGCGACGGTGGCGTCGAAATCGGCCTTGGTGGCGTGCATCTTCACCGCGACGGCGGCGAGCTGGATCATCTCGGCGGCGCCTTCGCCCACCACATGGCAGCCGACCACGCGGTCGGTCGAACCATCGACCACGAGCTTGAGCAGCACCGTGGTGTCGCGGCCGGACAACGTCGCCTTGAGCGGCTTGAACATGACCTTGTAGACATCGGTTCGGGCCAGCCGCGCGCGCGCCTGCGCCTCGGTGAGGCCGACGGCGCCGACCTCCGGATCGGAAAACACCGCGGTCGGCACGTTGGTGTGATCGACGGCGGTCGGCGCGCCGCCGAACACCGTGTCGGCGAAGGCGTGACCCTCGCGGATGGCGACCGGCGTGAGATTGACCCGGTTGGTGACGTCGCCCACGGCATAAATGTTGGCGACGCTGGTGCGCGAGAATTCGTCGACGGCAATGCCGCCGTTGCCGGCGATCGTGACGCCGGCCTCGCGCAGGCCGAGCTTGGCGACGTTGGCAGGGCGGCCGACCGCGAACATCACACAATCGGCGGCAACCTGGTTGCCGCCGGAAAGCTGCGCCAAAAAGTGCGGACCGCTGCGCTCGATCGCGGCGACCTTGCAGCCGGTGATGACGCGGATGCCGTGCTTTTCCATTTCCATGCGCACGTGATGGCGCAGGTCGTCGTCGAAGCCGCGCAGGATGTTCTCGCCGCGATAGATGAGCGTGACGTGCGAGCCGAGCCCGGCGAAAATGCCGGCGAACTCCACCGCGATATAGCCGCCGCCCTGAATGACGACGCGGCGCGGCAGTTCCGGCAGCTGGAACGCCTCGTTGGAGGAGATGGCGTATTCCAATCCGGCAATCTTGTCGCCGTAGCCCGGTGCCGAGCCGGTCGAGATCAGAATGGTGGCCGCCCGCACCCGCTTGCCGCTGGCGAGCGCGATGGTGTGGGCATCCTCAAGCACCGCCCGGCTCTTGATCACGGCGACGCCGGCTTTCTCCAAGGTCGCGGTGTAGGCCGCTTCGAGCCGCGCGATCTCGCGGTCCTTGTTGGCGATCAGCGTCGGCCAGTCGAACGCCGGCTGCGGCAGCGTCCAGCCGTAGCCGGCAGCGTCCTCGAACTCGCCGCGAAAGCGCGAGGCGTAGACCAGGAGCTTTTTCGGCACGCAGCCGCGGATCACGCAGGTGCCGCCGACGCGATATTCCTCGGCCAGCATGGCGCGTGCGCCATGCTGCGCGGCGACCCGCGCGGCGCGCACGCCGCCCGACCCGCCGCCGATGACGAACAGATCGACGTCGTAATCCGCCATGCTAGAGGTCGTGCCCGCGCTTTTTCATCTCGTCGCGCATCTTGACGATGACCTCGTCGGCCAGATTGTCGCCCCATTCGCCGCCGCTCGCCATGCTCTCGTCGAGCGCCTTCGGCTCCTCGATGATCGCCTTGCGGCCGAGCGGCGACTGATAGAAGGCGAGAAGCTGCCTGAGCTCGGCTTCCGTGAAATGGCTGGCATAGATGCGCGCGCTCATGTCGATCAGGTCATCGACGCGCGGGGCATAGTCCTTTTCCAGTTTGTCGGCGACTTCGTTGAGGTCCTTGGCCCACATGAAATTCGTCTGCATGAATTGGTCCTTGACCTTCTCGACCACCCCGCGCACGAGCGGCGCGAACAGTTGCCGGGCACCTTTGAGCTCGACGATCTGCTTGGCGAGCAGGACCGCGGCGGGCGACGGGTTCTGCGCCGGACTTTGCGCCGCAACCGGCTTGGCGAAACCGATCAAGATCAGTGCGACAAGAGCTGCCAGGAGGCGGCACGGGCGCTGGCGCACGCTGCGGCGCGGGGACGGACGGGCGATCATGGACGCACTCCCTCGTGAAGCTTGAAAGTCAAGGCTGCTCGACGACGCGCACGCCGGTCGGGCCGGCAACAATAGCAGTCCGCGCCAAAGCGATGAACAAGCCGTGTTCCACGACGCCGGGGACCGCTGCCAGCCGCGCCGCGAGACCTTGCGGATCGCTGATGCGCTGCAATCGGGCGTCGATCAGCCAGTGCCCGCCGTCCGTGACGAAAGGATGGCCGGATGCGGTTTGGCGCAACGGCGCCGGTCCCGGACAGCCGGCTGCGGCGGCGGCGGCCTCGACCGCCCGCCGCGTGAAAGTCGCGCCGAACGGCACGATCTCGATCGGCAGCGGAAAGCGTCCCAACACCTCGACCCATTTCGACTGATCGGCGATCACGATCATCCGCGCCGATGCGGTGGCCACGATCTTTTCGCGAAGCAGCGCACCGCCGCCCCCCTTGATCAGGCTCAAATCCGGCGCGATTTCGTCGGCGCCATCGACGGTCAGGTCGAGCTGCGGCGTCTCGTCGAGCGTGGTCAGCACAATGCCGAGCCGCTCGGCCTGCGCGCGCGTGACCTCGGAGGTCGGCACGGCGACGACTTCGAGGCCGGCGCGCACGCGTTCGGAAAGGAGCGCGACAAAGTGCGCCGCGGTCGAGCCGGTGCCGAGGCCAAGCCGCATGCCCTGCCGCACGAAATCGAGCGCCCGCGCCGCGGCGGCGTGCTTCTGGGTCTCAACGTCCATAGCCACCCGACAACCAAAGCCCCTTCGACGCCGCGGGCGCCCGCGCGTATCTAGCGCCGTTCTGCCGGGCGGCCCAGGAAAAAACCGCGCCGCAACGGCGCCGCCTTGCACAGCCAGGCAGCGCCGGCTAGGCGGACGGCATGCCGACCATCGTCTTCGATCTCGACGGCACGCTGATCGACACGGCCCCGGATCTCGTCGATACGCTCAACTTCATTCTCACGCGCGAGGGATTGCCCGCCGCACCGTTCGAGACCGCGCGCAACCTGATCGGCGGCGGGGCAAGAGGCATGATCAAGCGGGCGCTTGCCGCCCAGCGGCGAACCGCCGCGCCGGCCGACATCGACCGGCTCCACGCCGCATTCATCGCGCATTATGCCGACCATCTCGCCGACCGGTCGCGGCCGTTCCCGAGGCTCGAAGCCGCGCTCGACGAGCTTGCCGCCGCGGGCCATCGGCTCGCGGTCTGCACCAACAAGCTCGAATGGCTCTCGGTCCAGCTTCTCAGCGTCCTCAAGCTCGCACCGCGCTTTGCCGCGATCTGCGGCCCCGATACGTTCGGCGTGCAGAAGCCCGATCCGGAGATGTTGCGGCGCACCGTGCTGCGCGCCGCCGGCAAGCCCGCGGCCGCGATCATGGTCGGCGATTCCAACACGGACGTGCGCACCGCCCGCGCCGCCAAGGTGCCGGTCGTGGCAGTCGATTTCGGCTACAGCGATGTACCGATCGTAAGTCTCAAACCGGACCGCATCATCAGCTCGCTCGCCGAGCTGCCGCGGGCCATAAGCGCTTTGGCCGCGGAGCTTTGACGCCCGGAGCGGGCCGCAGGGACGAGCCTGGCAGCCGCACCGCCGGCCACAACCGTAAACCTCCGGTCCATCGTGACCAACGCAAGGCGGCGCGGCGGCGACGGCGCCGCCGCCATGCCGAGGACATCGCTTAACTCGTTCTATGGCTTTAAGAATTCCGCAAGGTTACCGGCCGCATGGTGCGCCCGCGGCGGGGTTTTGGCCGTGTCCGGCGGACCCCACCGGCCCGCCGATTCGGCTGTGGCGGGCTTTACCAACGGCTTCAGCCGGCCTACGGTCCAGCCTTCGGCACGGAGAGGGGTCATGTCACGCGTCGGACTCATCGTCGCCGCCACGGCGGCCGTGATGGGCGTCGCGCTCGCGGGGTGCTCGAGCGGGATGCCCGATTGGATGCCATCGATGCCGGATTGGATGTCGTCGGCGCCGGCAGCACCTCAACTGCAAACGCTGCGCTTCGAATCCGATCCGCCCGGCGCCGATATCCGCACTATCCAGGGTCAGACGTGCTTTACCCCCTGCGCACTGGCGGTGCCCTCGGAAAACCAGCCCATCACCATCACCAAGGCCGGCTACGTCGCGCAGACCATTCAGGTCACCGTGGCGCCGCCGCCCGAGCATTCATTCTGGGAAAACCCGCCGGCCACGCTGACGCCAAACCCGCTACAGGTGGTGCTGCAAGCGCAGGCGCCGCCGCCCAAGCCGGTTCGCAGGCCGCGCAAGAAGACGGTGCAGCGTACGCATACCGCCGCCAAGAGCACGCGGCCGCCGGCCGAAGCGTCGGGCCCGTTCCCAGCCCCGCCGCCCATGCAACAGCAGGGGGCACCAGCCTCGCCCTTCCCGCCGGCGCCCGCCGGGCAATGAGGCTACGGCGGTCGCGGCGGCGCTCTGAGCAATCTTTCTTTGCGGCCTTGGCCCAAATGCGCAAGCGGAAGTTCCGCATCTGGACGAACGGGGGCTGCATCCGGCACTATCACGCTTATCTGAAGCGTAGCGGCTGCTGCGGCTGCCGCGGGTAACACGCTCCGGGATGTCATCAATGGACGGCCTGCACACGGAGAGGTTGGAGGCTGGTCGGGCGCCGGCGGCATTCGCCACGGCGATGGCCGTGCCGGCGCTGGTCGATCCGTTCGGCCGCGCCATTACCTATTTGCGCGTCTCGGTGACCGACCGCTGCGATTTCCGCTGCGTCTATTGCATGGCGGAAAACATGACGTTCCTGCCGAAGGCCGACATACTCACGCTCGAGGAGCTCGACCGGCTGTGCTCGGCCTTCGTCGCGCGCGGCGTGCGCAAGCTGCGCCTGACCGGCGGCGAGCCGCTGGTGCGGCGCGGCATCATGACGCTGTTCGCTTCGCTGTCACGCCACCTGCGCTGCGGCCGGCTCGACGAACTGACGCTGACCACGAACGGCTCGCAGCTCGCCAAATATGCCGAAGAGATCAAGGCCCATGGCGTCAATCGCATCAACGTCTCGCTCGACACGCTCGACCCGGAAAAATTCCGCGCCATCACCCGTTGGGGCTCGCTCGACCAGGTGCTCCGCGGCATCGATGCCGCCCAGGCCGCGGGCTTGCAGATCAAGATCAACGCGGTGGCGCTCAAAGGCGTCAATGATGACGAATTTTTCCACTTGATCGAATGGGCGCACGGCCGCGGCATGGACCTCACCCTGATCGAAGTGATGCCGCTCGGCGACATCGGCGAGGGCCGGCTCGAACAATATCTGCCGCTGTCGATGGTGCGCGCCGGGATCGCCAAGCGCTATCACCTGGAGGATCTCGACTACCGCAGCGGCGGGCCAGCGCGCTACGTACGAGTCGCCGAGACCGGCGGCCGGCTCGGCTTCATCACCCCGATGACTCATAATTTCTGCGAATCCTGCAACCGCGTGCGCGTCACCTGCACCGGCACGCTCTACATGTGCCTCGGCCAGGAGGATGCCGCCGACCTGCGCAAGCCGCTGCGCGCTTCCGAGAGCGACGATGCGCTCTTTGCCGCGATCGACGAGGCGATCTCGCGCAAGCCCAAGGGCCACGACTTCATCATCGACCGCCGCCACAAGCGGCCGGCCTTGGCGCGCCATATGAGCGTGACCGGCGGCTGAGGCCGGCATCATTCCGGCGGAGCGACAAAGCTGCAATGCAAGCAACGATCCGGTCCGGAAAAACGCAGTCTCACGTATTGTTTCGCTGCGAGCGCACGGCCGACACGAGCGCCTCCACCAGCGCTTGACCGCGCTCCATATCGAAGCCGTCCTTGAAAAACACGCCGGCACGCATCGGCCGAAGCTTCGGCAAAATATTGTCCTTGGCGACGACCAGCGAGCGCGACAGGTCCAACCTGCCCCGCTCAAGCATCGCGAACACGCCAAGCCCGGCCTCGGCCGCCGCGGCAAGACTCCACAAGTCGACCGAGCTGAAAGCGATCCGGTACGGCACCTTGCACTCGTCGAGCAGGTTTTGGACCTGGCGGTCGATATAACCCTCCTCGCGGCTCAGATACGGAATGGGCTCGTTGTCCGGCACGCGAAAGTGCGGCGCGTGCACCCAGACCAGATGTTCCAGCCATTCGGCTACCAATCCGCGCCGCGAGTCCGACTGGACAAACATCGCGGCGAGATCGATGTAGCCGGATCGCAGCTTCTCGGCGAGATGCGGCGCATTGCCCGAAATGAATCGATAGTTCCCATTGTTGTTGGCGGCCAGCAGCTTGCGCACCACGTCGGACAGGACGGTGCGCACGAATATGTTTTGGACGCCGATGCACAGAGTTTCGCCTTGGGGCACCCGGCCGGCGATGGCGATGACCTGATCGTTGAGCGCCAGAACGCGCCGGGCGTAGCTCTCGACGATCGAGCCCAACTCGGTCAGACCCACGCCCTGGGCTTTTTTGACCAAGAGATCGCCGCCCAACAGCTGTTGCAGGCGCTTCATCTGCGCGCTGATCGCCGGCTGGGTGAGGTTCAGCTCCTCGGCCGCCTTGGTGAAGCTGCCGTGCTGGCTGATGGCGAGGAACGAACGATACAACTCGGTCGGAATGTTGCTATGGCCGTATTGACGGGGCATCGGCGAGGCCACATGGTCTTTGCGGCTCGATTTGGCGAGCCGGCAATGATGGTTCAACAACTCTAGGGCTTTATATAGCCCCGCCCTGCAATTAAACGAGGCAGAACGGATTGCCCTGCGACATCTTTTTTGAACCCCGCGCGAGCCGCTTTCTTCCGCCATTTCCCCTGAAACCGCGACGGGATTTTTGATGGCAAGGACGTTCGCTGTCGTCATGCTCGGCCAGGCACCATTTTGGCTCGCGGTGCTGCGCATCGTCGTCATCAACGTTCTGTTGTCCGGCGACAACGCCGTGGTCATTGCCATGGCGTGCCGCGGCCTGCCGCGCCGCCAGCGGGTTTGGGGCATCGCGATCGGTGCCGGCATCGCCGTCATTCTGCTCATCGTGTTCACCGGCGTGGTCGCCAAGCTGATGCAGCAGCCCTACCTCAAGGCCGCCGGCGGCCTCGCCTTGCTCTACATCGCCGCCAAGCTATTGTTGCCCGACCAGCCGGAAGTCCAGGCCGCGGCGCATTTGTGGCGCGCGGTGCGCATTGTCGTCGTCGCCGACATCATCATGAGCCTCGACAATATCATCGCGGTCGCGACCGCCGCGCAGGGCAATTTGGCGCTGCTGGTGATCGGCCTTGCGGTCTCGATCCCGATCATCATTGCCGGCGCGGCGCTGCTCATGGCGCTGCTCGACCGTCTGCCCATCCTGGTGTGGCTTGGCGCCGCTTTGCTCGGCTGGGTCGCCGGCGAGGCGGTCGTCACCGACAAGGCCGTCGCGCCGGCGCTGGCGGCCGCCTTTGGCGCACCCTTCGCCGCGGATTTGATGTGGGCGGCGAGCGCGGCGGGAGCCGTGCTGGTCGTGGTTGCGGGCGCGTTATGGCGGCGCGCGCTTGGCAAAAGGCACGCCGCAGCGGCCGGCAAAGGAGCCCACGGCGCCTAGCGCATGATGAAATCAAGTTGATTCAGTCCATCGGCATTGCGAGCGTCCAAGCGCTCGTCCGCTGCAGCGCACGGCCGGCCTTGAGCCTCGTCCCGAGGCATCATCAGCGAAATGCGCGCTGCAAGTCGAGCACCGTCGCCGCGGCCTTCAGCTCGGCAAACCGGACGGCGCGGCGTTCGAGCGCCAGCGCATCGCGGCCCCATTGTTCCATGTTCCAGTCTTCGTCGACGTGGGCCGCCAGCCACGCCTCCTCGACCGCGAGCCGACGGTGCGCCAGCGCCAGCGCGAGCAGCGCCGAGCCGGTCAGCGTCGTTGCGGCATGCAGCGCGCCGAGCGACCACGGATCGCGTGGAATGGCGGCGCGCGCGGCCGCCAATGCCTGCTGCGGCTGCGCGACGTGCATGACGCCTTGCGTTGGCGCAAAGCGCGCGCCCAGCGCGTCGGCAGCCCAGGCCAGAACCGGGTCCCAATGCCGCGCTTGGCGTTCCACCAGTCCGCAAGGATCTGTGGCGCGGTAGAACAGAAGGTCGGATGCGAGATACTTGGCGATTTCAGCCGCGACCGGCGCGGGCCGCTCGGCAACGCCGTCGATGATCGCGTTGGCAAGCCGGGTCAGCGGCATTGTCGCCGGGTCGATCACCTCAACCTGCTCTTGCCATTCAGCCGCGATGGCCAGCGCCAGCGCCAGCGTCGGCGCCGCGAGAATACGGCGCGCCGGCGTGCGCACGGCCTTGCCGTCGAGCCGCACCGCATACGCGTCCGCGTCCTTGGCGGCATTCGCCTGCGCATAGAACCGGCGCGGCAGCGCCGGCCGCGCGCCGCGGCGTGCCGCCGCCATGGGATTAGCTTGTGAACCGCCGCCGTTGCGGGTCTCGGCCATCGGACTTTATCCTTTAACGAAGAACTCAGAACCGGCGCGCAGAGTGCTGCTGCTCTCGACTCGGCATGGACACAAAATAGCCAAGATATTCAACTGCTTACAATCGAGACGAGGCGGCGGCGATGGGACTTGCGTGGCTGCGGCAAGGGCTGCGGCAAAGTTCCTGCCGCAATCGCGCCGATGTTAAGAACCGAGAGCAACAAATCCCTGTTATTACAAGCGCAAGCCGTGGAAATCGGCAGCCCGCTCGATTACTATGCGGGCTCGGATTCGGCAACGGAGCCAAACCGTGGGGGCGCCGGTCCGCGCAGCGTGCGTACCGCTCGAGTGCCGGCGGACGCTGCGGGCAAGAGGAGTCAATGAAACCTACCGACATTTCGGCTCCGGACTATTTCCACAAGGTGGTGGATTGTCAGTGGGCCTGCCCGGCGCACACGCCGGTACCCGAATACATCCGTTTGATCGCGGCGGGCCGCTACAGCGACGCCTACATGATCAACTGGGAATCCAACGTCTTCCCCGGCATTTTGGGGCGGACCTGCGACCGGCCGTGCGAGCCGGCCTGCCGGCGCGGTCGCGTCGAAGCCGAGCCGGTGGCGATCTGCCGACTAAAGCGCGTCGCCGCCGACTTCAAGGACGACATCCGCGCCCGGCTCCCTAAACCGGCGGCGCGGAAGAACGGCAAGCGCATTGCGCTCGTGGGCGGCGGTCCCGCTTCGCTGGCGGTGGCGCGCGACCTCGCCCCGATGGGCTACGAATGCATCGTGTTCGACCAGGACCCGCAGGTCGGCGGCATGATGCGCACGCAGATTCCGAAATTCCGCCTGCCGGAAAGCGTGCTGGACGAAGAGTGCCAGTACATTCTCGACCTCGGCATCGCGTTCGTCGGCGGCAAGCGCATCGACAGCATGAAGGCGCTGCTCAAGGAGAACTTCGACGCGTGCTTCGTCGGTTGCGGCGCGCCGCGCGGCCGCGATCTCGACATTCCCGGTCGCAAGGAAGCGGCCAAGAACATCCATATCGGCATCGATTGGCTGTCCAGCGTCTCGTTCGGCCACATCGACAAGATCGGCAAACGCGTCGTCGTGCTCGGCGGCGGCAATACCGCGATGGATTGCTGCCGCTCCTCGCGCCGGCTCGGCGGTGAAGATGTAACGGTAGTGGTTCGCTCCGGCTTCGAGGAGATGAAGGCGTCTCCCTGGGAGAAGGAGGACGCCATGCACGAGGACATTCCGATCTTCAATTTCCTGGTGCCGAAGGAGTTCACTCACGACAACGGCAGGCTCACCGGCGTGCTGTTCGAGAAAGTCAAAGCCGAATACGACGCCAAGGGCCGCCGCAAGCTCGTTCCGACCGGCGAGCCCGACCGGCATTTTCCCTGCGACGACGTGCTGGTCGCGGTCGGCCAGGAGAACGCCTTTCCCTGGATCGAGCGCGATTGCGGCATCGCGTTCGACAAGTGGGATATGCCCAAGGTCGATCCGAAGACCATGGCCTCGACCCACCCCAAGGTCTTCTTCGGCGGCGACGCGGCGTTCGGCCCGAAGAACATCATCTGGGCGGTCGCGCACGGCCACGACGCAGCGATCTCGATCGACCGCTTGTGCCGCGGCGAGGACATTGCGGTACGGCCGCCGCCGCAGATCAACGTGGCCAGCCAGAAGATGGGCATCCACGAATGGTCGTACGACAACGAGATCGCGCCCGACAAGCGCTATCGGGTGCCGCACCGCGACAAGGTGTTGTCCTTGCGCGACATCAAGTCCGAGGTCGAGCTCGGTTACGATATCGAACTGGCCCTCAAGGAGGCGGAGCGCTGTCTCAATTGCGACGTGCAGACCGTGTTCACCGGCCAGCTGTGCATCGAATGCGACGCCTGCGTCGACATCTGCCCGATGGACTGCATCACGTTCACGCAAAACGGCGACGAAGCTGAATTGCGCACCCGGCTGCAGGCGCCGGCGCAAAACGTGACGCAGGACCTTTACGTCGCCAATGATCTGAAGACCGGCCGCGTCATGGTGAAGGACGAGGACGTCTGCCTGCATTGCGGCCTGTGTGCCGAGCGCTGCCCGACCGGCGCCTGGGACATGCAGAAATATCTGATCGACATGACGCTCGCGGAACAAGCATGCCAATTGAAAGCGTAAACGACTTCGTCATTCGCTTCGCCAACGTCAACGGCTCCGGTTCGGCAAGCGCCAACGAGCTGTTCGCCCGCGCGGTGCTGCGCATGGGCGTCCCGGTCTCCCCGCGCAACATCTTCCCGTCCAACATTCAGGGCCTGCCGACCTGGTACGAGGTGCGCGTTTGCGAAGCCGGCCATCTCGGCGCCCGCGGCGGCACCGACATGATGGTGGCGATGAACCCGCAGACCTGGGCCAAGGACGTCGCCGCGATCGAACCGGGCGGCTATTTGCTCTACGACTGCACCAAGCCGCTGCCGAAATCGAAATTCCGCGACGACATCACCGTCATCGGCGTGCCGCTCACCGCGATCACCAATTCCACCTACACCGATCCGCGCCAGCGGCAACTGTTCAAGAACATCATCTATCTGGGCGCCCTGTCGGCGCTGCTCGACATCGAACCGAAAGTGATCGAGCAGCTCATCGGCGAACAATACAAGGGCAAGGAAAAGCTGCTTTCCTCGAACGTGCACGCGCTGCATCTGGGCCGCGACTATACGCTCGGCAACATCAAATGCCCGATCGGGCTGCGCGTGCGCAGGGCCGACACGGTCGGCGACCGCATCTTCGTCGAAGGCAATGCGGCGGCGGCGCTCGGCGCCGTGTACGGCGGCGCCACGGTCTGCGCCTGGTATCCGATCACGCCGTCGTCATCGCTCGCCGACGCCTTCACCGGCCATTGCAGGCGGCTGCGGCACGATGCCGAGACCAAGAAGGCGAAATACGCCATCATCCAGGGCGAGGACGAACTCGCCTCGATCGGCATCGTCATCGGCGCGGCCTGGAACGGCGCCCGCGCTTTCACCGCGACCTCGGGGCCGGGCGTCTCGTTGATGCAGGAATTCATCGGCTTGGCCTATTTCGCCGAGATTCCGGCAGTCATCATGGACGTGCAGCGCGCCGGGCCGTCGACCGGGATGCCGACGCGCACGCAGCAATGCGACATCATCAGCGCCGCCTATGCCTCGCACGGCGACACCAAGCACGTTCTCCTCTTCCCCGAAGACCCGGCCGAGGCGTTCGACATGGCGGCGCAGGCTTTCGATCTCGCCGACCGGCTGCAAACCCCGATCTTCCTGATGCTCGATCTCGACATCGGCATGAACCACAGGCTGTGCCGCCCGCTGAAATGGGACGACGCCAGGCAATACGACCGCGGCAAGATCATGACCACGGCGATGCTCGAGTCCGGCGTGGATTTCGGCCGCTATCTCGACGTCGACGGCGACGGCATTACGTATCGCACCTATCCGGGCACGCATCCGACCAAGGGCTCGTTCTTCACCCGCGGCACCTCGCGCGACCGCTATGCGAAGTACACCGAGGACGGTCCCGCCTACCAGGACAACATGCAGCGGCTCCTTCGCAAGTTCGAAACCGCCAAGGATTTGGTGCCGCGCCCGCTGCAGGCCAATGCCGGCAAGCCGACCAAATACGGCGTCATCTATTTCGGCTCGACCTCGCCGGCCATGGACGAGGCGATCGATCTGTTGGAGGCGCGCGGCCATCAGCTCGACCGGCTGCGCGTGCGCGCCTTCCCGTTCCATTCCAGCGTCGCGAGCTTCATCGCCGAACACGATTTCGTCTACGTGGTCGAGCAGAACCGCGACAGCCAGCTCCGCTCGCTGATCGTCAATGAGCTCTCCATCGATCCGGTGCGGCTCGTTCCGATCGTGCATTACGACGGCACGCCGATCACCGCGCGCTTCATCACCGGCGCCATCGGCGATCATCTCGACGCGCTCAAGGTGACGCCGCTGCGCAAAGTGGTGTCGTAACCAAGAAGAAAAGGCCGGCCGCTCCATGACCTACGTCGTCAAGCCGAAATTCCATCACCCCGAGCTGCCGAAGAACAAGCTCGGCTACACGCATCGCGACTACGAAGGCGCGGTGTCGACGTTGTGCGCGGGCTGCGGACACGATTCGATCACCGCTTCGATCATCGAGGCGTGCTTCGAACTCTCGATCGAGCCGCACCGGGTCGCGAAGATTTCCGGCATCGGCTGCTCGTCGAAGACGCCCACCTACTTCCTCGGCAATTCGCACGGCTTCAATTCCGTGCACGGCCGCATGCCTTCGGTGCTCACCGGGGCCAATCTGGCCAACCGCGACCTCATCTACCTCGGCGTCTCCGGCGACGGCGATTCCGCTTCGATCGGCTTCGGCCAGTTCGCCCATTGCCTGCGCCGCGGCGTCAACATGGTCTACATCGTCGAAAACAACGGCGTCTACGGCCTGACCAAGGGCCAGTTCTCCGCCACCGCCGACCGCGGCTCCAAATCCAAGCGCGGCGTGGTCAATTCCGACAGCGCCATCGACATGGTGGGCATCGCGCTGCAGATCGGCGCGAGCTTCGTCGCCCGCTCGTTCTCCGGCGACAAGAAGCAGCTGACGCCGCTGATCAAGGCCGCAATCGAGCACCAGGGCGCGGCCTTCATCGACGTGATTTCGCCCTGCGTCGCCTTCAACAATCACGCCGGCTCGACCAAGAGCTTCGATTACGTGCGCGAGCACAACGAGGCCGTCAATTTCCTCGACTTCATGACCGGCCGGCCGCCGATCCATGTCGATTACGCGCCCGGCACGGTCGAGAGGGTCGAGCAGCACGACGGCACGGTGCTGACGCTGCGCAAGCTCGACGCCGAGTACGACGTGCATGACCGGTTGGCGGCGATGAGCTTTTTGCACCACCACGCCGACCTGGGCCAGATCGTGACCGGGCTCCTCTATGTCGAGCGCGACGCCGAAGATTTGCACGGCCATCTCAATACCGTCGAGGCGCCCCTCAACGCGCTGTCCGAGAAGGACCTGTGCCCAGGCGCCGCGGTGCTGGACAAGATCAACGCCAGCTTGCGCTGATTTTCGTCATTCCGGGGCGCGCGTGATCTACCTTATTCCTCCGGCGCCGCCTCGATCGGGTCGTAGCGCGCGGCGTCGAGGCCGAGCAGATTCCACGATTGCAGCATGTGCGGCGGCAACGGCGCGGTGACGTCGATGACGCCGCCGCGCGGATGCGGCACGGCGATGCGGCGGGCGACGAGCTGCAGCCGGTTCTGCATGCCGCCGGGCAATTCCCAGTTCTCGCGCGCAAAATACTTCGCGTCGCCGACGATGGGATGGCCGATATGGGCCATGTGGGCGCGCAACTGGTGGGTGCGGCCGGTCACCGGCTTGAGCGAAATCCAGGCCAGCGCCGGCCCCGCGGTTTCCACCACGGCGTAATAGGTCACGGCGTGGCTTGCGCCCTCCTCGCCATGGCGCGCGATGCGCATGATCGATTCGTCCTCGCGCGCGTCCTTGGCCAAAAAGGTCGAGATGCGGCCCTGCCGCGGCTTTGGCACGCCGGCGACCAGCGCCCAGTAGATCTTGCGCGCCGAACGCGAGCGAAAGGTTTTGGCGAGCGCGGCCGCGGCGAAGCGCGTCTTGGCGACCAACAGGCAGCCGGCGGTGTCCTTGTCGAGCCGGTGCACGAGCCGCGGCCGCTGGCCCTGCGCGTCGCGCAAGACTTCCAGCATGCCGTCGAGGTGGCGCGGCGTGCCGGAGCCGCCCTGCACCGCAAGCCCCATCGGCTTGTTGAGCACCATCACGTCGGCGTCCTCGTAGAGCGTGATCGATTTAAGAAACGCGCGGGTCTTGTCGTCGGCCTCGCCGCCGCTGGCGCGCGGCGCCGGCGCGTCGAGCCGCAACGGCGGAATGCGCACCATCTGGCCGGGCGCGAGCCGATTGTTCGGCTGCGTGCGCTTGCCGTCCACGCGCACCTCGCCTTTGCGGATGACGCGCTGGATATGGGAGTAGCTTAAGCCGGGGCGACGCGCTTCCAAAAAGCGATCGACGCGCATCCCGGATTCGTCGGCGGCCACCGGCACGGTTTGGACTCCAGTCGACGCAAGAAGCGACGCGCTTTTCTGTTTCCCGTCATCCTGAGGTGCGCGCCAGCGGCGCGCCTCGAAGGATGCGGCCCGAGCGCCCGGGCCGTCGCCCTTCGAGGGCCGCTTCGCGGCCGCCTCAGGGTAACGGGACAAAGGTTGGCGATACTGATGCCGCGGCCCGGCGATCTGCTTGCCGCCGCCGGGCTGGCGCGGTCCGCGGCTCGCCCTCACGCCCCGCCTCGCTCGCGTCGCAGCTTCGCCCAGTACTCCAGGCGCTTGCTGATCTCCCGCTCGAAGCCGCGCTCGGGCGGATCGTAAAATTTCTGCCGGCCGAGTTTTTCGGGGAAGTAATCCTGGCCGGAGAAGGCTTCCGGCGCATCATGGTCGTATTCGTAGCCCGAGCCGTAGCCTTCGCTTTGCATCAGCTTGGTCGGCGCGTTGAGGATGTGCTTGGGAGGGAGCAGCGAGCCGGCTTCCTTGGCGGTGCGCATGGCGGCGCCGAAGGCGGTGTAGGCGGCGTTCGATTTCGGCGCCGTGGCGACGTAGATCACCGCTTCGGCGAGCGCGAGCTCGCCTTCCGGCGAGCCGAGAAAGTCGTAGGCATCCTTGGCGGCGTTGGCGACCACCAGCGCCTGCGGATCGGCGAGGCCGATATCCTCGACCGCCATGCGCACGATGCGGCGCGCCAGATAGAGCGGATCCTCGCCGGCGTCGAGCATGCGGGCGAGATAGTAGAGCGCGGCGTCGGGATCGGAGCCGCGCACCGATTTATGCAGCGCGCTGATGAGATTGTAGTGGCCGTCCTGCGATTTGTCGTAGATCGGCGCGCGCCGCTGCACCACCTCCTGCAGGCCGGCAGCGTCGAACGTCTCGCCGTGGCGCGCGGCGCGCCACACCTCCTCGGCGAGGGTGAGCGCGGCGCGGCCGTCGCCGTCGGCCATGCGGACGAGCGAGGCGCGCGCCGCGGCGCCGAGCGGCAAAGCTTTGCCTGCAACTGTCTCGGCGCGGGCGAGCAGCTTCTCGATCGCCGCGGCATCGAGCGGCTTGAAGATGAGAACGCGGGCGCGGGAAAGCAGCGGCGCGATCAGCTCGAACGACGGGTTTTCCGTGGTGGCGCCGACGAGAACGATGGTGCCGTCCTCCATCACCGGCAGAAACGAATCCTGCTGGGCGCGGTTGAAGCGGTGAATTTCGTCGACGAACAGGAGCGTGCCCTGCCCGGTCTCGCGCCGCGCGCGGGCCGCATCGAACACCTTTTTCAGATCGGCGACGCCGGAAAAGACCGCGGAAATCTGCTCGAAATAAAGCTCGGTGACGTGCGCCAGCAACCGCGCCACGGTGGTCTTGCCGGTGCCGGGCGGCCCCCAGAACACGAGCGAGCCGAGCGAGCGGGTCTCCAGCATGCGCCTGAGCGCGCCGTCCGGCCCGAGCAGATGGTCCTGCCCGACCACGTCGCCGAGCGTTTGCGGGCGCAGCTTGTCGGCGAGCGGCCGCGGCGCGGCGCGATCGAGACCCGCCGCGGCGAAAAGGCTTGTTTGGGCTGCCCGTTTGGCCATTGGGGCAAAAATGGTGGATGCGAAGCGCGGCGGCAAGCCCGCTTTCATGCGTATTGCGGACACGGTGCAGTGCGGCGGCGGTGCACCGCCGATCCGCGATCATACCAAACTCCGCGTTCTTAACGATCCCGGGTCTGCAGCGCACCAACCTCGGGTCGCGCGATTGCCCGCCCGAGGGCGAGCTTGTCCCCGGGCCGCGCGAGGCGCGGACCCGGGGATGCTGCGCTGCGCCCGGGAAACATCAGCTCAGCCGCTGAACATCAACGATATCTGCTGATTGCCGCGGCGCAAGGTGACGCGCCAGGAGCGGCTGGCGGACTTGCTGATACGCTCCAGATCGGCGGTCTTGGCGATTTTCTGATTATTGACGGCGACCACGATGTCGCCGGGCTGAAAGCCGATGGTCTGCGCGGTCGAGCCGTCGGCGACCGCGGTGATGACGACGCCGTGACTTTGCGGATCGAGCCGCAATTCGTCGGCGAGCGCCGGCGACAGGTTCGCCACGGTGGCGCCGCGGAACGGCGAGGCCGAGCTGATTTCGATCTCGTCGCGCGGCGTCTGCGGCAACGGCTGCAGCGCCACCGGCACCACGGTTTCGTGGCCCTGGCGGAGCAGCGCGACTTGCGCCGTGCCGCCGAGCGATTTTGTGGCGAAGCGATAATCGAAGGCGTTCGGATCGTCGACCTCGGCGCCGTCGACGCTGACGATCACGTCGCCGGTGCGGATGCCGGCGCGCGCCGCCGGACTGCCGGCGACCACGCTCGCCACCAGCGCGCCGCTCGGCCGTTTGAGCCCGAGGCTGTCGGCGATGTCGGGGCTGACCTCCTGCAGCTTGGCGCCGAGCCACGGCCGCTGCACCGCCTTGCTGCCGCCCTTGGCCGAGGCGACCACGACGCGCACCATGTTGGATGGAATGGCGAAGCCGATGCCCTGCGAGCCGCCGGAGCGCGAATAGATCGCGGTGTTGATGCCGATGAGCCGGCCGCTCATGTCGACCAGCGCGCCGCCGGAATTGCCGGGATTGATGGCGGCGTCGGTCTGGATGAAGAACTGATAATCGGAAATGCCGACCTCGGTGCGCGCCACCGCCGAGACGATGCCGTGCGTCACGGTCTGGCCGACGCCGAACGGATCGCCGATCGCCAGCACCACGTCGCCGACCTGCAACCGGTCGGAATCGCCGAACTCGAGCGTCGGGAAGCGCTCGTGGGCGCCCTTGATGCGCAGCACGGCGAGGTCGCTGCGCTGGTCCTTGAGCACGATCGCCGCGTCGAACTCGCGCTTGTCGGCGAGCGCCACCTTGACCTCGCTGGCGTCCTTGATGACGTGGAAATTGGTGACGACGAGGCCCGACGGATCGACGATGACGCCGGAGCCGAGCGAGCGCTCGATCTGCTCGCGCGGCATGCCGCCGCCGAAGAACTGGCGGAAGAACGGATCGTCGAAGAACGGATTGCGGTTCTCGACGACGCGCGCGGCGTAGACGTTGACCACCGCCGGCGCGGCACGTTGCACGATCGGCGCAAACGACAGCTGCAGCTGGCCGAGCGATTCGGGAACGCCGCGGTCCTGCGCGGCCGCAGCACTGAGCGATGCTAGGAGCGCCAGAATCCCGACTGCTAACTTGACGGTGACGACACGCGTGTGAAGCATTTGGACGAACTCTATGCAGCTCTGACCGAGGAACGCGCCAAGCGCGTCTTGATCATCTCATTGATCTGACGAGTTGAGTTCACGATTCTCAAGCGTGCCTTCAGATCCGCATAGGAGAGCTCCATCAACAGCTCCACAAAAGCGGCATTAACGAATGATGATGTTGCTGTTTGGATACCATCAAACGAAACGACAATCTCACCTTGCTGTTTGCCTAGTTTATCGCTCAGATGACTGAAAACGATCTCACCCTCCTCTGAAGTGTTCGCCCCAGAAACGAACTCACGAATGCGAATCACCATTGTAATTCCTCCCGCTCCTCGGGCAATTCTTCGATCGTGTCCGTACGAATTTCAATATCGATTGTGGTTCCCGGCGAGAACCCGACATTGTCCGACGCAGTTGGACGAACCGCTCCATTGGGCGCGTCAAACTGCACGACACTCCGACCGGAATAGATCGTCACCTTGCCTTTGTTTCGCAGAACCACGACGCTCAACAGATAGTCCAAACCAGCTCCCTTATTGCCGGGCTTGGATTTAGTAGTGAAGCCTTCCTGTACAGCCTGTATTATGGCATCGCCATCCTGAATATTTGGCATTTTTTCGCGCACCTTCGCCGGTATTCCCAGTCCGAAATCCGAGACTGATATTGTGATCGAATTTTCGCGCGGAAAGTGCTGAATAAAAATGCTGCCTATTTCATAGCGACGTCGGACAGAGTCTGCCCGTCAAATTGCGCTGGCAGTTTGATGACGGGATCGGCCATGATTCACCGATACCATGCGATTGTGGAACAGCGGAGGCGCCGGTTATCACGATGGAGCAGGCGCCGGCGCCTCGGCCCGACCCTGAGCGGGCCCGGAATCCTTGCCCTTGGCTTGCGTATCGCGATCGACGAACTCGATCACCGCAACCGGTGCGGAATCGCCGTAGCGGAAGCCGGCTTTGAGCACGCGCGTGTAACCGCCGTTGCGCTCCCTGTAGCGCGGCCCGATCACCTCGAACAATTTCTTGACCATCGGAATGTCGCGCATCTGGGCGATGGCCTGGCGGCGGGCATGCAGGTCGCCGCGCTTGCCGAGCGTCACCAGCTTCTCGACGATCGGCCGCAAATCCTTGGCCTTGGGCAGCGTGGTGACGATCTGCTCGTGCTTGATCAACGATGCGGCGAGATTGGCCAGCATGGCGCGGCGGTGGTCCGAGCGCCGGTTGAATTTGCGGTGGGTCTTGGCGTGACGCATCCAGATATCAGTAATCAGCCATCAGTAATCAGAAAGCTTCTGATTACTGACCACTGATTACTGTCCCCTGCTCAGTAATGATCCTCGAAGCGCTTGGCGAGTTCCTCGATGTTCTCCGGCGGCCAGCCGGGAACTTCCATGCCGAGATGCAGGCCCATCTGCACCAGCACTTCCTTGATCTCGTTGAGCGACTTGCGGCCGAAGTTCGGCGTGCGCAGCATCTCGGCCTCGGTCTTCTGCACCAGGTCGCCGATATAGACGATGTTGTCGTTCTTCAGGCAGTTGGCCGAACGCACCGACAGTTCGAGCTCGTCGACCTTCTTGAGGAAGGCCGGATTGAAGGCGAGATCGGGGATCGCCTCGTGCGCGGTCTCGCGCTTGGGCTCCTCGAAATTGACGAAGACGTTGAGCTGGTCCTGCAGGATGCGCGCCGCATAGGCGAGCGAATCCTCCGGCGTGATCGCGCCGTTCGTCTCGATGGTCAGCGTCAGCTTGTCGTAGTCGAGGATTTGGCCCTCGCGGGTGTTCTCGACCTTGTAGGAGACCTTGCGCACCGGCGAATAGAGGCTGTCGATCGGAATCAGGCCGATCGGCGCGTCCTCGGGACGGTTGCGCTCGGCCGGCACGTAACCCTTGCCGGTGGCGACCGTGAACTCCATGCGGATCTCGGCGCCTTCGTCGAGCGTGCACAGCACGAGCTCGGGATTGAGCACGACGACGTCGCCGACGGTCTGGATGTCGCCCGCGGTGACGGTGCCGGGCCCCTGCTTCTTCACCACCATGCGCTTGGGCCCGTCGCCCTGCATCTTGATGGCGATGTCCTTGATGTTGAGCACGATGTCGGTCACGTCCTCGCGCACGCCGGCGATCGAGGAGAACTCGTGCAGCACGCCGTCGATATGCACCGACTGCACCGCGGCGCCCTGCAGCGACGACAACAGGATGCGGCGCAGCGCGTTGCCGAGCGTGACGCCGAAGCCGCGCTCGAGCGGCTCGGCCACCACGGTGGCGGCCCGCCGCGAGTCGGCGCCGGGGGCAACCTGCAGCTTGTTGGGCCTGATCAGTTCCTGCCAATTCTTCTGGATCGTCACGTTATCACCCATGGCGTTGCGCGGCGCGATCGGCTCGCGCGCCCCACTCCGCTCCGTGAGGCCAAGGTCTAGCGGCGGCAAATGGTCCATGTATTCCATCGGCCGGACGTCCTATACGCGCCGCCGCTTGCGGGGGCGGCAGCCGTTGTGCGGGATCGGCGTCACGTCGCGGATCGAGGTGATGGTGAAGCCGGCGGCCTGCAGCGAGCGCAGCGCCGATTCCCGACCGGAGCCGGGCCCCGCCACCTCGACCTCGAGCGTGCGCATGCCGTGCTCCTGCGCCTTCTTGGCGGCGTCCTCGGCGGCGACCTGCGCGGCGTAGGGCGTCGATTTGCGCGAGCCCTTGAAACCCATGGTGCCCGCGGACGACCAGGCAATGGCGTTGCCCTGCACGTCCGTGATCGTGATCATGGTGTTGTTGAACGTCGCGCTGACGTGGGCGACGCCTGAGGCGATGTTTTTGCGTTCGCGTCGGCGGACGCGCGTGGCTTCTTTACCCATTCTGAACCCTTGATCCTGGATCGGTGCCGGCGAATCCGGCGCCATGTTTTTAGCCCACCCTCCGCCGCCCGCAGTTGGGCCGGGGAAGGCGGGGCTACTCCCTTACTTCTTCTTGCCGGCGATAGGTTTGGCCGGACCCTTGCGGGTACGCGCGTTGGTGTGAGTGCGCTGGCCGCGCACCGGCAGACCGCGGCGGTGCCGCAAGCCGCGATAGCAGCCCAAATCCATCAGCCGCTTGATGTTCATGGCCACTTCGCGCCGCAAATCGCCCTCCACGACGTAATCGCGGTCGATCACCTCGCGGAGCTGGAACACTTCCTGGTCGGTGAGCTGCGACACCCGGCGCGAGTCCGGGAGCGACACTTTCTGCATGATCTCCTTCGCTCTGGTGGGGCCGATGCCATAGATGTATTGCAGCGCGATCGCCACGCGCTTGTTGGTCGGTAGGTTGACGCCCGAGATGCGAGCCACGTCGGTTACTCCCTGCGCCAGCCGGCCGCGCCGCCAAGGCCGTCGTACGGCGTGGCGGCAAGCCGCTGTCGTTTCCTTGCATTGTCACCTGAGAAGGCCACAAACATAAAAAGCCAACGCCTGCCCGCCTTTGCGGCCCGGCATCGCTCATCAATCTCCAACTGGGTATTCGCCGGCTTATTAATGGATTCCTCTCGCTTTCGTCAACCTCGCCAGGCGATTTCTTGTGGCAGCCGCCTCAACGGCGGCGGGCCTTTCCGGCCTTGGGTCGGAGCCCGGCGCGGCGCGCCGCGGCGACAGGCCTGCGCGAAACGCGGCGCGTAATGGCCCTGCTTTTGGATTTTTTTCCTACCGCAGCTCGCGGTTTGGCCCGCACTGCCGGTTTGCGGGCTGGCTTTTTGCCTTTCGCTGCCGCGGGCTTCCTGGCCGTCGGCTTGGCTGGGCTCAAGGCAGCCGCCGGCGCTCCCTTGGCCGCCTTGGCTGCCTTGGCCGCCTTGGCCGCCTTGGCCGTCTTGACTTCGCCGAGCGCCCGCTCGATCGCGGCAGCGACCTCCGGGATAGGCGCCATGCCGTCGACGGTGCGCAGCACATTCTGCAACTGGTAATAGGCGACCAGCGGCGCGGTCTGCTCGCGGTAGGCGAGGAGCCGCCGGTGCAACACTTGCGGCTCATCGTCGTCGCGCAGCGCCGCGCCGCGAGCGCGGGTCTCCGCGACGCGGCTCTCGATGCGCTTGAGGAGCGCAGCCTCGTCGACCCGCAGCGCGATGACCGCATCGAGCGTCACGCCGTGCCGCGCCAGCATGCGGTCGAGCGCCACGGCTTGCGGCACGGTGCGCGGGAAGCCGTCGAGGACGAAGCCGTTGCGGGCGTCCGGCTCTTGAATGCGGCCTTCGACGATGCTGACCACGATATCGTCGGGGCAGAGCGCGCCGCGCGCCATGATCTCGCCGACCTGGCGGCCGATCGGCGTGCCGGCGGCCACTGCGGCGCGCAGCATGTCCCCGGTCGAGAGCTGGACGATGCCGTATTTGGCGACGAGATGCTGGGCCTGCGTTCCTTTGCCAGCCCCCGGCGGGCCCAGCAGGATCAATCTCATCTACGGCGCCCCCTCAGCTTGGACCGCTTGATCAAGCCCTCGTATTGGTGCGCCAACAGGTAGCCCTGCACCTGCGCCACCGTGTCCATGGTCACGCTCACCACGATGAGCAGCGAGGTGCCGCCGAAGTAGAACGGCACCGCCGCATACGAGATCAGAATCTCCGGAAACAGGCAAACCACCGCCAGATAAGCGGCCCCCACCACGGTGATGCGCGACAAGACATAGTCGATGTATTCGGCGGTGCGTTCGCCGGGCCGGATGCCGGGGATGAAGCCGCCGTGCTTCTTGAGGTTATCGGCGGTCTCGGTCGGGTTGAAGATGATCGCCGTGTAGAAGAAGGCGAAGAAGATGATGAGCCCGACATAGAGGATCAGGAACAGCGGCCGGCCGTGCGACAATTGCGTGGTGATGGCGGTGAGCCAGCTCGACGCCGCGCCGCCCTGCCCGCCGGTGAAGCTGGCGAGCGTCGTCGGCAACAACAGCAGCGACGACGCGAAGATCGGCGGAATGACGCCGGAAGTGTTGAGCTTGAGCGGCAGGTGCGATGACTGGCCCTCGAACATGCGGTTGCCGACCTGGCGTTTGGGATACTGGATCAACAGCCGGCGCTGCGCGCGCTCCATGAACACGATGAAGGTGATGACCACCACAACCATGATGATGACGATCAGTATGAGCCCGGTGGAGAGCGCGCCCTGGCGGCCCAGTTCGAGCGTGCTGGCGATGGCGGTCGGCAGCTGGGCGACGATGCCCGACATGATGATCAGCGAGGTGCCGTTGCCGATGCCGCGCTGGGTGATCTGCTCGCCAAGCCACATCAGGAACATGGTGCCGCCGGTCAGCGTGATCACCGTGGAGATGCGGAAGAAGAAGCCGGGATTGGCGACCACCGAGCCGGTGCCGGCGCCTTCGAGCCCGATGGCGATGCCGTAGGCCTGAAACGCCGCCAGCACCACGGTCAGGTAGCGCGTGTACTGATTGATCATCTTGCGGCCGGCCTCGCCCTCTTTCTTCAGTTGCTCGAGGGTGGGCGACACCGTCGTCATCAGCTGGATGATGATCGAGGCCGAGATGTAGGGCATGATGGTCAGCGCGAAGATCGCCATGCGGTGGATGCCGCCGCCGGCGAACATGTTGAACATGCCCAGAATGCCGCCGGCCTGCTGGTTGAAGATCTTGTCCCAGGCGTTGGGATCGATGCCCGGCAGCGGGATGTAGGTGCCGAGCCGATAGACCAGGAGCGCGCCGAGCGTGAACCAGATGCGCTTCTTCAGCTCCTCGGCCTTGGCGAGCGCGCCGAAATTGAGATTGGCCGCCAGTTGTTCCGCTGCAGAAACCATCCGCTGCTCCGCGCCTCTTAGGCCCCCACCGCCGGCTCCTGCCGCCGGTTCACGTCCTCCGAACAGTTAGAAGCCGTGACCGCCCGGCACAAGGCCGCCATGACGGGTCATGATGCCGCCTGCTCCGCTGCCGCCGGCCGCGGCGCCAAAATTTCGACGCTGCCGCCGGCCTTTTCGACCGCGGCCACGGCCGATTTGGACGCGCCGAACACCGACAGCGCGACCCTTGCCTTGATCTCGCCGCCGCCAAGAAGCCGCACGCCGTCCTTGGCGCGGCGCAGCACGCCGGCGCCGACCAGCGCCGCCGCGTCGATTTTTTGGGCCGCATCGAGCTTGCCGGCATCGATCGCGTCCTGAATGCGGCCCAGATTCACCTCGTTGAGCTTGCGGGCGAACATGGTGTTCTTAAAGCCGCGCTTGGGCAGGCGGCGATGCAGCGGCATCTGCCCGCCCTCGAAGCCCTTGATGCGCACGCCGGAACGCGCGGTCTGGCCCTTGCCGCCGCGTCCGCCGGTCTTGCCGGTGCCGGAGCCGATGCCGCGGCCGATGCGCCTGCGCGCCTTGCGCGCGCCGGGCCGACCGGCCAGTTCGTGAAGCTTCATCGTAGATCCCTTCTGTTCGCCGTCGTCCTGAGATGCGCGCCGAAGGCGCGCCTCGAAGGATGCGGCCGATGATTCACGGGCCGTCGCCCTTCGAGGCTCGACGCCAGGCGTCGCGCACCTCAGGGGCACGGCACCAACTCATTGCTCCACCACCTCGATCAGATGCGCGACTTTGCGGATCATGCCGCGCGTCTGCGGGCAGTCGGGCAATTCGGCAACGCGGCCGATCTTGTTGAGCTTCAAGCCCACCAGTGTCTCGCGCTGGCGGTGATGGCGGCGCTGCGGGCTGCCGATCTGCCGCACCTTGACGGTCTTGCCCGCCGCGCCTTGCGAAGTCTTTGCGCTGCTCATTGCCGGCTCCCAAGCTTTCAGTCGGCCGCAGGCTGTTCGGCGTCGGTGTCGCGGCGGCGCGCCTGCAAGGCCGAAACCTTGATGTTGCGCCGGGCGGCCACCGAGCGCGGCGAGTCCTGGCGCTTGAGCGCATCGAAGGTGGCGCGCACGACGTTGTAGGGATTCGACGAGCCGACCGACTTCGCCACCACGTCGGCCACGCCGAGCGTCTCGAACACCGCGCGCATCGGGCCGCCGGCGATGATGCCGGTGCCGGGCGGCGCCGCGCGCAGATAGACGCGTCCGGCGCCGTGGCGGCCGGCGACGTCGTGATGCAAGGTGCGGCCCTCGCGCAGCGGCACGCGGGTGAGCGCGCGCTTGGCCGCGTCGGTCGCCTTGCGGATCGCCTCGGGCACCTCGCGGGCCTTGCCGTGGCCGAAGCCGACGCGGCCCTTCTGGTCGCCGACGACGACCAGCGCGGCGAAGCCGAAGCGGCGGCCGCCCTTGACCACCTTGGCGACCCGGTTGATGTGGACGAGCTTGTCGACGAACTCGCTGTCGCGCTCTTCGTCGCGGTCTCGCCGCCGCTCGCGTGGTTCACGGGCCATGATGTGTCCTTCGTGCTTAGAAATTCAAACCGCCCTCGCGGGCGGCCTCGGCCAAGGCCTTGACCCGGCCGTGATAGAGATAGCCGCCGCGGTCGAACACGACGTCCTTGATACCCTTTTCCTGCGCCCGCTGCGCGATCAGCCTGCCCACCGCCTTGGCGGCTTCGACGCCGGCGCCGGTCTTGAGCTGTCCGCGCGTGTCCTTTTCGATCGAAGAGGCTGACGCCAAGGTGGCGCCGGCATCGTCATCGATGACCTGCGCGTAAATGTGCTTGGAGGAGCGGAACACCGAAAGCCGTTTGCGGCTGTGGGCGGCGCGTTTGAGCGCCCCGCGCACGCGGCCGCGCCGCCGCTCCATCCTGTCGTCAAGCTTGCGCATCGGCGGCTCCGTTACTTCTTCTTGCCTTCCTTGCGGAAGATGCGCTCGGCAGCGTACTTGACGCCCTTGCCCTTGTAGGGCTCCGGCGGCCGGTAATCGCGGATTTCGGCGGCGACCTGGCCGACCTTCTGGCGATCGCTGCCGCTGATCACGATCTCGACCGGCCGCGGCGTGGCGATGGTGATGCCGTCGGGGATCGGATAGACGATGTCGTGGCTGTAGCCGAGCGCGAGCTGCAGGTTCTTGCCCTGCACCGCGGCGCGATAGCCGACGCCGCTGATTTCGAGTCGCTCTTCGAAGCCCTTGGTCACCCCGGCGATGATGTTGGCGATGAGCGTGCGCGAGGTGCCCCATTGCGAGCGCGCGCGCTTGGTGTCGCTGCGCGGCTCGACCTGGATGCGGCCGCCTTCGAGCTTCACCGCCACGTCGTCGTGCAGCACGACCGCGAGCGCGCCCTTCGGGCCCTTGACCTTGACGGTCTGGCCTTCGACCGCGGCGGTGATGCCCGCGGGCACCATGATGGGTTTCTTGCCGATGCGCGACATCAGAACACCGTACAGAGAATTTCACCGCCGACATTGGCGTCGCGGGCGTCGTGGTCGGCCATGACGCCCTTCGGCGTCGAGACGATGGCGACGCCGAGCCCGTTGTTGATGCGCGGCAGATTGCGCACCGAGATATAGACCCTGCGGCCCGGCTTGGAGATGCGCTCGATCTCGCGGATCACCGGCGCGCCGTCGAAATATTTCAGCTCGATCTCGAGCTCGGAGCGGCCTTCGCGCTCGACCACCGCGTAGCCGCGGATGTAGCCCTCGGCCTTGAGCACTTCCAGCACGCGTTCGCGCAGCTTCGAGCTCGGGCTCGATACTTTGCTCTTGTTGCGCAGTTGCGCGTTGCGGATGCGCGCCAACAGGTCGCCGAGCGGATCATTGATGGGCATCGTACGATCCTCCTACCAGCTCGACTTCAAGAGGCCCGGAATGAGCCCCTTGGAGCCGAGTTCGCGGAGCGCGATGCGCGACAGCTTGTGCTTGCGGTAATAGCCGCGCGGCCGCCCGGTCATCTCGCAGCGATTGCGGATGCGGGTGGCCGACGAGTTGCGCGGCAGCTTGGCAAGCTTCAAGGTCGCCGCGAAACGCTCCTCGATCGGCTTGGTCTTGTCGCGCGCGATCGCCCTGAGCCGCGTGCGGCGGCCGGAAAACTTCTTGGTCAACCGGCGCCGCCTGTTGTTCTTCTCGATAGCACTCTTCTTCGCCATCTGGCTCTCCTCGCGGTTCCGCGTCTGCGACCGCGCCTCTCGCTCGTCTCACTGCCGGAACGGAAAATTGAACGCCGTGAGCAGCGCCCGCGCCTCGTCGTCGCTGCGCGCCGTAGTGCACACGGTGATGTCCATGCCCCAGATGTCGGCGGCCTTGTCGTAGTCGATCTCGGGGAACACGATGTGCTCCTTGATGCCGAGCGTGTAATTGCCGCGGCCATCAAAACTTTTCGGCGACAGTCCGCGAAAATCCCGCACCCGCGGCAGCGCGATGTTGATCAGCCGGTCGAGAAACTCGTACATGCGCGCCTTGCGCAACGTCACCTTGCAGCCGATCGCCTGGCCGGCGCGCACCTTGTAGGTGGCGATCGATTTGCGCGCCTTGGTGATCACCGCCTTCTGGCCGGCGATCAGCGCCAGGTCGGCGGCGGCGGATTCGACTTTCTTGCGGTCGGCGACGCCTTCACCGATGCCCATGTTGATCACTATCTTGTCCAGGAGCGGCGTCTGCATGCGGTTCTTGTAGCCGAACTGCGCGGCGAGCCTGGCGCGGATCGTCTGGTCGAACTGCAACTTCAGCCGCGCCGGCACGCGCTGCTCGGGCACCGGCGCCGCCGCCTTGCCGGCCTTGCCGTCGGCCGCCTTGCCGGCCGGCGCGGCCTTGTCGCCTTTCTCGGCCTTTTGCGCCTTGGCCGGCTTCGCGGCCTGGTCCGGCTTTTTCTCGGCGCGCTGCGGCTTGTCGGCTTTTTTCGCCTTTTTCTCGTCCGTATCAGCCATCGATCTCGACTCCCGAGCGCTTGGCGAAGCGCACCTTCTTGCGCTGGTCGCCAGCGCCGACGAACTTGAAGCCGACCCGCGTCGGCTTGCCGTCCTTCGGGTCGGCCAGCGCGATATTGGACAGATGGACCGGCGCCTCCTTGGAGATGATGCCGCCTTCCTGCGTCGTGGTCTGCCGCTGATGGCGCTTTACCATGTTGACGCCGCGAATGAGGGCGCGCCCCTCGGCCGGACGCATCTCGATGACCTCGCCGGCGCGGCCCTTGTCGCGGCCGCAGATGACGACGACCCGGTCGCCTTTTTTGATTCTCGCCGCCATCACAGCACCTCGGGCGCCAGCGAAATGATCTTCATGTGGTTCTTGGCACGCAACTCACGCGGCACCGGTCCGAAAATGCGGGTGCCGACCGGCTCCATCTGCGGATTGATCAGCACCGCGGCGTTGCGGTCGAAGCGGATGATCGAGCCATCGGGGCGCTTGATGTCCTTGGCGATGCGCACGATCACCGCCTTCATCACGTCGCCCTTCTTGACCCGGCCGCGCGGGATCGCCTCCTTCACCGAGACCACGATCACGTCGCCGACGGTGGCGTATTTGCGCTTGGAGCCGCCCAGCACCTTGATGCACATGACGCGGCGCGCGCCGGAATTGTCCGCCACGTCGAGGTTGGTTTGCATCTGGATCATGGGCTACCCCACTCATTGTCCCTCGGCTCGCGCCTTAGGACGCCTTCCGCTTTTCGCCGCGCACCACGGCCCAGCGCTTGAGCTTGGAGATCGGCCGGTGCTCCTCGATCCACACGATGTCGCCGACCTTGAACTCGTTGTTCTCGTCGTGCGCGTAGTATTTTTTCGAACGGCGCACCGTCTTCTTGAACTTAGGATGGGTGAAGCGGCGCTCGACCCGCACCACCAATGTCTTGCTCTGCTTGTCGCCGATGACGACGCCCTGCAGGGTCCGCTTTGGCATCCTCTATCCTCTCAACGCTTCGCTCAACGTATGGCGCCGGCGCGCTTCTGCTGCGCGATGGTCTTGAGCCTGGCGATGTTGCGCCGCACCTCGCGCACGCGCGCGGTATTCTCCAATTGCCCGGTGGCGCGCTGAAAACGCAAGTTGAACTGCTCCTTCTTCAGCTTTAGCACCTCGTCGTCGATCTGATCGATCGTCATCGTTCGAATGTCGGCCGCTTTCATGACACGCCTACACGCTGATCCGCTCGACGAAACGGGTCTTGACCGGCAGCTTGGCGGCGGCGAGCGCCAACGCCTCCCTGGCGACCACGGCGGTGACGCCGTCGACCTCGAACAGGATGCGTCCCGGCTTGACCCGGGCGACCCAATATTCCGGCGTGCCCTTGCCGGAGCCCATGCGCACTTCAAGCGGTTTTTTGGACACCGGCACGTCGGGGAAAACCCGGATCCAGACGCGGCCGGAGCGCTTCATGTGCCGGGTGAGCGCCCGGCGCGCCGCCTCGATCTGCCGCGCCGTCACCCGGTCGGGCTCCGTGGCCTTGAGCCCGAACTGGCCGAACGCGAGCGCGACCGCGCTCGACGCCACGCCCTTGATGCGGCCCTTGTGCGCCTTGCGGAATTTGGTTCGCATCGGTTGCAGCATGGCGAAAAGCCTCTCCGTTCACCCGTTCGCGCCTACGCCGCTTCGCGCCGCGGCCGGCCGGCTTCGCTTTCGGCCATGCGCTTGTCCTGCGCCATCGGATCGTGCTCCATGATCTCGCCCTTGAAGATCCACACCTTCACGCCGCAGGTGCCGTAGGTGGTAAAGGCGGTGGCGAAGCCGTAATCGACGTCGGCGCGCAGCGTGTGCAACGGCACGCGGCCCTCGCGATACCATTCCATGCGCGCGATCTCGGCGCCGCCGAGCCGGCCGGAGCAATTGATGCGGATGCCGCCGGCGCCGAGCCGCATCGCCGACTGCACGGCGCGCTTCATGGCGCGGCGGAAGGCGACGCGCCGCTCCAACTGCTGGGCGATCGATTCGGCGACGAGCTGGGCGTCGAGCTCGGGCTTGCGGATTTCGACGATGTTGATGACCACGTCGCTCGTGGTCAGCGCGGCGACCTTGCGGCGCAATTTCTCGATGTCGGCGCCCTTCTTGCCGATGACGACGCCGGGTCGCGCCGAATGAATGGTGACGCGGCATTTCTTGTGCGGCCGCTCGATCACGATCTTCGACACCGCGGCCTGCTTGAGTTCCGCCATCAGCGCCTGGCGGATCTCCATGTCCTCGTGCAGCAGCGAGCCGTAGCTGGTCTTGCCCGCATACCAGCGCGAGTCCCAGGTACGGTTGATGCCGAGACGAAGCCCGATCGGATTGACCTTCTGACCCATCAGCTTGCTCCTGAACCTCCGGTTACGACGCCCGCGCCTCGACCTCGCGCACCACGATGGTGAGGTTGGCAAACGGTTTGAAAATCCGCCCGACCCGGCCGCGCGCCCGCGGCTGATTCCGCTTGATCACCAGCGCCTTGCCGACATGGGCCTGGACGACGACGAGATCGTCGACGTCGAGATCATGATTGTTCTCGGCATTGGCAATCGCCGATTCCAGGCACTTCCTGACGTCGCGGGCGATGCGCTTGCGTGAGAATTCGAGATCGGCGAGCGCGGCGGAAACCTTCTTGCCGCGGATGAGCTGCGCCAGAAGATTGAGCTTCTGCGGGCTGACGCGCAGCATGCGGGCGACCGCCTTGGCTTCGTTGTCGGCGAGCGCGCGCTCGCGCCCCTTCTTGCTCATGGTCGCTCTCCCCGCCTCACGACGTCCCGCCGGCCGCCGGGGCCGCGCCGCCCTCGGCCGCAGCCGCGCCGGGCGCCGCAGCCGCC
>JASHQS010000169.1 GCA_030038995.1 Xanthobacteraceae bacterium
GCCGCCGCGGCCGGCGCGGCCGCCGCGGGCGGAGCGGCCGTCGCGCCCAGCGCCGTCCATCCGACCCGCGCTACCGGCGGCGGTGCGCAGCCGGCGACCGCAATGGCGCAAGCCAACAATAAAGGGAAAGAGCGGGTGACCCGCATACGCGCCGTCCGGCCCGGTTTGATCGAAGGCGAACCGATTAACGCTCGGTATGGTTAACAAACCCTCACCGGCCGCATTCGCAGCGATCGTGGCCGGCCGCCGGCTTACCGGGATGCGTCATTGCGATCGCGAGCGAGGCGGTCGGCCAGCGCCAGCATCAGCAACGCGACGACGAACATCAGCGGAAATCCCAGGGCCCAGCCAAGCTTGGCGGCGTCGCTCGTTTCCTCGAGATCGAGATACCAGGCCAGCCCGTCGATCGCCGCAATGACCGCGATGGTACCGAGGACTCTCTGCTTGAGCGCGATGAAATCGATGTCGATAAGGCCCATCGGCCAGCCCTTCTCGCGTTCGATCTTGGCGATGAAATTCTCGTAACCGGAAAAGATCACGATAAGGATGAGATTCGCGGTCAGCGCGATGTCGACGAGATTGAGGACAGCGACCGCGAGATCATGCCAGGCGACGGACGCAATGCGCGTCGCAAGCGCGACCAGATCGGCGACAAAGCGATAGAGCAAGAGCACGATCGCGACCATCAGCCCGAGGAGAAAAGGCGCGGCGAGCCAGCGGCAAACGAAGATCAGGGTTTGAAGCAGCCGTTCGGCCGATCGCATTTCAAGTCCCCCGTCATTGCGGCCCGAGCCGCGCAGCAGCGAGAGCCGGAATCCATATCCGCCGGCGCCGGGCTTATGGGTTGCGGGTTCGCCGCAGCGCGGCGCCCCGGAATGACGATCGGCAATCTGCGACTACGCCGCCACCCCGGTGCCGATTGGGCAACTCACGCCGGTGCCGCCCAGCCCGCAATAGCCGTGTGGATTCCTGGCCAAGTACTGCTGATGATAATCCTCGGCGAAATAGAAGGGCGGCGCGTCGTGGATTTCGGTGGTGATCGGCCCCATGCGTTCGGCGGCCAGCGCCTTGGCGTAGGCGGCCTTCGAGGCTTCCGCGGCGGCGCGCTGCTCCGGCGTGAAGACGTAGATGCCCGAGCGATATTGCGTGCCGACGTCGTTGCCCTGGCGCATGCCCTGGGTCGGATCGTGGCTTTCCCAAAACGTCTTGAGCAGCCGTTCGTAGGAGATCTTCTTCGGGTCGTAGATCACCAGCACCGCTTCGTTGTGGCCGGTGCGGCCGCTGCATACTTCCTCATAGGTGGGATTGGGCGTGAGGCCGCCGGCATATCCAACCGCAGTCACGAGGACGCCGCTGCCAAGCTCCCAAAACTTGCGCTCGGCGCCCCAAAAGCAACCGAGCCCGAACATCGCCTTGGCGGAGCCGGGGGGGTAGGGGCCCCTGAGCGCGCGGCCGTTGACGAAATGGCGTTCGGCGGTCGGGATCGGCTTGGCGCGTCCCGGCAGGACTTCGTCGGCGGCCGGCATTTCGAGCTTTTTGCGGAACGAGAACATGTCGGCGTCTCCTGGTTGGTGCCGTGAATATAGTGATTGCGCTGCCGTTGCAGGAGTCAGGGATCAGGGATCGGGGATCAGGGGATCAGGGCCGGGCTGCCTTAATTCCACTGGCTGACCTGATGCCTGATACCTGATACCCGACTCCTGATCCCTGACTCCTGACCCGCTTCCGCCGGGGCGGCCGGCCGCTTATTGTATCGCCGATGCGGCGCAGTTACAGGAGCCAGGCATCAGCGATCAGAGATCAGGACGGCCGCCTCAATTTCGCTCCGTGGTGCCCGACTTCTGATCCTGATACCTGACTTCTGATCCTGATGCCTGATCCCTGATGCCTGAATTCTGATCCCCTTCGATGGAGGCTTCGCAGATGATCCGAATGCTCGCGCTCGCCTGCGCGTTGGCGCTCGCGGCCGCATGTCCATGGCTCACCGCAGCGGCACAGGACCAGCAGGTCGAATCGTCGGGGCTGCCGCCCTACGGGCCGCCGATCACGCTCGATCAGGCCAAGCGGGTGATGGCGGCGGCGGAGCTTGAAGCGGCGAAGAATTCCTGGATGGTCGCCATCACCATCCTCGACAGCGGCGGCAACATGGTGATGTTTCACAAGATCGACAACGCGCAGCTTTCGGCCGTGACGGTGTCGCAGGGCAAGGCCCGCACCGCGCTGCAGTTCAAGCGGCCCAGCAAGGACCTCGACGACGCCATCGCCCGCGGCGGCGCCGGCAATCGCCTGTTGGCGCTCAAGGACATCACGCCGCTCGAAGGCGGGCTGCCGATCGTGGTCGATGGGAAGATCATCGGCGCCATCGGCGTCTCCGGCGCCGTCTCCGCACAGGACGCGCAAGTCGCCAAGGCCGGCATCGACGCACTGGCGGCGCAGTGACGCAAGCGTGTCGGCGCGCCAGCAGCGCCCTCAATCGGCCGACGCCATGACGGCGATCCAGTTCGTGCCGCACTACGAGGTGCGTCCCGACCTCGGCCGGGACGTGCGCGAGCGCCTCGCCGTGCCGCCCGCCATGCGGGCGTTTATTCTGAAGCCATATCGCGCGTTTATTCTGAGCTATATGAAGAAGGCCGAGAAGTGATCTTCTTGTCCTCCCCCCGCTGGCGCGCATAGGCGCTAACATAGCTGCGTTTCCCGGGCGCAGCGCAGCACGAAGCGCAGCGAAGTGGTGCGCTGCAGACCCGGGATCGTAACAAGTTGCGGAGTCTGGGACGGTCCCGGATCAGCGGTGCACCGCTTCGCGCTGCACCGCATCCGGGAAACAGGCCTATGTTAGCGCCTATGCGCTGGCGCGGGTGAGGATAAATTAGGGCCATGCCCAAGAGCAAAAAGACCAATCCGCAAGCGCGGAAAAGCGCAAAGCGCACAGGCGTGACGCCGCCCGATACCGCACCGCCGCCCGAGGCCGAAACGCCGCCCGAGGCCGAAAAAACGCCGCTCGCGCCCGACGACCGCATCGTCACCACCAACCTCTCGCTGCATCAGTTGTTCGAGCAGCAGGCGTCCCGCATGCTGGACCGCGCCGATCTCTCCGAGGAGCAGAAGCAAAGCATCCTGATCGGCATGACCTGCCCCTGCTGCGGCGCCGGCGGCTTTTCATTCACCGCGAAGCTGCGGCGGGGGTGACTAGACGACCGATTCCATGAAACCACTCAATTGCAGTTTTTGATTTTTGCCCATGAACCGCGGTGGTTTCAAGCGTCCCATATGATTCGAATTTTGGAAGCGGTCGTCTAGCCGGCCTAGAGCATGTTCCGCTCCGATCGAAT
>JASHQS010000170.1 GCA_030038995.1 Xanthobacteraceae bacterium
GACGTGGATGGCCGGGACAAGCCCGGCCATGACGAAGGAAGAGAGAACGATGTCCCGCCGTCACAGGGCAGACAAGCGCGAGATCCTGCCGGACCCGAAGTTCGGCAATATCGTCGTCACCAAATTCATGAACTCGGTGATGCATGCCGGCAAGAAGTCGGTGGCCGAGAACATCGTCTATGGCGCGTTGGACCTCATCGAAGGAAAAACCCGGCAGAACCCGGTCGTGGTGTTCGAGCAGGCGCTCGAGAACGTCATGCCGTCGATCGAGGTGCGCTCGCGCCGCGTCGGCGGCGCCACCTATCAGGTGCCGGTCGAAGTGCGCACCTCGCGCCGGCAGGCGCTCGGCATCCGCTGGCTGATCTCAGCGGCGCGCGACCGCAACGAAAAGACGATGACCGAGCGGCTCTCCGCCGAGCTGCTCGACGCATCCAACAACAGGGGAAACGCCGTAAAAAAGCGCGAGGACACGCACCGCATGGCCGACGCCAACAAGGCGTTCTCGCACTATCGCTGGTGAAGGCCGGCGACAGCGAAGGAATTTTGCCCCCATGCCCCGCATTCATCCGATCGAGGACTATCGCAACTTCGGCATCATGGCCCACATCGATGCCGGCAAGACGACGACGACCGAACGCGTCCTCTATTACACCGGCAAGAGCCACAAGATGGGCGAGGTGCACGAAGGCGCCGCGACCATGGACTGGATGGAGCAGGAGCAGGAGCGCGGCATCACCATCACCTCGGCGGCGACCACTGCGTTCTGGAACGGCAAGCGGCTCAACATCATCGACACGCCCGGCCATGTCGACTTCACCATCGAGGTGGAGCGCAGCCTGCGCGTGCTCGACGGCGCGGTGTGCGTGCTCGATTCCAACCAGGGCGTCGAGCCGCAGACCGAGACGGTGTGGCGCCAGGGCGACCGCTATCGCGTGCCGCGCATCGTGTTCTGCAACAAGATGGACAAGGTCGGCGCCGATTTCTTCCAGTGCCTGAAGGACATCGTCGACCGCCTCGGCGCCAGGCCGGTGGCGATCCAGCTGCCGATCGGCGCCGAGCACCAGTTCAAGGGCATCATCGATCTCGTCCGCATGGTCGGCGTGGTATGGGACGAGGAGACGCTCGGCGCCAAATATCACGACATCGAAATCCCGGCCGCGCTGAAGGACCAGGTCAGAGAATACCGCGACAAGCTGGTCGAGGCCGCGGTCGAGCTCGATGACGCGGCGATGACCGCCTATCTCGAGGGCAAGGAGCCGGACGAAGCGACGCTCAAGCGGCTCATTCGCAAGGCGACGATCGACGGCGCGTTCTTTCCGGTGCTGTGCGGCTCGGCGTTCAAGAACAAGGGCGTGCAGCCGCTCCTTGACGCCGTGGTCGATTACCTGCCGTCGCCGGTCGACGTGCCGCCGGTCAAGGGCGTCGACCTCAAGGGCAAGGAGGTCGAGCGCAAGGCGTCCGATGCCGAGCCGATGGCGCTCTTGGCGTTCAAGATCATGGACGATCCGTTCGTCGGCACCATCACGTTCTGCCGTATCTATTCGGGGCGGCTGGAAAGCGGTACCGGCGTGCTCAATTCGACCAAGGACCGCAAGGAACGCGTCGGCCGCATGCTGCTGATGCACGCCAACGATCGCGAGGACATCAAGGAGGCCTTTGCTGGCGACATCGTCGCCCTGGCCGGGCTCAAAGAGGTCCGTACCGGTGACACGCTGTGCGATCCGCAAAAGGCGGTCATCCTGGAAAAGATGGAGTTTCCCGAGCCGGTCATCGAGATCAAGATCGAGCCGAAGTCGAAGGCCGATCAGGAGAAGCTCGGCATCGCCTTGGCCAAGCTCGTGACCGAGGACCCGTCGTTCCGCGTCTCCACCGACCCGGAATCCGGCCAGACCATCATCAAGGGCATGGGCGAGCTGCACCTCGACATCAAGGTCGACATCTTGCGCCGCACCTATAAGGTCGACGCCAATATCGGGGAGCCGGCGGTCGCCTACCGCGAGAAGATCACACGGCCGGCCGCCGTCGACTACACCCATAAGAAGCAGACCGGCGGTCACGGTCAGTACGCGCGCATCAAAATCGTCGCCGAGCCGGGCGCGCCCGGATCGGGCTTCGTGTTCGAGAACGATGTAGCTGGCGGCGCGGTGCCCAAAGAGTTCATCCCGGCCGTCGAGAAGGGTCTCGAAGGCCAGCTGACCTCGGGTGCGGTCATCGGCTTTCCGGTGGTCGACATCAAGGTCAGCCTGGTGGACGGCGATTCGCACGACGTCGATTCGTCGGCCATGGCGTTCGAGATCGCGGCGCGCGCTGCCCTGCGCGAGGCGCTGCAAAAGGGCGGCTCGGTGCTGCTCGAGCCGATCATGAAGGTCGAGGTGGTGACGCCGGAGGAATATACCGGCTCGGTCATCGGCGATCTGAACTCGCGGCGCGGCCAGATTCAGGGCCAGGACAGGCGCGGCAACGCCAACGTCATCAACGCCATGGTGCCGCTCGCCAACATGTTCTCCTACGTCAGCAACCTGCGTTCCATGAGTCAGGGGCGCGCCACTTTCACTATGCAGTTCGATCACTACGCGGAAGTCCCTAAGGGAGTCGCGGACGAGGTGCAGGCGAAATACGCCTGACCGTCACACACTGAAGCTCTACAGCGAGCCGGAACGGAGAGCCAAATGGCCAAAGAGAAATTCCAGCGCACCAAGCCACATTGTAACATCGGCACTATCGGTCACATCGATCACGGCAAGACCACGCTGACGGCGGCGATCACCAAGGTTTTGGCCGAGAAGGGCCAGGCGAAATTCACCGCCTACGACCAGATCGACAAGGCGCCGGAGGAGAAGGCGCGCGGCATCACCATCGCCACCGCGCATGTCGAGTACGAGACCGACAAGCGGCACTATGCGCACGTCGACTGCCCCGGGCACGCCGACTACGTCAAGAACATGATCACCGGCGCCGCACAGATGGACGGCGCGATCCTCGTGGTCAGCGCCCAGGACGGCCCGATGCCGCAGACCCGCGAGCACATTCTGCTCGCCCGCCAGGTCGGCGTGCCGGCGCTCGTGGTCTATCTGAACAAGGTCGACATGGTGGACGATCCAGAGCTGCTCGAACTGGTCGAGCTCGAAGTGCGCGAGCTGCTGACCAAATACCAGTTCCCCGGCGACAAGATTCCCTTCGTCAAGGGCTCTGCCAAGGCGGCGCTCGAAGGCGCCGACGTGGAGACCGGCAAAAATTCGATCCTGGCCCTGATGAAGGCGGTCGACGAATACATTCCGCAGCCTGACCGACCCAAGGACCAGCCGTTCCTGATGCCGGTGGAAGATGTCTTCTCGATCTCCGGCCGCGGCACGGTGTGCACGGGCCGCATCGAGCGCGGCGTCATCAAGGTCGGCGAGGAAGTCGAGATCGTCGGCATCCGTCCCACCATGAAGACCGTGGTCACCGGCGTCGAAATGTTCCGCAAGCTGCTCGACCAGGGCGAAGCGGGCGACAATGTCGGCTGCCTTCTTCGCGGCACCAAGCGCGAAGAGGTCGAGCGCGGCCAGGTGCTGTGCAAGCCGGGTTCGGTCAAGCCGCACACCAAGTTCAAGGCCGAGGCCTACATCCTTACCAAGGAGGAGGGCGGCCGTCACACGCCGTTCTTCACCAATTATCGGCCGCAATTCTACTTCCGCACCACCGACGTGACCGGCGTCGTCACCCTGCCGCAAGGCACCGAGATGGTCATGCCCGGCGACAACATCGCCATGGAGGTGACGCTGATCGTGCCGATCGCCATGGAGGAGAAGCTGCGCTTCGCCATCCGCGAGGGCGGCCGCACCGTCGGCGCCGGCGTGGTGGCGAGCATCGTGGAATAGGCGAATAAGGGAGTAGCGAATAGCGAATGGATTAATCGCCATTCGCTATTTCGCCATTCGCTACTCGCGCGAAAAGAGACAACAATGAACGGCCAAAACATCCGCATCCGGCTCAAAGCGTTCGATCACCGCATCCTCGATGCGTCGACGCGCGAGATCGTCAACACCGCCAAACGTACCGGCGCGCAGGTACGCGGGCCGATTCCGCTGCCGACCAGAATCGAGAAGTTCACCGTCAACCGCTCGCCGCACGTCGACAAGAAAAGCCGCGAGCAGTTCGAGATGCGCACGCACAAGCGGCTCCTTGATATCGTCGATCCGACGCCGCAGACCGTCGATGCGCTGATGAAGCTCGACCTCGCCGCCGGCGTCGACGTCGAGATCAAGCTGTAAAAACAGGCGCGATGAGGAATTTTGCCATGCGTTCCGGGGTGCTCGCGCAAAAGGTCGGCATGATGCGGCTGTTCACCGAAGCCGGCGCGCACGTGCCGGTCACGGTGCTCCGCCTCGCCAATTGCCAGGTGGTCGCCCACCGCACCAAGGCGAAGAACGGCTACGTGGCGCTGCAGCTCGGCGCCGGCGCGCGCAAGGTGCAGCGCGCCAACAAGGCCGACCGCGGCCATTTTGCCGTCGCCAAGGTCGAACCCAAGCGCAAGCTCGCCGAATTCCGGGTTGACGAAAATGCCGTGATTCCGGTCGGCGCCGAGATCACCGCCGATCATTTCGTGGTCGGCCAGTATGTCGACGTCACCGGCACTTCGACCGGCAAGGGCTGGGCCGGGCCGATGAAGCGCTGGAATTTCGCCGGGCTGCGGGCGAGCCATGGCGTCTCGATCTCGCACCGCTCGCATGGTTCGACCGGTGGCCGCCAGGATCCCGGCAAGACCTTCAAGAACAAGAAAATGGCCGGCCATCTCGGCGTCGACCGGGTGACCACGCTCAATCTCAAAGTGATGCAGACCGACGTCGAGCGCGGCCTGATTTTGGTCGAAGGCGCGGTGCCGGGCGTCAAGGGCGGCTGGATCCTGGTGCGCGACGCCATCAAGAAGAAGCTGCCCGACGGGGTGCCGATGCCCGGCAAGTTCAAGCTCGCCGAGGCGGCGCAAGGCGCGCAAGAGGCGCAAGGGGCGCAAGAAGCACCAGCCGCTGCGGCGCCGGTCAAGGGCGAAGCGGCTGCCGCCGAGACCAAGGAGGGCGCGTGACATGGAACTGAAGGTCACCACCCTCGACGGCGGCGAGGCCGGCTCGGTCACGTTGTCGGACGCGATTTTCGGGCTCGAACCGCGCTCCGACATCATTCATCGCTGCGTGGTCTGGCAATTGGCCAAGCGCCAGCGCGGCACCCATGCGGTGAAGAACCGCGCCGACATCAACCGCACCGGCAAGAAATTGTACCGGCAGAAGGGCACCGGCTCGGCGCGCCACGGCTCCGCCCGCGTCAATCTGTTCCGCGGCGGCGGCCGCGCCTTCGGGCCGCAGGTGCGCAGCCACGCCATCGGGCTACCCAAGAAGGTGCGCGCGCTCGCGCTCAAGCATGCGCTCTCCGCCAAGGCCAAGGACGACGGCATCCTCGTCATCGACGCATTCAGCGTCAAGGAAGGCAAGACCAGGGAGCTACGCAGCCGGTTCGAAAAACTCGGCCTTGCCAATGCGCTCTTGGTCGACGGCGCCGAGATCGCCGCCAATGTGCGCGCGGCGGCGCGCAATATTCCCAATATCGACGTGCTGCCGGTTGCCGGCATCAACGTCTACGACGTGATGCGGCGGCACAAGCTGGTGCTCACCCGCGCCGCCGTCGAAGCGCTGGAGGCGCGGTTCAAATGACCACCAGCGATCCACGCCATTACGACGTCATCCTGTCTCCGGTCATCACCGAGAAGGCGACCAACGCGTCCGAGCAAAGCAAGGTGATCTTCCGCGTCGCCATGGCCGCCACCAAGCCGCAGATCAAGGAGGCGGTGGAAAAACTGTTCGACGTCAAGGTCAAGAGTGTCAACACGCTGCGCCGCCGCGGCAAATGGAAAGTCTTCAAAGGCCGCGTCGGCCGCCAGTCCGACTCAAAGCGCGCCATCGTGACCCTGGAAGAGGGTCAGAGAATCGACGTGACCACCGGGTTGTAAGGAGCGGATGCGATGGCATTGAAAACCTACAAACCGGTGACCGCGGGGCAGCGCCAACTGGTGCTGGTCGACCGCTCCGGCCTTTACACCGGCAAGCCGGTCAAGGCGTTGACCGAGGGCAAGCATTCCAGCGGCGGCCGCAACAATTCCGGCTCGATCACCAGCCGCTATCGCGGCGGCGGCCACAAGAAGGTGTATCGCCGGATCGACTTCAAGCGCCGCAAGTTCGATGCGCCCGCCAAGGTCGAGCGGCTCGAATACGATCCGAACCGGACCGGCTTCATCGCGCTGATCAAGTACGAAGACGGCGAGCTGAACTACATTTTGGCGCCGCAGCGGCTCGCGGTCGGCGACACGGTCGTGGCCGGCGAATATGTCGACGTCAAGCCCGGCAACGCCATGCCGGTCGCCAATATTCCGGTCGGCACCATCGTGCATAATATCGAGCTGAAAATCGGCAAGGGCGGCCAGATCGCGCGCTCGGCCGGCAGCTATGCGCAGATCGTCGGTCGTGACGGCGAATACGTCATCCTGCGGCTTGGCTCCGGCGAGCAGCGGCTGGTGCACGGCCGCTGCATCGCCACGGTCGGCGCGGTGTCGAACCCGGACAACATGAACGTCTCGATCGGCAAGGCCGGCCGCACCCGCTGGATGGGCCGGCGCGGCCACGTTCGCGGCGAGGCCATGAACCCGGTCGATCATCCGCTCGGCGGGCGCACCCGCGGCGGCCGTCATCCGGTGACGCCGTGGGGCAAGCCGACCAAGGGCATGAAGACCCGCAAGAACAAGAGCACCGGCAAGTTCATCATGCTCAGCCGCCACGCGCGGAAGAAGAAAAAATGATGATGATCGCGATGAACCTTCATTCCGTCACCCTGAGCTGCGCGCGTAGCGCGCCTCGAAGGGCGACGGCGTCCAAATCGGCTGCAGCCGATTTGGACGCTACAACATTCCGAAATCGGGCAACGCCCGATTTCGGTCGGCGCCTCGGCCGTTCATCCTTCGAGGCTCGCTGCGCTCGCACCTCAGGATGACGGTTCGCAGGTTGGAAGGATAGGCAGATATGGCGCGTTCGGTCTGGAAAGGCCCGTTCTTCGACGGCTACCTGATGAAGAAGGTGGACGCGGCGCGCGCGTCCGGCCGCCACGAGATGATCCGCATCTGGTCGCGGCGCTCGACCATTTTGCCGCAATTCGTCGGGCTCACTTTCGGCGTCTACAACGGGCAGAAGCACATTCCGGTGATGGTGAACGAGGAAATGGTCGGCCACAAGTTCGGCGAGTTCGCGCCGACGCGCGCGTTCTATGGCCATTCGTCCGACCGCAAAGCCAAGCGCACGACCGGCGTGTCGGGGGCGCCCGGGGCTTCGGGCGCGCCGGGCGCCGCTGCGGCCGAGGGCGGCGGCGCCGCGCCC
>JASHQS010000171.1 GCA_030038995.1 Xanthobacteraceae bacterium
AGTCGATCTCGCTGCCGGCCATGTAGGTGAGCGACACCGGGTCGATCAGCACGGTGGCGCCGTTGCGCTCGATCACGACGTCGTCGTCGGCGCGCTCGCGCTCGGTGTCGAACTTGTACTGAAAGCCGGAGCAGCCGCCGCCTTCGACGGAAACCCGCAGCATGGTGCCCGGCGCCTCGTGGCGCAAAATCTCGCCGATCCGTGCCGCCGCGCGCTCGGTGACGATAACGCCTATGTCCATGTCCGCGTCCATGTCCGCTCCGGCCAAGATATTGCGACAGCCGGCGAATCCACCGATTGCCACAGCATCTGGGCGATAGTTAAGTGCGGGGGCGGCGGAGGTCAATTGCACGAGGCCGGGGCTTTTATGGCGATCGATGGCTCCTCACCGCGCGCGCCTTACGCCTGCGATCCGGCGCAAAGCCGCGGCCGGCTGCATGCGGAGCCGCCGAGCACGACCCGCAGCGCCTTCCGCCGCGACTGCGACCGCATCATCCATTCGACCGCCTTTCGCCGGCTCAAGCATAAGACCCAGGTCTTCGTCTTCGACGAAGGCGATCATTACCGCACCCGGCTCACCCACACGCTCGAAGTGGCGCAGGTGGCCCGCGCGCTCGCCCGCGCGCTTTCTCTCGACGAGGACCTCGCCGAGGCGCTGGCGCTTGCCCACGACCTCGGCCATCCGCCGTTCGGCCACGCCGGCGAGCGGGCGCTCGACGAATGCCTCAAAGCGTTCGGCGGCTTCGATCACAACGCGCAAACGCTGCGCGTCGTCACGGTGCTGGAGCGGCACTATCCCACCTTCGACGGTCTCAATCTCACCTGGGAAACGCTGGAGGGCTTGGTCAAGCACAACGGGCCGCTCACCGACAAGGAAGGCCGCCCGCTCGGCCGCTATCGGCAGCGCAGGGTGCCCGGCACGATTGTCTCCTATGCGCGCGCCCACGACCTGCAGCTATGGAGTTTTGCGGGCGCGGAGGCGCAGATCGCCGCGGTGGCCGACGACATCGCTTACGACGCGCACGACATCGACGATGGCTTGCGCGCCGAGCTGTTTTCGCTCGACGACATCGCCGCCGTCGCGCTGCCCGGAAAAATCATCGGCGACATTGGCGCGAGCTATCCGAGGCTCGACGAAAGTCGCGTCGTGCACGAGTTGATCCGGCGGCTGATCGGGCTCCTCATCGAGGATGTCGTCGCCGAGACCGGACGGCGGCTTGAGGCGCTGGCGCCGCGCTCGGCCGATGCGGTGCGGCAGGCCGCGGCTGCGGTCGCGGCGTTTTCCCCGGCCGTCGGCGCTGCCGATCGCGCCATAAAGGCCTTTCTCGAACCGCGCATGTACCGCCATGCCCGGGTGATGCGGGTGATGGATCAAGCTGCCGGCGTGATCAAGGACCTGTTCGCCCGCTACAGCGCCCATCCCGACGCGCTCCCAGCCGAATGGCGCGAAGGCTTGGCCGCTGCCGCAGCGCCGGCGCGCGCCCGCCGTATCGCCGATTTCATCGCCGGCATGACCGACCGCTACGCGCTTGCCGAGCATGCCCGGCTCTTTGACTCGACCCCCGAACTGCGTTAGGCGCGCCACGCCGCATGACCCGGCGTATCGCCAAGCCATGGCCACAGAGAACATTTTCGCCGAGATTCTCGGGCGCGTTCGCCGTGCCGCCGAGGCACTTGCGGCTGCCGGCGCATTGCCGGCCGGCCTCGACCAATCGCGCGTCACGGTCGAGCCGCCGCGCGATCCATCGCACGGCGACATGGCCACCAACGCGGCGATGGTGCTCGCCAAGGACGCCGGCAAGAAGCCGCGCGAGCTTGCAGAAGCGATCGCAGAGACGCTGCGCGCCGACGATCTCGTCAGCAGCGTCGAGGTGGCCGGACCTGGCTTCATCAACCTGACGCTGAAGCCGGCGGCGTGGCTCGATGCGCTGCGTACCGCAGTACGGACCGCTACGCGCTACGGCGCCGGCGACGTCGGCCACGACACGCCGGTCAATATCGAATACGTCTCGGCCAATCCCACCGGCCCGCTGCATGTCGGTCATTGCCGCGGCGCCGTGTTCGGCGATGCGCTCGCCAACCTGCTCGCTTTCGCCGGCTTCAAGGTCACGCGCGAGTACTACATCAACGATGCCGGCGCCCAGGTCGATGTGCTCGCGCGCTCGGCCTATTTGCGCTACCGCGAAGCGCTCGGGGAGGATATAGGCGAGATTCCAGAGGGGCTTTATCCCGGCGATTATCTCAAGCCCGTGGGCGCTGCGTTGGCCGCCCAACATGGCAGTGCGCTAAGAGATCAGCCGGAAGCGAATTGGCTGCCCATCATCCGCGCCACGGCGATAGACATGATGATGGCGCTGATCCGGGAGGATCTCGCCGCGCTCGGTATCGTGCACGAGAGCTTCTTTTCGGAGCGCTCGCTGCACGAAGCGCGCAACGGCGCTCCCAGCAAGATCGCCGAAACCATTGCCTTTCTCGAGCGCAAGGGGCTCCTGTACCGGGGTACGCTGCCGCCGCCCAAAGGCAAGGTCATGGAGGATTGGGAGCCGCGGGAGCTTTTGCTGTTCCGCGCCACCGAGTTCGGCGACGATGTCGACCGGCCAATCCTCAAGTCCGACGGCAGCCCCGCCTACATCACGCCGGATATCGCCTATCACCGCGACAAATTTGAACGCGGCTTCAAGATCATGATCGATGTACTCGGCGCCGATCACGCTGGCTATCTCAAAAGGCTGAATGCCGCGTTTGAGGCCGTGAGCGAGGGTGCTGCCACGCTCGACGTCAAAGTCTGCCAGCTCGTGCGCTTTCTCCGCGAGGGCCAACCCACGAGAATGTCGAAACGGGCCGGCGAGATCGTGACGGTGCGGCAGGTGGTGGACGAGGTCGGCCGCGACGCCGTCCGCTTCATGATGCTCTACCGCAAGAACGATGCGGTGCTCGATTTCGACCTCGCAAAGGTCATCGAGCAGTCGCGCGACAACCCGGTGTTCTACGTCCAATACGGCCATGCCCGCGGCCAGTCGGTGTTCCGCAACGCCCGGGAGATCTTTCCCGATTTGCCGCAAAATAACGCCGAATTGGCCGACAACGCCGAGCTTCACCGCCTAAGCGACCCGAACGAGCTCGCCCTGATGCGGCGAATTGCCATGTACCCGCGCGTGATCGAAGCCGCCGCGCAGGCGCACGAGCCGCATCGAATCGCCTTTTATCTCTACGATTTGGCGAGCGAATTTCATGCGCTTTGGACGCTCGGGAACGCCGCGCCTCATTTACGCTTCATTATCCAAGATGATCGACAAATGACTGCGGCTCGGCTCGTCCTCGTAAAAGGCGTGGTTACCGTGCTTGCCTCGGGACTCGCATTGCTCGGAGTCCAGGCGCCGGACGAGATGCGGTAAGAATCCTCCGTAGCTTTCGACGGGTCGCCACTGCGGTCGAGGGGAAAGACGCAAGGGGACAGGTTTAGATGGCCGACAATTTCCAGAGCTCTCGCCGCGATCCGCTGGCGCGCGCCGCGGCCGCGTCACCGCGCGAAACCCTCGCCGATCCGCTGGCGGAACTCGCCCGGCTGATCGGCCAAAGCGCCCCGCGGTCTGGTTACAGCGGCGATGCCGCTCACGAGACGGCTCGTTACGACGACGCGCCGGCCGCTGCAGAACTCGAATGGGCCGCCGGCGGCGATACTTATGTGGAGCCGGCTCACGAAGCGCATGAGAGCTATTCTCCGCACTCATCCGATGACGCGGCGTGGCCGCAGGATGGCGACGATCGCGATCAGGGCTATGACGACCGGCTGCCGGCGAGACTCTATGCCGGCGATCCGGGCCCGGCGTCCGACGACGGGCCGGATCGTGGCCAGCGGCAACCGCCCGCATCCGGCGCGCAAGCGCTGCGCTATGCGCCACCGCCGCATGACGGATATCCGGCCGATGATCGTCGGCATTACGCGGCGCAGGCGCAGGGGCCGCACGACGATGCGGTACATGGGGAGCACGACGACACCCCCTCGCCCCGCCGCAGCGGTACGATCCTGATCCTCGCCGTCTTGGGCTTGGCGGTGCTCGGCACCGCGGGGGCCCTGGGCTATCGTGCCATGTTCGGCGGCTCGATGGTTTCGGGATTGCCGCCGATCATCAAGCCTGCCGACGGGCCGATCAAGGTGCAGCCGAGCCAGGGGAGCCAAGCCGGCAATGCGGGCAAGTCCGAGACTGCCAATGCAGGCGCGGCCGAGCGATTGGTCGAGCATCAGGAACAGCCGATCGACGTCCAATCGGCCAATCCTCCCGTTCCGCGCGTCGTCACGACAATTCCGGTGATCTCGAATGCTCCGGCAGAGCCGCTGCCTGCTGCGGGACAGCCCGCCGCAGCGGGTCCGCCTGCAGCAGCGCGGCCGGTCGCTTCGCCGCCGGCCGATTCAATCCAATCACTGGCTGCTGCGAATCCTCCCGCTGCGCCGGCGCCGCAGCCGGCCCAGGCCACCGGGCCCGTGGCGTCCGGGGCCAAGCAGATTCACACCCTGATCATCCGACCTGGGCAGCCGACCAGTACGAATCCGGCCCCCGCCGCTGCGGCGCCGCCCGCCGCCCACGTGGCGCGGCCGCATCAGCCGCTGCGGCCAAGGCAGACCACCACAGCCGGCGGCCCGCTCTCGATCGTCCCAGGCCCGGATGGCGAAGCGCAAGCTCGGCCGCCGGCGCGAACGCACGTGGCCATGCGCGAGCCCGGACCGGCGGAGACGGCACCCGCGGGGGGCAGCGGCGAGTTCGCTGTGCAGGTGTCATCGCAACGCAGTGAGGCCGAAGCCCAGGCAGCATTCCGCGCCCTGCAAGCCAAATACCCGGAAGAACTCGGCGGACGCCGCCCGATCGTGCGCCGCGCCGATCTGGGCGCCAAGGGCGTGTACTACCGCGCGCTGGTCGGTCCGTTCGCCTCCGGCGAGCAGGCCGTGCAACTCTGCAGCAAGCTCAAGGCTGCCGGCGGCAGTTGTATCATTCAGAGAAATTAGCGGCTTAGCCTCGCGCGGCGCGCGAGCTGAGCGGCGACCATGCGCGCGTTCATCACAGGCCTTGCCGGACCGGCTCTCACCGAAGCGGAACGCTCGTTCGTGCGTGAGGCGCAGCCGTGGGGCTTGATTGTCTTTAAGCGCAATATCGTTGATCACGACGCGCTTTGCCGCCTGATCGCCGACTTCCGCAGCGCCGTCGGACGCGACGCGCCCGTCCTTGTCGACCAGGAGGGCGGCCGCGTGCAACGGCTGGGCCCGCCGCACTGGCCCCTATACCCGCCGGCCGCGGCTTACGGCCGGCTGTATGAGCGCGATCGCGGGGACGGCGTTGCGGCTGCGGCGCTTGGCGGGCGCCTGATCGCGGCCGATCTATCCGGCGTGGGCATCGACGTGGATTGCGCGCCCATCGCCGACCTGCTGGTGGCGGAGGCCGACTCGATTATCGGTGACCGCGCCTTTGGCGCGGAGCCCAAAGCCGTTGCCGCCGTTGCCGGCGCCTTGGCGCGAGGCCTGATCGAAGGCGGGGTGCTGCCGGTGGTCAAACACATTCCGGGCCACGGCCGTGCCACCGCCGACAGCCACAAAAAGCTGCCGCTAGTCACCACCGATAGAGCGACCCTGGAAGCCACCGACTTTGCGGCTTTCCGCGGGCTTGCCGATTTGCCGATGGCGATGACCGCACACGTGGTGTTTACGGCGATCGATCCGCTGGCGCCGGCCACCGCTTCGACAGCTATAGTGCGTGACGTGATTCGTGGTTCGATCGGATATCAGGGTCTGTTGATGAGCGACGATATCTCGATGGGCGCCTTGAGCGGCTCGCTCGGCGAGCGCACGCGCGCGACGCTTGCCGCCGGCTGCGACGTCGCGCTCCACTGCAATGGCGACATGACGCAGATGGAGGCCGTGGCCGCGACGGCGCCGTTGCTTGAAGGCGAACCGGGGCGTCGGGCCGCCGCGGCGCTGGCAAGGCGGCAGTCGCCCGCGCCGGTGGAAGTCGCAGCGGCGCGTAACGAATTTGCCGCGCTGTTGCGCGGCGTCTGGGAACCGGCGCAGGGATGGGGATGACCGCCGAGGACATGCGCTTCGAGACGGAGCTATCGGCGCCCGCCGCCGACGAGCCGGCGCTGGTCGTCGACGTCGAGGGTTTCGAGGGGCCACTCGACCTTTTGCTGACCCTGGCGCGGCAGCAGAAGGTAGACTTGGCGAAAATTTCGATTCTTGCGCTTGCCGACCAGTACCTCGCGTTCATCGAAGAAGCGCGCAAGCTGCGCCTGGAACTGGCCGCCGATTATCTGGTGATGGCGGCTTGGCTCGCTTATCTGAAATCGCGGCTGTTGCTGCCCGAGCCGCCGGCGCCGGAAGGGTCGAGCGCCGAGGACATGGCCAATGCGCTGGCGCAACGGCTGCGCCGGCTCGAAGCGATCCGCCAGGTCGCCGATCAACTGCTCGATCGGCCGCAGCTTGGCCGTGAGGTTTTTCCGCGTGGCCAGCCGGAGCCGATCGCCGAGATCAAGCGGCCGCAATGGTCGGCGACGCTTTACGATCTGTTGTCGGCCTATGCGGCGCGGCGGCAGACCGAGGCCAGGACCATTGTGCGCATGCCGAAGCGCACCGTGTGGTCGCTCGCCGAGGCACGGGAGGCGATCGAGCGATTGATCGGCCGCTCGTTCGACTGGAGCCCGCTCGATCAGTACCTCATGGAGTATCTGGTCGAGCCGTCGCAGCGGACGACGGTGCTGGCCTCGAGTTTTGCCGCCGTGCTCGAACTGGTGCGTGAAGGCCGCCTCGAACTGCATCAGCATGCGGTGTTCGCGCCGCTCTACGTGCGGGCACGCGCGCAGCCGGTCGACAACGGTGCCGCGTCGGGCGCGGGGAATGGGTGAGGAGGGGGTCTTTTATGGGCAATGTGGCAGAGATGCGGGTGATCGTCGGCGACAGGGAGCAAACGGAGCGAGAGGAGCGCGCGGAGGAATTGCGCATTCTCGAGGCTTTGCTGTTTGCCGCCGAGGAGCCGCTCGACGAAAAAACCTTGTCCGCCCGGCTGCCGGCCGGCGCCGACGTGCGCGCGCTGCTGACGCAGTTGCAGCACGAATACGCCTCCCGCGGCGTCAATCTTGTCCGCGTTGCCGGCAAATGGACGCTGCGCACCGCAAGCGACCTCGCCTGGCTATTGACCCGCGAGGCGGTGATCCCGCGCAAACTCTCGCGCGCCGCGATCGAGACGCTGGCGATCGTCGCCTACCACCAGCCGGTGACGCGGGCCGAGATCGAAGACATTCGCGGGGTGACCACGTCCAAGGGCACCCTCGACGTTCTGTTGGAAACCGGTTGGATCCGGCTACGCGGCCGCCGCAAAGCACCCGGACGGCCGGTGACCTATGGAACCTCGGACGCGTTCCTGTTGCATTTCGGCCTCGAAGCGCTCGCCGATCTTCCCGGTCTCGATGAACTCAAGGGCGCCGGCCTGATCGAAGGGACGCTGCCGGCTGGTTTCAGCATTCCGGTGCCGTCTGACGATCCGGCGTTGCGGGAGGACGAGGATCCGCTCGAACCCGGCGACCTCGACCTCGGCTTGGTTCCACCCAGCGACCGGGCCGAGTAATAAGGCGCCCTTGGCCGCGCGTTGCGCGGCGCCATTCACCCTGCGGCGTAGCGGCCTTGCCGTTGCGCTTGTTTTTGCCGGCCGCCACGCCTAGTTTCAGGGGCAAATCGACACCTTGCCGCGGGCGCAGTCGCGGACGGAGGTTTTCATGGGTGGCTTAAGCATTTGGCATTGGCTGATCGTTCTTGCGGTCGGGCTGTTGCTGTTCGGCGGGCGCGGGAAGGTTTCCGACCTGATGGGCGACTTCGCCAAAGGCATCAAGTCGTTCAAGAAGGGTCTTGCGGATGACGACCCGGCCACGGCGAAGTCCGATGCGCCGATGAAGAGCATCGACCATCAGGCCGCGGCCGAAGCGGCGCAGCGCGCCGAGGCCGACAGCAAGGTCGAACGCTCGATGTCCTGAGCGACGCGGCTCGCTCGCCCTTGCGCATCCGGGCGGAGCGAGCACGGCGGAACGCAACGGCCGTTCGGTAAATCGGCCGCTCCCGAATCCTCTTCGCTAGCGGGGGAGGTCAGGGCGGGATGCGATATGCGGCGAGCGCGGCCGGGGACCTTTCCATGTTCGACATCAGCTGGACCGAGTTCCTCCTGATCGGCATCGTGGCGCTGGTCGTGATCGGGCCGAAAGAGCTGCCCGCGGTGATGCGCACGCTCGGCCAATGGACGCGCAAGGTGCGCAGCATGGCCGCCGAATTCCAGAATCAATTTCAGGAGGCGATGCGCGAAGCCGAAATGGCCGATCTGAAAAAGCAGGTCGACGACATTGCGCGCGACGTCACTGATCTCGATCCGCTCAAGGGCTTGCGCGAGGATGTCGAAAGCGTCCGCAGCGAAGTGCAGCAATCGCTCAGTGCGCCGGCGGCGCGGACACCGGCTGTAGCCGACGCAACGGCCGGGCCGGCGCTGGCGGCGCCGCCTGCGGCGGCTCCGTCGGACACGGGATCCGCTCCGCATGGCGACGCCGCCGCGCCGGCGCCGGCCGCGACCACAGCGGCAGACCAGCCG
>JASHQS010000172.1 GCA_030038995.1 Xanthobacteraceae bacterium
GCGCCCCACAATTGGTCGTGCGGGTCCTGCGGGAACGGCTTGCCGCTTTCTTCGGCGACGCGCTGCTTGTAACGCGCGATGACGGCCTGCCAATCCTCGGCGCTCAAATCGGTGTCGAGCGTATAGCCGGCGCGCTCCTTGTGTTCGTCGAGAATTTCCTCGAAATGATGATGCGCGATGCCGAGCACCACGTCCGCGTACATGGTGATGAAGCGCCGGTAGCTGTCTTGGGCAAAGCGCCGGTCGCCGGATTTTTCCGCAAGCGCCGCGGCGGTCAAGTCGTTGAGCCCGAGATTGAGCACCGTATCCATCATGCCGGGCATCGAGGCGCGCGCGCCGGAGCGCACCGACACCAGCAGCGGATTCTTGGCATCGCCGAATTTTTTGCCGGCGCGGCGGCCGAGCGCGGCGAGTGCCGCCTCGACCTGCGGCTGCAGGTCCTTGGGGTAGGATTTGCCGTGCGCGTAAAAGTACGTGCAGACCTCGGTGGTGATGGTGAAGCCGGGCGGCACCGGCAGGCCGAGATGCGCCATCTCGGCAAGGCCGGCGCCTTTGCCGCCAAGCAGGTCGCGCATCGCGGCGCGGCCCTCGGCCTGGCCGCCGCCGAAGCCATAGACCCACTTGCCCTTGCGGGCGGTTTTTTGGGCCGCAGCGCGCTGCGGCTTTGCCCGCCCCGCGCGCGATTTTTTGGCGCCGCTGCGGCCGCTGGCGCGGACGGGCGGTTTTTTTACCGGCTGACGGGATGATTTGGCGTGCGACTTGGCCATCGGATGTGCGTTCGAATAAAAGAGCCCGGCCCCTCGTTACACAAAAGCCGGCGCCCGTTGCAACACCGCGCCGGCCCAGCGCTTCGCCGTCAGCGGATGAAATGGTGAAGGTGGTTCAAACCCTCGACGCCGACGATGATGAGATAGATCGCCACGATGTAGTTGAGGAGCCGCGGCAGGATGAGAATCAAAATGCCGGCGATCAAGGCGACAAGGGGCGGAATGTTGGGATCGGTGAGGGTCATCGATTGGTCCTAGGGTTGGTTGTGCGGATGGAACGCGGCGGGCCCGGCCGGCGGCAGCATATCAACGCGCCGGCCGCGCTTCGGTTCTAGCACGGCGGCCAAGGGTGGGAACCGCGCATTCTTGTGGAGCGCGGTCGAACCGCTGTTGGAGCAAATCGTCAAGGCGCTGAATTGAGGCGAGCGGGTTATCGAGGCGCTCTAAGCACGCGGCGTCATCCCGGCAGCTTCTTATGGCTGCCGTCGCACATCGGCTTCCTGCCGCTGCGCTTGCAGGCGCAGAACCAGACCTGCTCGGATTTTTCGGCGGTAAATTCGATCGGCCGGAACGCGGTGACCTTGTGCGAGCCGTCGCAGAACGGCTGCGATTTGGAGCGCCCGCAGGCGCACCACCAATAGCTCTTGCCGGACTCCACTTCGATCACGATCGGCCGCCGTCCGCCGATTTCGGGCATGTCGCTCATGACTCCTCCTAGCGCGGTGGTTTGATGAAGCCTTTTAATTGGACTGAGCGCAAAAAGTCACGTGCGGGCAAAATCGCGCTACTTGACGGTTCTCGACATTTAGGATAAATAGGATTATCTTAACAGACTTACATGGCATGAACATGCGAAAGTTGGTGTCCTCGCGCGAGCAAGTTGCTTCCAACATCCGAAGGTTTGCTGACGACATCGTGGCAAGTGCCGAAATGCAATCCAGGCTCAGTCTGGTTCACGATTGGTATGCGCTTCGCATCGCGGGCGGTGGTTGGGCATTTGGGCCCAGCAAATTCGTAGGTTACCGGGATAATACGATCAAAAAATATCTGGAAAGCTACCGGACGAGCGCAAATGGCGGCGAAACTGAACATGCGCTCGATGCTTTGTCGACCGAAGTCGAGCCCGGAAGCAGACTTGAACGCGAATTGACGAGCGCGTTGGAAGAGTTCCTGGACCGGTGGGGCCGCAAGCTGCGGCGTGGGAGTCGATTGCGCGTTGCGTCCGAGGCCGACCCCGAGATTGCAATCGCGCCCAGGCGCAAGACCGATGAAGCACTGCTTGACCGCATCTCGTCAGATCCGGAGATTTGCGGCGGCCGACCCTGCATCAAGGGAACGCGCATGCGCGTCGTCGATATTGTCGAGGCCATCGCACACGGCGCCACTCAAGAGGAATTGCTGCGAGACTTCGACTATCTGACGGCCGAGGATATCGCGGCAGCACTGCTCTATGCCGCTCATGCATCAAACCACCGGGTGGTGCAGACCGCCTGATGATCCGCTTTGTCATCGACGCGCAGCTTCCCCCCGGATTAGCAATCCGCCTTAGGGAGCGCGGCTATCCGGCCGAACACGTCAATCGTGTCGGACTGGACAACGCGAGCGACATCGCGATCTGGACATATACCCGGCGGGCGAGCGCAGTTTTGATTACAAAGGATGAAGATTTTGTCGCGCTTGCGCTGCGAGAACCCTCTGGGCCGCAACTGGTCTGGCTCCGGATTGGGAATATCGGCAACGACGCGTTATGGAAGACAATCAGTGCCACCTTGGATGAAATAATCGGATCGCTCGAAGCAGGGGAACGGATCGTTCAGGTGGACTGAGGGTTCATTCATCCGACTTTCCCTCTACCTTCGGTTGCCGGCCACGCCTCGCCGCATTGCCTTGGCGAGCTCGCGCACCCGCCGAATATAGCTGCACCGCTCGGTCACGGAAACCACGCCGCGGGCGTCGGGCGGATCGAACGGTGGCTCGCCTTGATGCGCTGGTCGTAGGCCGGCAGCGCCATCAGGTGCCGGCCGCGATCGGCCCGCGCCGAAGCGGCCTGCCGTCCCGCCGCCGAGGTCGAGTCTGCCCCGTCGGGTAATTTCGGTGGCGGGAAGCGATGCGGCCGCTATGCTGCCGGCGCGGGCGATCGCCTATGGCCACGGCTGGACGGAGGCAACGGTGCGAATGATTCGACGCTTATTCATGATCGCCGGTGCGGCGCTGTTGGCGCTCGGCGCAGCGCCGGCCGCCCAGGCGCCGGATTTTCCGACCCGGCCGGTGCGCATCGTGGTGGCTTTCCCGCCCGGCGGTCCGACCGATTTCGTCGGCCGCCTGATCGCCGACAAGATGTCGGCCACGCTGGGCCGGAAGGTATTCGTCGAGAACCGGCCCGGCGCCAACGGCACGGTCGGCGGCGCCAACGTGGCGCAGTCGGCGCCGGACGGCTATTCGCTGTTTCTCACCACCGCCGGTGCCGTTACCGTCTCGCCGCACATCATGGCGAAAATGCCCTATGACGCGCTGCGCGATTTTGCCCCGGTCGCCGAAGTGGTCACCAACACCACGGTCCTGGTCGTCAATCCGCGGCTCGGCATCAAGGACGCCAAGGATTTGGTCGCGCTCGCCAGGCAAAGACCCGGCGCCATCACCTTTGCCTCGACCGGCATCGGCTCGACGCCGCACTTGGCGCAGATTCTTTTCTCCGATGCGGCGGGCGTAAAATTCCTGCACGTGCCCTATCGTGGCGCGGCGCCGGCGCTGACCGATCTGCTCGGCGGGCAGGTGCAGGTGTTTGCCGCCGACGTGCCGGCGGTGATCTCGCAGATCCAGGCCGGCGCCATCGTTCCGATCGGCGTCGCCGCCAACAAGCGCAACGCCATTCTGCCGAACGTCGCGACCTTGGCCGAGCAGGGCTACCCCAACACCGACGCGTCGAACTGGTACGCGTTGCTGGCGCCGGCCAAGACGCCGCCGGCAGTCGTCGCCAAGCTCAACAAGGCGGTCAACGCGGCGATCGCGGATCCGGTGGTTCGCGACAAGCTGATCAAATCCGGCGCGGTGCCGGTCGGCGGCACGCCCGAACAGCTCGGCACGTTCATGAAAGCCGAATACGACAAATGGGGCGGCGTCGTGCGCAAGCACGGCATCAAGGAGACGCCGTAGCGGCGCCGCTCGTCGGCCTTTTGTTGATCTCGTCCTCAGAGAGCGTGAAGGATTCCGCTTTTGCCCGCGGGCTTTCGCGTGACGGCAAAGGCGCCGGCAGGCAAGCGCGGCTTGCAGCGGCCGGTTGCGGAGGCGTTTGAGTGGCTGAGGCCCCGAAGCGGGGGCATGAGGTCAAAAATCTATTTGAACCGCTCCGAGGGCGACGCGATCTCGGTGACAAGGTCGCGGAGGAGCTTCTTGTTCGGCAGCGGGGTGAGCGTCATCTCGCGCGGCTCGAGCCGCGCCGTGCAGGCGTAGACCGTTTCGCCGTCGAGTTGGATCATGCATTCCTTGCAGGCATTGGCGTTGATGCAGGAAAAGCGGATCGCCAGCGTCGGGTCCGCCGCGGCGCGCAGCCAGCGCAGCCCGTCGAGCACCGACTGGCCCGGCTCGAACGGCACCTCGAAGCGCTCGAAGCGCGCGGCCTCGCCGACGCCGCCGCGCTGGATTTTCAGCGTCGCGATTTGCTTGGCCGCGGTCATGAGGCAATCACCGTCGCGGCGGCGTGCGGCGCGCCGGACGTCTGCAAGCGGCCGTCGCGCCCGCGCACGGTTTGATGCACCTGCCATTCGGGGCGCGTGGTGGAAAAATCCTCGCGCTGGTGGGCGCCGCGGCTTTCGGTGCGGTTGAGCGCGCATTGCACGATGGCGCGCGCGACCACGAGCATGTTGCGCAGATCGAACCATTCGAGCCGCTGCAGGTCAAAATTTGCGGCGCGGCCTGGCGGACGCTCGCCAAGTTCGTCACCGAGGGCCTCGATCTGCGTCATGGCGTGAGCGAGCCCGCGGCCGGTGCGCAGCGGGCCGACGTCGTCGGTCATGATCGCCTGCAGGCGCGCGATCATCGCCGCAGTATTTTTGCGGCGGTCGCGCGTAAAACCGTCGCGGCGAACGAGATCGAGCGCCGCGGCGCCGTCCTGCGGACGCATTCGGTGTCGCGGCGGCGCGCGGTGTTTGACCCGTTCGGCGGCGCTCGCGCCGGCGCGGCGGCCGAACACCAAGGCCTCGGTGATGGCGTTGCCGGACAGCCGATTTGCGCCGTTGGCGCCGCCGACCACCTCGCCGGCAACAAACAAGCCCGGCACCTCGGTCGCCATGCGCGCGTCGGCTTTGACGCCGCCCATGTGATAATGCGCGATCGGCGCCACTTCGACGGGCATGCGGGTCAGATCGATGGCGTTGGCGGCGAGCCGGTCGATCACCGGACCGAACGCCGCGCGCAGTGCCTGTCGCGAGCAATGCGCGAACGACAGATAGGCGCCGCCGTGCGGCGAGCCGCGCCCGGCCGCGACTTCCTTGAGGATCGCGTAGGTGGCGAGATCGCGCGTGAGCACGTATTTGCCGTCCTCGTCGGAGCCGTAGGCCGCGGTGAATTCCTCCATGCGGCCGTTGCGGAGCCGGCCGCCGAGCTTGTAGCGGAACGGATCCCACATGATCGGGTCCATGCCGATCAGCCGCGGCGCCAGATGGCCGATCGGGAAGAACTGCACGAACTCCATGTCGATGAGCGGCGCACCGGCGCGCAGCGCCAGCGCATAGCCGTCGCCGCCCATATTGGCCGAGGCGCTATTGCGGGCGAACAGCCGGGTCAGGCCGCCGGTCGCCAGCACCGTCGCTTGCGCCGCGACCATCACCGGCGCGCCCGAGGACAAATGCCAGGCCACGGCACCGCTCGCCTCGCCGTCGCCGACGATGAGATCGACGACGCACAAGTCGCCGGCCTTGCAGATGCTCTTGTGGTGGCGCGCGATCTCGGCGCGCAGCGTCTTCGACACGGCCGGGCCGGTATTGATGAAATCGACATAGACGCAGCGCGGCCGATCGTGGCCAGGCGCCTGCGTCGCGGTGATGTGGCCGTCCTTGCGGGCCCAGCCGACGCCCCAGCGATCGAGCTCGCGGATGCAGTCCGACGCCTCCTCGCACAATAGGCGCGCCAGCGCTTCGTCGCACAGGCCGCGGCCGGCGGCGATGGTGTCGTCGTAGTGATGCCGCCAATCGTCCGGCGTTTCCTCGCCGAGCGCGGCCGCGACCGTCATCTGCGCCATCACGGTGGCGCCGCCGCGGCCGATCAGGCTCCTGTCGGCGAGCAGCACCGCGGCGCCGCGGCGCGCCGCCTCGATCGCCGCATACATGCCGGCGGCGCCGGAGCCGACGACCAGCACGTCGGTTTCTATGGTCACAAGCTCTGCGGCCATGCGGCGCTCATACCGTGTGTTTTCCCGGATGCGGTGCAGCGCGAAGCGGTGCACCGCTGATCCGGGATCGTGCCAAACTCCGAGTTCATAACGATCCCGGGTCTGCAGCGCACCACTTCGTGCTGCGCTGCGCCCGGGAAACGTCCTTAGTTAGCTGCGGTATTCACGGCGTCGCCGGCGCCGCAAACGCCGCCGCAAGCCGCGCGGCGAATTGTTTTTCCATCTCCTTGGCCTTGGCGCGCAGCACCGGCTGGCCGAGGCTGCCGAGCTTTCCGGTCAAAGCCGCCTCCACGTCGTAGCTGATTTTGGTCTCGTCGCCGGCTTCGGCGAGCGTGGTCAGCGAGGTCGCCGTCAGTCGGCCGACGATGCCGAGCGGGGTGCCCTCGATCTTCGCCTCGATGGCGCGCGGCGGCTCGGCGCGCACCACCTGGACGGCGACCTTGAAGGCGAATTTCATGTAGGCGACCCTGGTCTCGAGCACCGCGGCGTAAGCGTCGGGCCCGGTCTCCTGAAGATCGCCCACGCCGTCCACGCAGGAGGCAAAGAAGCGCGCGTCGCGCACCGCCGCATAGACGCGCTCGCGCGGCGCTTTTACCGTGAGTTCGCCGGAGAACTTCATTTCACTTCAGCCCTTAGACCGTCATTGCCGGGCGTGGGGTCGCCGCGGCGCCGCGCTGCGGGCGGCCACTGACCCCGGCGCGCCGCTTAGGCGCGTAACGCCGTGAGCATGTCCTTGATGTACTCGTCGGCACTGGAGATCACCAGCATCATGGCGTGCGGGCGCAGCTGCGCCAGCATTTTCGACAGCGTCTCGTCGCTCGACGTGGCGCCGCCGAGAACGAGCGCCGTGGTCATCACGTACTTGACGTTGCAGGCCTCGCCGATCAGCGCCGCGGCCGCGGCGTTTTCCCCCGCGGTCGCCACCATGACCACGAGGTCGGCGCTGTTGACCTCGTCGACGAGGTCCTTGGTGCGGCCGGCGAGATCGTTGAGCCAACCGCCCATGGAGAACGGCTCGCCGCGGCGCGGTGCGGCGGGCGCGCCGGAGAACGCCGAGGCGGTGAGAAACGTCGCGTTCTGCCACGGCCCGGCGGCCAATTCCTTGACCACGCGCTCGCTCGCGGCATCGAGCGCGATCACCTTGACGGCGCGCGGCCGCGAGTTCGGCCGATCGATGCGGAATTTGGCCTCCGCCGCCGAGCTCATCCGCGCCGATTCGCTTTGCATCGTCTGCTCTCCTTGCCGGCTTGCCCTGGATATAGCCGCTTCCGCCGCATATTTCATTATCCGCCGCGTCTCGTATAAAAGCGCGTATCCAACCGGACATGCCGAAGGCTTAAAGCGCCGATGTCCCCCGCAAAGCGGATCGAGCTCTGCAGCACCGACGACGTCGCCCCCGGCACCGCGCTCAAGGTCGAGACCGAGAGCCTGACGCTCGCGGTGTTCAACGTCGGCGGCGAGTTCCACGTCACCGACGACCTTTGCACGCACGGGCCCGGCTCGCTGTCGGAGGGCTATATCGAGGACGACGTGGTCGAATGCAACTTCCACAACGGCCAGTTCAACATCCGCACCGGCGAAGTGGTGTCGCCGCCCTGCATGGTGCCGATCAGAACCTATCCGGTGCTGGTGGTGGACGGCAAGGTGACGATCGAGACGTGAGGGCGGATTGCTTTGCGTCAAATTTGCTCGATCAGAGAAAGCCGTCGATCGCAACGGCTGCCGTGTGTCCAGCAAGGATTTTCATTGTCAAGGGTCTTCGACCGCCGGGTCGTGTCCTCATTGAGCTGCAATGGATCAAGGAAGAGCGAGCGGCGCTATCCAGTCGGATGTTGGATCATAGCGCTCGAAAGCAACGGAGCCAGATATGACGTTGAGCCGACTCGCCGTCCTCGCCGCTGCCGCGGTGCTGCTGGCGCTGCCCCCTGCCGCGCGAGCCGGGCCGCCGAGCCCGACCGCGGTCTTTCCGTTTGAGCTCCTGGATACCAGCGGCGAGGGCGCCAAGCCCGGACAGCAGGAACGTTTGGCGCTCGCGACCCGTGAGCTCGCCGACCTGCTTGCGCAAACCGGCCGGTATCGGCCGCTCGACCTCGCGCCGTTCGCGGCCGAGATCAAGGCCACCGAACCGCGTTATGCTTGCGGCGATTGCTGGCTCGATGTGGCGCGCAAGGCCGGTGCCAAGTTCGCCGTGCTTGCCGTCGTGCACAAAGTCTCGACGCTCATTTCCACGATGGACATCAGGATCGCCGATTTGCAGAGCCGGCAGTTCGTCGCCGCCGCGCGTGGGCAAATTCGCGGGGACAATGATACCGCGTATCTACGCGGTGTCGATTTTCTGGTTAAGGACAGACTGCTCGCGACCGCGCCGTGAGGGCGCCGGCTTCGCCATGGAGCCATGGTGGAATTACGACGCTACCCGACCGCCGAAGGCGGCGCTGCGCACCCTCGACACCAAAATCCTCGTGAAACTTTTTGCTGCCGGTGCGATCGACGACGCAACGCGACGGGCTGCCAAAGGCATGATGGGAGCTTGCCCATTTCGGTCTCGCCTGATGCGATTGGCAGTTGACGAACCGCGTGCCGCGGGCTTGTTACGCGCAGCGAAGTTTCAACAGCGTGCATTCCGGAGGATCGCCCGATGACGAGAACCAGACCGCCGTTCCGCGCCGACGTGGTCGGCAGCATCTTGCGCACCGCGCCGCTCAAGGAAGCGCGCGCCAAGCGCGAGAAGGGCGAGATCAGCGCCGCGCAGCTCAAGGAGATCGAGGACCGCGAGATCGACAAGATCATCAAGAAGCAGGAGGAGGTCGGGCTGAAAGTCGCCACCGACGGCGAGTTCCGCCGCTCGTGGTGGCACTTCGATTTCTACGGCATGCTCGACGGCGTCGAGATCTACGAGCTCGACCACGGCATCCAGTTCCAGGGCGTGCAGACCCGGCCGCGCTCGATCCGCATCACCGGCAAGCTCGGCTTCGCCAACCATCCGATGCTCGAGCATTTCAGGTTCCTCAAGGCGCACACGCACGTGACGCCGAAAATGTGCATCCCGAGCCCCGCCACCATGCATTTCCGGCTCGAGCCGAACGCCGTCGCCACCAAGGAGTATGCCGACCGCGACGCGATCTTCGACGATCTGGCGAAAACCTACCGCCAGGCGATCCGCCGCTTTTACGACGCCGGCTGCCGCTATCTGCAGTTCGACGACACCGCGTGGGCCTATCTGTGCTCGCAGGCGGAGCTGAAAAAGGCGCGCGAGCGCGGCCTCAAGGCCGACCGCCTCGCCGCCGATTACGGCCGCCTCATCAACGCCGCGCTCGACGGCAGGCCGGCCGACATGGTGGTGACGACGCACGTGTGCCGCGGCAATTTCCGCTCGACCTGGATCGCCGAAGGCGGCTACGAGCCGGTCGCCGAGACGCTGCTCGGCGAGCTGAACTACGACGGCTATTTCCTCGAATACGACACCGCGCGCGCCGGCGGCTTCGAGCCCTTACGTTTTCTGCCCAAGGGCAACAAGATCGTCGTGCTCGGGCTGATCACAACGAAGAGCGGGCAACTGGAAAAGCAGGATGCCATCAGGCGCCGCATCGACGAAGCGACCAAATACGCCGCCCTCGACCAGCTCTGCCTGTCGCCGCAATGCGGCTTCGCCTCGACCGAGGAAGGCAACGTTCTGGCCGAGGACGAGCAATGGGCCAAGCTGCGCATGGTGGTCGAGCTCGCCGATCAGGTGTGGGGGTGAGCGCCTTGGCGACGATAAAGATAAAGCGGCTCATTTTAGATGAAGAAAACCGCAAATTTTCCGATCGGCAACAAACGGCGATTGACGATACCAACGTGAAGCCGCGGCCGAACGGGCGAAGTTATTTGCTTCCGTCGGCCCGGTGTGGTTAAGATGGCTGCGGGAGCGGAGGCCTGCGATTGTGCTGGCATGCAGGAGAGCAGACGGTTCCATCGTATCCGGCCCGCGGGCCTCGTGCCCAAGACCGCAACGATTTTTGCCGACCTGAAGAGCCCGGCGACCGCCTGCACGGTCGTCGACATCAGCGCCGGCGGCGCCTGCCTCGACGTGCCGGGCGCCGCCCCCATTCCGCGCAGCTTCACGCTCAACCACGGCGGCGTCAAGAAATGCTGCTATCTGGTGTGGCAGAAAGGCCGCCGCATCGGGGTGGCGTTTTGACGGCGCGCGGCGCATAATGCGCTTTCGTCCGCTGCCGCGGAGGCAAAATGCGGTCGCTCGCGCTCGCTGTTTTATTTGTTACGGCCGCTGCGCCGGCGCTGGCGCAGACGCCGACGATCGCGCCGCCGGCGGCAAAGGATCACGTCGGCGAGACCATGACGGTTGAAGGCGTCGTCAGCGCGGTGCATCACGCGGCGTCCGGACGGGCGACGTTCATCGACATCGGCGGGCGCTATCCGGACAATCCGTTCGCCGCCGTCATCTTCGAGAGTGATGCCGGCAAATTCCCGACCGTCGATGCGCTCGACGGCAAGACGATCGACGTCACCGGCCGCATTCGCCTCTATAGAGGCGCAGCGGAGATCATTGTCAGCGATCCGGGCCAGATCAAAACGAAATAGCGCACAGGGCGGGTCGTGCGCAGCGAAGCCGCTTCCCCCTATTCCTCCCCGGCTTGCGGCGCAGGAAAGGGAGGGCGCGCCGGATAGCGCGTCGCGATCTCGGCAAGCGCGGGGCGCGGGCGATCCTGCGGCACGCCCGGCGGCCGCGGCGGGCGGCCGACATGGATGAAGCCGGCGATGCGCTCGTGCGGCTTTAAGCCGAGCGCATCGAGCACGGCGCGGTCGTAGGCGTACCATTCGGTGATCCAGCTCGCGCCGTAGCCGAGCGCGTGCGCGGCGAGCACGAGGTTCATCGCCGCAGCGCCGGCGGAAAGCACCTGCTCCCATTCGGGGATTTTGACGTGCGGGGCGGCGCGGCTGACCACGGCGATGACGAGCGGGGCGCGCATGAGCCGCGCGCGCTCGGCGTCGGCCTGCTCCGGCTTGGCGTCCGGATATTTCGCGAAGAACGCCGCCGCGATCGCGGCGCCGGCGGCGCGGCGCGCCTCGCCCTCGAACACGATGAAGCGCCACGGGGTGAGCTTGCCGTGGTCGGGCACGCGCGAAGCGACGGTGAGCAGCGTCTCGATCTCGGCCGCCGACGGCGGCGGACCGCCAAGCTCGACCGCCTTGAACGAACGCCGGGTCTTTAACAGTTCGAGGGCGTCGGGCACGGGCAAAAAGCTCCAGGCGCGTTGCGCGTAGCACGGCGGCGCGGCGGCGACAAATTGGTCGCGTCGCGCTGTATGTCTGAAAGCCTATACCCGAATCGCGCGCGGATAGGCTTGGCGAGCCCCCGCGGATTGGCATAGGCGCTAACATAGCTGCGTTTCCCGGGCGCAGCGCAGCACGAAGCGCAGCGAAGTGGTGCGCTGCAGACCCGGGATCGTAACAAGTTGCGGAGTCTGGGACGGTCCCGGATCAGCGGTGCACCGCTTCGCGCTGCACCGCATCCGGGAAACAGAGGCCTATGTTAGCGCCTATGCGCGGATTGGAGTGCCGGGATCCCGGCGTGGGCACGGCGCTTCGGTATCCTAGCGAACCTGAGGCTTGCTTTGCCCGCTCTCCAGTGCGGCAAGCAGGATCGCCTCCACGTCAGGCGGTACCGGCGCGCGCCGCCACCACGTCGGGCCACAGTTCGATCGGCGGCGCGGCAATCAGTTCGCCGGAAAGCGTCACGACATCAAGATCGTCATTGAGGTGATCGCGCAGGCCGCAATGGCGGGCACGACAGAGCACGCGCGGATGGCATTCGCGATAGTGGCAGATGCGGCCGAGATAACGCCCAGCCGCATCGGCCAAGAAGATGTCGCCGCCGAGATTGATTCGCTGCGCCTGGCCTTTCAGGCGCCTGCCGGCACGGGCCAGTTTTGTCAACTCCATGCCGCCGTCGATAATGACGAGGACGTCGGCGTCCTTCGGCACCGCCTTGTTGGTGGTCAGCGAACCAACCAAAGACACGCGCAATACGCCCGCGCAATCGATGGCGTCACGCACAAAGTCGCGCACCGCGGCCAGCAGCACCGGCCGCGGCTCCGGAATGGATGGAGTCGGTTCGTCGTACCGCGCCCGCGCGGTCATGCGCCCTTATTGAGAAAGGTCCGAGATCAACCTATCAAGGACTTCAATTGCGTTCTTATCCGGAGTTCCCGCGAAGCTACTGACCGCATTCGCAGCACAATCCACCCCCGGTTGACTCAGCATGCTCTGAGTTCCGTAAAGGGTTTGGTTGAGATCGTCTTCCTCAGGGTTTGCGCCACTTGTCTCCGCCGCCGACCTTAGTGTCACGAACCCGTTCGACGTGAATGGCCGCGTCAGGGCCCAGTTTTTCAGCCTTCTCGATGGCGGCTTTCTGTGTTGGCGCGGTCACCGATGCCCGCTCAGAGCCTCCACGCCTGACCGCGTAGTCTCCCTCCCGGCGGCGTTCAACGTACAGCTCATGCTTCTTGTTTGCCATGACACCAATCCCTGATTCGCGGATCGGAGCAGTATAACCCTGGTCTCCCGTTGCAAACCGCCCTGAACGCTCCTCTCGCGTGCCATGGGTTGCCTTTTCGGCAGCGCGCCGAAACGCCGCCACGGCCTTATCCAAATCAAGTCCTCGTCTCATGGCTTCCATCCCAGGCATTGATGAGAGCGAAATCATCCTCCCGACTCGCCCAAACATACCACTCGTCAACAATCGGCCGTTGACGAATTCAAAACGCCTTTCTTCGTCAGCCAAATATTCGCGCGCGAACGTCGTCTTGCCGGCGCCGTTGGGGCCGGCAATGATGATCAGTGTCGGCACATTCAGAGCGCCTTGTTGCTCTCCTTCGCCGCCACGGCCTCGTCGACATACACCTCCGCGCCCAGGTCCAAGAACTTCTTCGACATCGCCGCCATGCCCTCCTGCGCCGTGAGCGCTTCGCCGGCGACCGCGCGCTTTTGCGGGTCGTTGAGCGTCGCGGCGTAGTCGCGCACGTCCTGGGTGATCTTCATGGAGCAGAATTTGGGGCCGCACATGGAGCAGAAGTGCGCCACCTTGTGGGCTTCCTTGGGCAGCGTTTC
>JASHQS010000173.1 GCA_030038995.1 Xanthobacteraceae bacterium
AACCCGTCCTCGTCGACAAACGGCCCGATCGGGGCGCGGCTATGATGCACGGGATTGAAAGGATAATTCGTGTATCTGGCCTCGAACTCCTTGCGGCTCAGGCCGGCGGGCGTCCCGTCCGCCGGCCAAGGATCCGATTTCATCGGATAGATTCCCGCGACGACATCGCGATCGGCGCGCAGCAGGCGGAACACCGCCTCGCTCTTGAAGGAAATATCCGAGTCGATCCAGAAGAGATGCGTAAAGCGCTCCTCTTCCAGAAATTTGATGACGATCTTGTTGCGGGCCCGCGTGATCAGGCTTTCGCTGTGCATATGAAGAATGCAGTCGATGCCGAGACGGGCGCAGTCCAGCGTCAGGCCGAAGAGGCTCGTTACGTAATTCATCGAGACGGCCGAGATGTAGCAGGGCGTCGCGAACATGACTTTCACCGACTGCAGCGCGGACACCGGGAGCAACATCGATCGACCCCGCGAACTTTCCGCCTCAGTTAAAGGTGTAGCTGACGCTGCCGACGCCGCCGATTTCGGCCGGGCTGATGGTCGGCGAAATGCCGAAGGCCGCACTGAGCCGCCAACGTCCGTCGTCCGTTGTGAAGCCGAGGCCGCCCGCGAATCCAACTTGGTCGCCAAAGCCCGACACCGCGGCGGCGGTCGAGATTTTGCCCGGCCGGTCGTCGTAGTGCAGGCCGGAGGCCGCGAAGGCCGAGGCGATGCCGGCGTTCGCCCTTTCGTAGTTTTCGTTGATCTGGCTCTGCAGGTTCGAGAGATCGGCCTCTTCGCCGCTGTTCAACGCGGCGATCGCGCTGCCGACGTTGTTGTAGGCTTTTCCGTTGACGTCGTAGTTCGGCGCGCTCACGCCGCCGCTCGACGTGACCGTGGATCCCCCACCGAGCGCGCTCGCGACCGAGGCGGAACTCGCATAAAGCTGGCTGCCGTTGATCGCTTGCGTCGAGGTCGGCGCGACGGCTCCGGGTGCCACGTTGCCGAGCGTGACAGGACCGCCGATGCCGACGAGGTTGAGGCTGTCCGAGGGCGTACCGGGTGTCGAATATTGGATCGGTCCCGCCGCGCCGCTGGCGATCGCCTGCTCGCCCGAGACCACGTTTGTGAAGGTCGTCGCCGACCCGTTGAGCGTATAGCTTGGCCCGCTCAACCCCGTGGTCGGCGAATAGGACGCCCCGCCGCCGATCGCCGCCGCCGTCGCGCTGCCGAGATCGTTGACATCGACGGCGACGCCGTAAAGCTGCGAACCGTTGACCGCGTCGGTCGAGGTCGCCGACACTTCGCCCGCCGCGACGTTCTGGATCTGCCGCTCGGCGCCGGGCGCGCCGACCGAAACGACATCGCCCGAAACCGCCGCGACCGCCCCGGCGTTATAGCCGATGCCGAGCGCCGGATTGCCGGCGACCGAGCTCGCACCCGTAGCCGTCGAGCCCGCACCGATCGCAACGGAATTGTCCAAACTCGCGGTGGCGCCTTGGCCGATGGCGGTAGAGCTGGTTTCGCTGGCGACGGCGCCTTGGCCGAGGGCGGTTGCCCCAGCGCCATTGGCCGTGCTGCCTTGGCCGACGGCCGTCGCGGTTTCACCGTTCGCGTAACTGCCCTGGCCTTCCGCCGTGGCATAGGCGCCGTTGGCGATGCTGAAGGCGCCCGTGGCGGTTGCCTGCGAACCGAGGGCGACGCTTCCCGTGCCGGTTGCCGTCGAATACTCGCCGTTCGCGTAAGTCCCGGCGCCCGTTGCCGTGGCATCGGCGCCGTTGGCATCGCTGCCTTGGCCGGTTGCCGTGGCACTGCTGCCATTGGCGCTCGATAATTCGCCGGTCGCCGTCGCAGCGTCGCCATTGGCGAGGCTGCCCACGCCGGTGGCCGTCGTGTATTCGCCGTTGGCGAAGCTACCTTGTCCGGTCGCCGTCGCATAATCTCCGCTGGCTGCGCTTCCTGCACCGGTTGCCGTGGCGTTACTGCCGCTGGCGGCGCTGTTGGCACCCGTCGCTGTCGCTTCGTCGCCAGCCGCGTAACTGCCTTGCCCAGTTGCCGTTGCCGATATGCCGGTTGCGACGCTGTTCTGGCCATAGGCCGTCGCCTCGGCACCCAAGGCGGTGCTGTTCTGGCCTGTCGCGGTCGCCGAGGTGCCGCTCGCAAGGCTGCCCTGGCCGACGGCCGTCGCCGAGGCGCCGATCGCATTGGCGCTCTGGCCGAATGCCGTGGCCGTCGCGCCGTCGGCATCGGCGGATTGGCCGGTGGCCGTCGCCTGAGCCCCATTGGCGCTGGCTTCTTGGCCCACCGCCGTTGCGTAGGTGCCGCTGGCAACGCTCATCTGGCCGAGCGCCGTCGCGTTGGTGCCGTTGGCAGCGCTGCTTTGGCCGAGCGCCGTTGCCACGTCGCCGTTGGCGAGACTGCCCTGGCCTTCCGCCGTGGCGCCGGCGCCATTGGCGACCGCTGCCGCGCCCGTTGCGGTGGCGTCGCTGCCATTGGCGCTGCTCGCTTCGCCCGTTGCGGTGGCATTGGTGCCGTTCGCGCTGCTATACGTGCCCGCCGCGGTGGCGTCGTCGCCCACGGCGGAGCTGTCCACGCCGGTGGCGGCCGCGTTGAGTCCGTTGGCGAGGCTGAAGGCGCCGGTCGCCGTTGCCAGCGAGCCCTCGGCGTCGGCCGACTTGCCGGTCGCCGTTGCGTTGGTGCCGTTGGCAATGCTCGCTTGGCCGGTCGCCGTGGCATAGGTGCCGTTGGCGACGGACTCTTCGCCGGTCGCCGTCGCGACGGTGCCGTTGGCGGCGGCGCCCACGCCCGTGGCGGTCGCATATTCCCCATTGGCGGCGCTGTCGTAACCGGTAGCCGTGGTATATTCGCCGTTGGCGAGACTGCCTTGGCCGGTCGCGGTGGCGTTGGTGCCGGCGGCATTGGAGTCCTGGCCGGTCGCCGTGGCATTGGTGCCGTTGGCGATGCTGCTGTCGCCGGTCGCCGTGGCGTCGTCGCCGGTGGCGTTGCTGTTATAGCCGGTTGCCG
>JASHQS010000012.1 GCA_030038995.1 Xanthobacteraceae bacterium
GCGCGTCGAGCGCGAGCCGCCGCGCCGCGGCGCGGGCACGGCCGGGACCGTCGATCTCGTCTACACCATCGACGAGGGCAGCCATCTCTATGTCGAGCGCATCGCCATCCACGGCAACACCAAGACCAAAGACGAGGTGATCCGCCGCGAGCTCGATTTTGGCGAAGGCGACGCCTACAACCGTGCGCTGGTCGACCGCGCCGAGCGGCGGCTCAAGGCGCTCGGCTATTTCAAGTCGGTGAAGACGGCGATCGAGCCGGGCTCGGCGCCCGACCGCGTCGTGCTCGACATCGACGTGGTCGAGCAGGACACCGGCAATTTCTCGATCTCCGGCGGCTATTCCACGGTCACCGGCATGATGGCGACCGTCAAGGTCAGCGATACCAACCTGTTCGGCGCCGGCTATAAGGGCATCGTGTCGGTGACCTATGGGCAATATGCCCGCGGCTTGGATATTGCGCTCAGCGATCCGTACTTCCTCGGCCAGCGGCTCTCCGCCGGCGTCGAATTGTTCGGCAACCAAACCTTTGCCAACGTCAATCAGTCCTATGACAGCACCGTCTACGGCGGCAAATTGTCGTTCGGCACGCCGTTGACCGAACAGCTTGGCGTCACCTGGAGCTATTCGCTCTACAATCAGTCGGTGGGGCTCGATCCGATCGACGGCACCTCCTCGCTGCCGATCCAGCAGGCCGCCGCGGCGGGGCCGATCTGGGTCTCCTCGATCGGCGTCGGCATGACCTATTCGACGCTCGACAATCCGAAGAACCCGACGAGCGGCTTGCGCGTGCAGACCAACAACGAAATCGCCGGGCTGGGCGGCGCCGCGGATTTCGCCAAGACCACCGAGGACGTGCGCTACTATCATCCGATCGCCGGCGACGTGGTCGGCATGGTGCGGGCGCAGGGCGGCTACATTACGCCATATGGCGGCCAGCAATTGCCGCTGCTCGACGGCTTTTTCGGCGGGCCGCAGCTCATCCGCGGCTTCGCGCCCAACGGCTTCGGGCCGCGCGATGTGACGCCCGGCACCACGCAGGATAATCTCGGCGGCAACGTCTACTGGACCATGTCGGGGGAATTGGAGGCGCCGGTGCCCGGCGTGCCGGCCGACGCCAACCTGAAAATGGCGCTGTTCTCCGACGTCGGCAGCCTGTGGGCGACCGGCGCCAGCGCGAGCAGTCTCGCCGCGCTGTCGCAGTCGCAGTCGCAGCAGATCACCAATTCGAAGGGTTTGCGCGCTTCCGCCGGCGTCGGCCTCGTCTGGGATTCGCCGTTCGGCGCGATGGAGGTCGATTACGCCTATCCGTTCATGACGCAGCCCGGCGACGTGACGCAGCGGCTCAATTTTACCGCTGGCGCATTTTGACGGCTGCTACGTTTTGACGGCTGCTATCAGGCGGCTCCCCGCTCCATCGCCAGCTCGGCTTGCAGGCTATCGACATCGCGGAAGATCGAGGCGACCGCAAGCACGCGGCCCTGGCGCTTGTAGCGCAGCAGGCAATCCTTGGCGGCGACGTCGCCGTCGATGGCGATCTCGTCCCACTGCTCGGCGTGGCCGACGTAGTTGATCGGCACGTCGTAATGCTGGCTCCAGAAGAACGGCACGGCATCGTAGCGCTCGTTCTGGCCCAGCATGTTGAGCGCCGCGGTCTGGCCCTGGCGTTCGGCGACAACCCAGTGCTCGACGCGGATCGCGGCGCCGGAGTGCGGATCGGGCCAGCGCGCAATGTCGCCGGCGGCGTAAATGCCCGGCGCACTGGTTTCGAGGAACGGGTTGACGGCGACGCCGCGATCGAGCGTAAGCCCGATCTGCTCGGCGAGCGTAAGGCGCGGCCGCACGCCGACGCCGGCGACCACGAGATCCGCTTCCAAGGTGCCGCCGCTCTTGAGCGTGGCGCGGCGGCCGTCGATCGCGGCGACCGTATCTTGCAGGCGGAACACGACGCCGTGCTCTTCGTGCAGGGCGCGAACGAAGTCGCCCAGTTGCGGCCCCAGCACCCGCTCCAGCGGCCGCGCCTCGGGCGCTACCACGACCACTTCGATGCCGCGCGTGCGCAGCGACGCCGCGACTTCGAGCCCGATGAAGCTTGCGCCGATGACCAGCGCGCGGCGGGCGTTGCGCGCCGCCGCGATGATGGCGCGGCTGTGGGCGAGGGAGCGCAGCACGTGAAGACGCGACGGGTCGGCGCCCGGGATCGGCAACCGCACCGGCTCGGCGCCGGTCGCGAGCAGGAGTCGGTCGTAGGCGAACGTATGGCCGCCCGCGACCGCAACTTCGCGCGCTTTCGGATCGATGCGGACGACCTCGGTGTTGAGCCGCAACTCGATGCCGTTGCCGGAATAGAAGCCGTCCGGCCGCAGCGGCACCCAGTCCTCCGGCGCGCTGCCGGCGAGATAATCCTTCGACAGGTTCGGCCGATCGACCGGCGCGGCGGCATCGTTGCTCAGCATCACGATGCTGCCGGCAAAACCGCGCCGCCGCAGCATCTCGGCGGCGGCAAAACCGGCGGCGCCGCCGCCGACGATGACGATGCGGCCGGGCAGATTTTTCGCGGCGGGCAGGCGCGGTGCGGCTTGCTCGCGCTTTTCCCGGACGACGATGCGGCCGTCGCGCTGCTCGACCTTCCAGCACTCGACCGGGCTCAGCGCCGGGGCGCGGGCCGCGTCGCCGCTCCGCAGATCGAAGCAGGCATGGTGCCATGGGCAGCGCACGGTCCCATCCGCAACGATGCCTTCGGCCAGCGGCCCGTGGTAATGCGTGCAATGGGCGCCGATCGCGAATATGTCGGCACCGCCCTGCACCAGCAGCACCTCTTCGTCGCCGACATGTCCGAGCAGCCGGCCGTCGATGAAATCGGACAGCGCAACGCCGCGGGTGAGATCGGGCCCGGCGGGTGAAGTTTTTTCGTCAGCCATGGTCGCCTCCATTCGGGGTCAGGCGGTCATCATAACAAACGCGCGGCGAAGCTGATGGTTGTGGCGGAAACGCGCAAATGCGCCGCCGCGCCTTGCCGCGAACGCCTAGCCCTTCCACAATGGCGCGAACTGCGCCGCCACCGCGTCCTCGTACGCCGCCGCGCCGTCGAGCACGCCCTCGCTGCGGGCGAACGCGGTCATGCCGGCGATGAAATCGCGCGACAGCGTGGCGTCGTAATACGGCAGGTCGCGGCGGATCAATTCGGCGATCAGCGCGGCTTCGGCTGCCGGGAAAAGTTTTCGGCCGACCTCGCTGGCGCGCGCCACGTCGGCTTTCAGCACCGCCTGGGTCTTGACGATGGCGCGCACGGTGGCGGCCACCATGTCGGGCGAGCGCGCGATCAGGGCGTCGGTGGTGGCGATGGTCGGTGCCGTGAAGTTGAAGCACTGTTTCGGGCCGTCGCCGCGGCGCGCGTCGATCACCACGGTGCCGTAGCCGCCGCGCACCGCGACCTCGGCGCCCATGCCGTTGGCCCAAAAGCCGTCGAGCTTGCCGGCTTCGAGCGCCTTCGCCGCCATGACGCCGAAATTCGGCACTGTGCCGAGCGCGCCCGGCACCGGCGCAATGCTGACGCGGTCGCGTTCCGGATCGATGCCGGCGGCGAGCAACAGCCCGCGCAAGCCCATGTTGACCCAGGGCGCCGCGCCGATGGTGCAGCCCTTGACGATGTCAAGCTCGCCGCGCCTGGCGCCGAGATCCGACCGCATCACCAGAAACCAGTACATGCCCTGCGCCTGGGCGGCGATCAGCTTGGCGCCTTTGAAACCGGGAAATGCCGACAGCACGCCGTGCGCCGCGCCGCCGACGAAATCGATCTTGCCGTCGCGCAGCGCCGCGTAGGCCTTGTCGACCGGATAGACCAGCTCGAGCGACACATCGAGCCCTTCGGCCTTGAACAAGCCGAGTTCGATCGCGGCCTCGGCCACGAAGTACGACGGCGAAATCATGTCCGGGACGGCGAGTTTCATCTGATACTTGCTCCCTCAAATCGTCACCGCCGGGCTTGACCCGGCGGTCCATACTGAATGGATGGAACGCGATTTGTTGGCAATACTCTCATTGTTAAAATTCAGCATGGATGCGCGGGTCAAGCCCGCGCATGACGAACTAATGTTGTCCGCCCCGCGACCGTTATTTCTTCCCATCCAGCAGCCAGCCGAATTTTTCCTTGGCCTTGCGCGCGACCTCCGGACTCGGCGTGTTGGTGGGCGGGAACTTGTCGCGCCAGTGCCACGGCTTGCAGGCGTTGATCAGCGCCACCGAATGGGTGAGGTCGCCGGCGGCGCGGCGCTCCGGCGGCAGCGCCGGATCGGCGGGCGAATCCCACGCGCCGGTGATGAACTGGATCGATTCCCTGGGATCGGTGCGGGTGAGCATCGCCCACAGCATGTGGTCGAGATTGGTCGCGTCGACGTCGTCGTCGCAGACCACGATATATTTGGAGGCATAGGCCGAGGCGCCGCACTGCGCGGCGACATGCGCCGCCTGCACCGCGTGGCCGGGGTAAAGCTGCGTGATCGAGATGGCGTGCAGCAGGCGCGCGCCGCCGACCTCGTGGCACCACACCTGCTGCACGCCGGGCACGCCCGCATTGGTCATGTTCTGCTTGATCATCGCCGAGCGCATCACCGCGCGATAGCGCGCCATCTCGTCAGGGCCGCCGCCCATCGGCGGCACGCCGAGCAGGATCGGATCGTTGCGGTGATAGATCGCCTTGACGTCGAGCACCGCGACCGGGCTGCGGCCGCCGGCATAATGTCCGGTCCATTCGCCGAACGGGCCTTCATCCTTGCGCTTGTCGGGGGTGACAAAGCCTTCGAGCACGATCTCGGCATTGGCCGGAAACGGCAGGCCGGTGATTTTTCCGCGCACCATCTTGGTCGGCCGGCCGCGCATGCCGCCGACGACGTCGAGTTCGAACGTGCCGTACGGCGCCTCGACGCCGCCGTAGAAGAACGCCAGCGGATCGCCGCCCAAAACCATCGCCACCGGCATGGCTTCGCCGCGCGCCCAGTATTTTTCGCGGTGGATGTAGCCGTGGTGGCCGCGCGCGGTGACGATGCCGACCGACTTGGCGTCGTGCACCATGGCGCGATAGGCACCGGCATTGAGCCAGTTTTCCTCGGGATCGCGGGTGATGCTGTAAGTGCCGGTGCCGATGTAGCGGCCGCCGTCCTTCTCGTGCCAGATCGGCGCCGGGAATCTGGTGACGTCGACGTCGTCGCCGGTCATGACGTTCTCCAAGACCGGGCCGTCATCGACGATCTCGTGCGCAACGATCTTCGGCTCGGCGAGATACGCCGCCCGATAGGCGTCGCTCAGCTCCCACTTGTCGAGGTGGTCGGGAAAGCCCAGCGTCATGTTGCGGCGCGTGCCGGCGAACATGTTGAGCAGCACGCGAAAGCCCTTTTGGCAGCCGGGGACGTCGTCGAACACCACGCAGGGGCCGTTCTCGTCGCGCAGGATCGCCTCGGCGGCGAGCCCGATATCCTCCTGCCAACTCGCGCCCTCGACGTGGCGCACCTCGCCCAGCGCCTCGGCGGCGGCCAGCCATTCGCGCAAATCGTCATAGGCGATGGCCGCCGTCACGTTCGTTTGCTGCGGCATCGGTTCCTCCACGGCGGGCGGTCAGGATGGCCCGCCGCGCTGGCTTGTCAATGCTCGCGCGGCGGCCGGCGGCCCGGCGCCCGCGTCGTTGACAAGCCGCCACGCGGTGCGCCGATAATGGTCGGCACGCGCTTTCGGCGAACCACGCATTCGCCCGCGCCGCAGAGGAGGCAGCCCATGAATCGCCCGGCCCAAGGATTTCCGCCGATCCTCGACCATCGCGGCCCGCCGCGCGTGCGCCGGTTCGACGCCCAGCGCTGGCTGATTGACAACATCATCCGCGCCAACGGCATCGATTGGGATCAGCCGCGCTCGCTCTACATCCATGCGCCGTGCGGCATCGAGGCCAATGCCGACTTCGCCGGCATCCGCGAGCGGGTGAAGAAGATGGCCGATATCGGCCCGGCCTTCGCGGCCGTGGCGCGCCGCCGCGAGGCCAAGGCCAACGCCGCCGCGGCCGCCGACCACAAAATCACCGCGCGCGATAATTTCTTCATGGCTGCCGTGCACTGGGGCGCCGCGCAATGGCCGTATGACGAGAACGACGAGACCAACATCGCCTGCAACAACAAGAAGCGCGAGTGCTACGCCAAATACGCGGCGCTCGCCGATCATCACGTCGAGGCGGTGTGGGTGGCGTTGCGCGACAAGGCGCTTCCGGGCTGGCTGCATCTGCCGCCGCATTTTTCCGGCGGCAAAAAACTGCCGGTGGTGATCGCCGTTCCCGGCATGGACAGCTACAAGGAAATCCAGGTCGCGCTATACGGCGACAAGTATCTCAACCGCGGCATGGCGGTGCTGGCGATCGACGGGCCCGGCCAATACGAGGCGCCGATGATCGGGCTGTATTTCTCCATGCCAAACTGGATCGCCGCGGGCCCGGCGCTGGTCGACTGGATCGCGGCGCGCCCGGAGCTCGACGCCGCGCGCATCGCCGTTGCCGGAACGAGCTTCGGCTCGCTGTTCGGCACTGTGCTCACCGCCAACGAGCCACGCATAAAAGCCTGCGCGGTGATGTCGGTATGCCACGAGCCCGGCTGCCACACCATCTTTCAGGAAGCCTCGCCGACCTTCAAGAAGCGCTTCATGTACATGGCGGGCATCACCGACGAGGACGAGTTCGACGAATTCCGCAAGACCATCACCTGGGAAGGCCACGCCGAAAAGATCCGCGTGCCCTATCTGTGCGTCGCCGGCGAGGCCGACGAATTGAGCCCGCTCGAACATTCCGAGCGCCTGATGGCGGCGCTCAACGGGCCGAAGCAGATGGTGGTCTATCAGGAATCGCGCCATTCGGTCGGCAATGTGCCGGCCGCCAATCTCGGCCCGTTCCCGCCGATCCTTTTGGCCGACTGGCTCGCCGACCGGCTCGCCGGCAAGCCGTTCGTCAGCGAGCGCTGGTACGTCACCGGGTCGGGCGATATCAACAAGACGCCGTATTAATCGTCGGCCGTGGCCCGGGTTGAGCGCAGCGAAACCCGGGAGCTGAGTCGCCGGCGCATCCGCATTCCCGGATTGCGCTCCGCGCCATCCGGGCTACAAGTTTGGATCGTCATGGGTGATACGTACGAAAAAGTCAAAGTGGCCGCCGTGCAGGCCGCCTCGGTGTTCTTGGACCGCGCCGGCTCGACCGAAAAGGCCTGCGGCCTGATCCGCGAGGCCGGCCGCAATGGCGCGCGGGTGATCGGCTTTCCGGAAGGATTCATCCCGGCGCATCCGGTCTGGTACCACCATCACGTGGCGACCGGCGCCATCGCCAACCGGCTCTCGGTCGAGCTTTTCAAGAACGCGGTGGAAATTCCCGGGCCGGAAACCGCGGCGCTCGCTGCCGCGGCGCGCCAAGCCGGCGCCTATGTGGTGATGGGCGTGTGCGAAAAGCTGCCGAACACGATCGGCACCCTGTTCAACACGCAAGTCTATATCGGCCCGGACGGCGCGCTGATCGGCAAGCACCAGAAGATCATGCCGACCGTGGGCGAGCGGCTGGTCCATACCGGCGGCTACGGCGACACGTTCGGCGCATTCCAGACCACGTTCGGACCCATGAGCGGGCTCATCTGCGGCGAGAATTCCAATCCGCTGGCGGTGTTCGCGCTCACCGCCGAAGGCACGCGCATCCATGTGATGAGCTGGCCGAACCATTTTCCAACGAGCGGCGACCCGATGCGCAACCGCGTCGCCGTCGACTCGCAAGCGTTCGCGCAGATGAGCAAAGCGTTCGTGGTTTCGGCCTGCGGCACGGTCGATGAGGCGATGATCGAAAAACTCGCGGCCGGGCCGGCGGCCGAGAAATTCCTGCGCAGTCCGGATTGCTGCGGCGGCAGCGTGATCGTGGCGCCCAATTCGCGCATCATCGCCGGCCCGCTGGGCGCCGAGGAGGGCATGCTCTACGCCGAATGCGACCTCGAGCTCGGCATCCTGATGAAGCTGCGCCACGACTTCGCCGGCCACTACAATCGGCCCGACATTTTTCAGCTGCACATCAACCGCGCCGCGCCGCAGCTTTATCGCGTGCACAACGCCGCGCCGGAGGCATTGCCGGGCCTGAACGATGCGGACGCGCTGGCGCCGCCGGCGCCGCGGCTTGCGGGACCGGATGCGCCGGAAGACGAAATGCAGTGATGTTGGTGAAACGTGTGCGATGCGATCAGAGAAAGCCGTTGCGATCGACGGCGCCACGCGACCCGGTTAAGGCGAGTCCAGCAAACTCATAGTTTCATTATCATGATGAACGTCTTCGAAGCGGCCGATACGCGGCTGTCCTGCCGCGCCTTTCTCGACAAGCCGGTCGATCAAAACATCGTCCGCGATCTGCTCGCCCGCGCGGCGCGCGCGGCGTCCGGCGGCAATCTGCAGCCTTGGCACGTTTATGCGCTGACCGGCGCGCCGCTCGCCGAGATCAAGCGGCAGGTTGCCGCGTACCTCGCCGACCACGACCCGCACCAGGAGGAGACCGAATATCCGATCTACCCGAAGATGCTGTGGGAGCCATACAAGTCGCGGCGCGAGGCGCATGGCGTCCAGCTCTACGGCGCGCTCGGCGTCGGCCGCGGCGACGCGGCGGGGCGGCTAGCGCAATACAAGCGCAATTTCGCGTTCTTCAACGCGCCAGTCGCGCTGTTCATCGCCATCGACCGCAAGCTCGGTCCCGGCCAATGGGCCGACCTCGGCGGCTATATCCACGCGCTGGCGTTCCTTGCCCGCGGCTACGGCCTCGATACCTGCCCGCAGGAATCCTGGGCGCGCCTGCATCGCATCGTGCGCGCGTTCGTCGCCATGCCGCTCGAACAGATGCTGTTCTGCGCCGTGGCGATCGGCTACGGCGACCGCAAACACCCGGCCAACGCGTTCCGCTCGCCGCGCGCGCCGGTCGCGGAGTTCTGCAGATTTTTGGGATTCGATTGAGGCTGCGCCAGACCTGATCGGCGCCGCATTATAATATCGATGGTCCGCTTGCAGCCGTCGTTTTACCCATTACCTTCAAACCTGATAGAATGAACCAAAATCCGTTCGGGAGCGCCGCGATGGGTCTGCAAGCTCTGGGCTATGTCGGCATCCGCAGCAACAACCTCGAGGATTGGGCCGCTTACGGCACCCGCTTTCTCGGCATGCAATTGGTCGAGAAAAGCCGCGGCACCTTGGCGCTGCGCATGGACGACCGCAAGCAGCGCGTGATCGTGCACGAGGACAAAGCCGAGGGGCCGTCGTTCTACGGCTGGGAGGTCGCTGACGCCGCCGCGCTCGACGCGCTCGCCGCGCATCTGGAAAAATCCGGCGTCAAGGTCGCGCACGGCGCGCGGGCGCTGGCCGACGAGCGCCGCGTCAAGGATTTGATCGTGTTCGCCGACCCGATCGGCAACCGGCTCGAAGTTTTTCACGGCGCCGAGGTCGCGAGCGATGCCTTCAAGCCCGGCCGCTCGATTTCCGGCTTCCGCACCGGCCCGCTCGGCATGGGCCATGCCGTGCTCACCGCGGGGCGGCTCGACGAGGTGGTGCCGTTCTACACCGAGATTCTGAATTTCAGGCCGAGCGACTACATCCTGAAACCGTTCAAGGCCTATTTCTTCCACGTCAATCCGCGCCACCACAGCCTCGCTTTCATCGACACCGGCAAGAACGGCATCCATCATCTGATGGTCGAGCTGTATTATCTCGACGACGTCGGCCAGGCCTACGACCTGGCGCTGCGCCGCCCGGAAATGATCGGCACCACGCTCGGCCGCCACGTCAACGACCACGTCACCTCGTTCTATTCGTGGTCGCCGTCGCGCTTTCTGGTCGAATACGGCTGGGGCGGCCGCACCATCGATCCGGCCAACTGGACGCCGCACGAGCGCACCGAGGGTCCGAGCCTGTGGGGCCACGACCGCATGTGGCTCGGCGAAGAGGCGCGCGAGGAAGCCCGCCGCATGCGCGTCGCCGTCGCGGAAGCCGGCGGCCGCGTCGCCGTCAACGTCATGGACGGCAATTTTGCGCGCGCGGCCGACGTCTGCCCGTGGTGGAACGCCAACGTCACCGCGCGCAAGACCGGCTGAGCCGTAGGGCGGGCAAAATCGCCAGCTAATTGATCTGCGCTAACGCAAGAGCGCGATTTTGCCCACGCGGCATGCGCGACCGCGTGGACATTGCGCCGATGGCCGAACGAGAATTGAAACACGTCGAGCTACGAGGCGGTCACTCGCGCCGTTCGGCGGTCCAGCGGCCGGAGCAGTGGCCGTTCGAGGTGCGCCAGACACCATGGCCCTGGGCAGCCGTCAGCCGGCCGGTGCCGCTTGCGGTCTGGCCGTTGCCTGAAACCGTCACGCCGATCGCGCCGTCGCGGCCCACCGCACCGGCGACGTCATAGGACGAGTCGTCGGCGTCGGCCTTGACGACACGACCGCCGACGATGCGCAGCCGATAGCGCAGGGCGCGGTCGCAATCGCCGAAGACCGTGACGATCAACACGCTCCAAAGCCCGTCATAGGCGTTGCTGGGAGGTCCGCGCCGCCGCGCCGCCGCGTCCGACGGCATCACCGCGGCCGCTGCAATCAAAATCGCCAACATGGCGGCGAGACCCGCACTGAAAATTCTTTTCATCGATTCGCTCCGGTTTTCTCGGGATGCTGCGGCGACGACGCCGGGGCCGCCGGGGCCGCCGGATAGGGCGGCGGCGCGGTGGCAAACGGCGTTGCGCCTTTGCCCTGATCGTAGCCGACCTGGAACAACGCGCGCATGTAGTCGGGATCGAAGGCGCCGTGGCTCGGCGCGGAAAAATTCGGCGGCACGCTGGCGACGTTGAAGGCAACGCCGCTGCGCTTGGCGACCAAATAAGCGCGGTCGAGCATCAGACGGGTATCGACCTTCACCGCCATGCCGACCGTTTGGACGAGGATCGACTCCGTGGTGCGCTTGACGACCTGAAAGTCCGGCTGCAGCCCGCTATCGGCCACGACGTAAAGCGCCGTCGCCGGCAGCCGGTAGTCGGCGGTCGCCGCCATCAATTGGGCCGGCGCGACAAAAAACTGGCCGCCGACGCCGCCGTCGACGTGCATCTCGGCAAAACGCTTGCCGTTGCTCTCGACGTCGATCAGCACCGGCGGGAACGCGCCCGGTATGCTGCTGGAGGCGAGCAATACCGCGCGGAACAGGTTGAGCGCCTGATCGCCGCCGTGAGCGGCGATCGCGCCCATGTTCCAGACCACGGAGCGTTCGGCGTCGAGATCGGTGGTGATCACGAACAGGCGCCGGCCGCGGCGATACGCGGCGGCGATGTCGGCGAGCATCGCCGGGGTAAATTCCTTGGCGATGAAGTCTTTCAGCGGCCAGGTATCGACGAAGCTCTCCGGCGTGGCGCCGACTTCGAAAATATCGGCCGACGTTATCGTGGTGAAGTCCTTGCGCATCGCTTCGTCGTATTTCGAACCGGCAAAGGCAAACGGCGCCAACAGCGCGCCGGTGCTCACCCCGGTGACGACGGAAAAATCCGGCCGCTTGCCGGACGCGCTCAAGCCGGCAAGGAGGCCGGCGCCAAAAGCGCCGTCCTCGCCGCCGCTGGAGAGAGCGAGCCACGGCCCGGGCTTGGCCGGCAGCGCATTGGTGAAGTCGGCTGTCGAATCCGCCCAGAAGCGCACATCCGGCATGCCCGGGACGACGGCAACGGCATCATCCTCGGCAGTGAACGGCGTTCGCGCCGGCAGCGATTCCGGCTTCGCCGCGGCGGCGGGCGCCGCAGCCGGCGTTCGGCTCGGCGTTTTACCGGTGCGCGCACGGACTGCAGCGCGCCGATACGGCGCGGCCGCGCGGGCAGCGTCCTGTGCATACGCGCCCGACAGCGGCGCGTGCGCGGGCGCCAAACCGAACGCCAAGCCGAACGCCGTCAGCAAAGCGCCAGCCGCCCGCAGAATCCGATACGCGTCGATGCTCATGAGCCTTTAGTGTTCCGAAAGTGCCGGACGATTTGGGTCCGGTTTCGCTCCTGGTGGCAGGCGCGCAAGGCCGGGCGACCGCCCGCAAATAAGCGCGCCGCATACGAACTTCAATCGCGGTTTGATCGGATTCGGCGCCCGCCCTGAAGCGCCGATGAACGCTGACGCTGGCAAAACGGTGACATTATTATTCGTCATCTATTGCGAGTCCAGGCGTTGTGCACATCGCGGGCGTCGGGCCGCACGCCCGCCCTTCAGGCGTGCCGCTCGGCGACGAATCGCGCGCCTTCGATCAGGATGCCAGCCGCGGCGCCGAACGGCGCCAAAGCCTCCTCGGCCTCGCCTACCAATCGGCGCAGCCGCGCCTTGGCTTCGGCGACGCCGAGCACGCTCACCATGGTGGCCTTGCCGGCGTCGGCGTCTTTGCCGGTCGATTTGCCGACCAGCGCCGGGTCGCCTTCCAGATCGAGGAGGTCATCGGCGATCTGGAAGGCCTGGCCGACCGCAACGCCGTAGCGATCGAGCGCGGCGCACTCGCGTTTTGCCGCTGCCGCCAAAATGCCGCCGGCCTGGCAGGCAAAGCGCAACAGCGCGCCGGTCTTCATCGCCTGCAGCATCCGCACCTCGCCTTCGTCGAGACGCTGCGGCCCGTTGCCGGCGAACCGGCCCTCGGCGGCGAGGTCGAGCATCTGGCCGCCCGCCATGCCGCCGATGCCGGCGGCGCGCGCCAGCGCGCCAATGAGTTCGACGCGCACGGCGGCATCCGGATGGGTCTTCCTGCGCGACAGGATGTCGAACGCGAAGGTAAGCAGGCCGTCGCCGGCAAGAATCGCGGTCGCCTCGTCGAATTTCTTGTGCGCGGTGGGACGGCCGCGGCGCAGCGCGTCGTTGTCCATGGCGGGCAGATCGTCATGCGCCAGCGAATAGCAGTGCACGCATTCGAGCGCTGCGCCCGCCATCAAGGCGCGCTGCCGCGGCACCTTGAACAGGGCCGCGGATTCGACCACCAGAAAAGGCCGAAACCGCTTGCCGCCGCCGAGGCTGGCGTAGCGCATGGCTTCGATGAGCCGCTCCGGTCGGGACAATTCGCCAAGCTCCGGCTTTGCCGCCAGGAGCCGGTCGAGCAGCGCTTCCATATCTGCCGCCACGGCATCGAGCCGGGCCAGGAACGAATTGCCTTGCTTGTCGTCTTTCCTATTGTCTTTCTTGGTATTCTTGCCGTTCATGGGGTGCTGCCCAGCGGTCCGGCCTCCCTGTGGGGTGCTGTTTTCGATCCTACATTTACCGGATAACGATTGTGCCGGATGGCACCCGGGCGCCCGGCCAGGGCGGGGTCCTGCGGCCCAACATGGGTCATTACGAGAGCTATCTGTGGCCAACGAGCTTGTAGCGTCAATGGTGCTCGCGATCTGGCTGTACTTGCTCGCGGTCCGCGGCGGCTTTTGGCTTGCCGCCGAGCGTGACGACCGGGCGGCACCGGGCGGGATTCCGTCCTGGAACGGCGCGTGGCCGGCGATTGCCGCCGTTATTCCGGCCCGCGACGAGGCGGCCTGCATCGGCGAAACGGTCTCGTCGCTGCTGCGTCAGCATTATGCGGGCGAGTTCGACATCATCGTGGTCGACGACCAGAGCCGCGACGGCACTGCGCAGGCCGCGCGCGCTGCGGCGGAAAACCTCGGCAACGCCGATCGGCTCAAAGTGGTGAGCGGGCGGCCGCTGCCCACGGGCTGGACCGGCAAATTATGGGCGCAGCACCAGGGCGTGGCGCTGGTCGACCAGGCGGCGAACCCGCCGGCCTATCTGCTGTTCACCGATGCCGACATCATCTACGGCGCCGATGCGTTGTCGCAGCTCGTCGCCCGCGCGCTGGCGAACGGTTTCGTCCTCACCTCGTTGATGGTGAAGCTGCGCTGCAAGAGTTTTGCCGAGCGCCTTCTGGTGCCGGCCTTCATCTTTTTCTTCCAGATGCTTTATCCGTTCGCCTGGGCCAACGATCCGCGCCGCGGCACCGCGGCGGCGGCGGGCGGCTGCATGCTGGTGCGCCGCGACGCGCTGCGCCAGGCCGGCGGGCTGACGGCGATCCGTGGCGCGCTGATCGACGATTGCGCGCTGGCCAAATTGCTCAAAGCGCAGGGCCCGATCTGGATCGGGCTGACCGAACGCGTGCACAGCATCCGCGCTTATGCGAGACTTGCCGATATTCGCCGCATGGTGTCGCGCACCGCTTATGCGCAGCTCGGTTATTCGCCGCTCGTCCTTGCCGGCACCATTGCCGGGCTCGCGCTCACGTATCTCGCGCCGGTGGTGTTGACCGTGTTTGCCGATGGGCTGGCGCAGTTCCTCGGCCTGTTCGTCTGGCTGTTGATGGCGCTCGCGTTCCGCCCGACCTTGCGGTTCTACGGATTGTCGGCGTTGCGCGGCCTGGCGCTGCCGGCGATTGCCGCGGTCTATATGGCCTTTACGTTTGATTCCGCCTATCAGCATGCGCGCGGGCGCGGCGGCATGTGGAAAGGCCGCGCCCAGGCCGATGTTTCGGAATTGCGATGAATGACGCCCGCCACAGCGACGCCGGCGCCTGGCGCTCGGGCAAGGGGCATCGGGACGAAAATTTCCCGGTCGCGTCCCGGCTCATTCATCCGCGCCACCGCGGCATCATTCTTTCGTTCTACGATTTCGTGCGCACCGCCGACGACATTGCCGATCACGCCACGCTGCCGCCGGATCAGAAACTCGCGCTGCTCGACCGTCTCGACGCCGGGCTGAGCGGGCGCAACGACACCGATGCGGTCGCGGTGCGGCTGCGTGGAAAACTCGCCGAGCACAAGCTTGCGCCCAAGCACGCCCAGGATCTGCTTGCCGCCTTCAGGCTCGACGTGACCAAGCTGCGCTACCGCGACTGGGAGGATTTGATCGGCTATTGCTCGCTCTCGGCCATGCCGGTCGGCCGCTTCGTGCTCGACGTGCACGGCGAGAGCCGCGACACCTGGCCGGCCAACGACGCGTTGTGCGCCGCCTTGCAGATCATCAATCACCTGCAGGACTGCAAGAACGATTATCTCGACCTCGGCCGCGTCTACGTGCCGCTCGACGCGCTCGCCGCCGCGGGCGCGACCGTCGAGGCGCTGGGCCAAGCGCGGGCATCGCCGGCGCTGCTCGGCTGCCTGCATCGCCTCGCCGAGCGGACCGAGCGCTTGCTCGGCGAAAGCGATATTTTTCCGCTGCTGATCGAGGATCGGCGGCTCGGCCTCGAAGTCTCCGTCATCAATACGTTGGCGCACCGACTCACCCGTTTGCTGATGGCACGCGATCCGCTGAGTGAGCCGGTGCATCTGCGGCTGCCGGCGGTCGCCGGGCTCACCGTCACCGGCGCGCTGCGCGGCGCGGCGCGGCGCTTCACCCGGCGCTTTTCGGCTGCCGCGCACAAGCCACGGGGTGCGTAAGTGAAGGAGCAGCCCACGCCGGCGGCCGCGCGCGCGGCCGGCAGCTCGTTCTACGGCGGCATGCGCATTCTGCCGCGCCCGCAGCGCGAGGCGATGTTCGAAATCTACGCGTTCTGCCGCGCCGTGGACGACATCGCCGACGATCCCGGCCCGCGCCAGGCGCGCCAAGCCCAATTGCAGCGCTGGCGCGCCGATATCGATGCGCTCTATGCCGGTACGACGCCGCCGCAGCTTCGCGGCTTGGCGCCGGCGGTGCAAAATTTCGACCTGCAGCGGGCCGATTTTCTTGCCGTGATCGACGGCATGGAGATGGACGTGGTCGCCGATATCCGCGCGCCCGACCGCGCCGCGCTCGAGCTTTATTGCGACCGCGTCGCCTGCGCGGTCGGCCGCCTCTCGGTGCGCGTGTTCGGCATGGCGCGCGACGCCGGGCTGGCGCTCGCCGATCAGCTCGGCCGCGCGCTGCAGCTCACCAACATTCTGCGCGATCTCGACGAGGACGCGGCGTTGGGCCGGCTTTATCTGCCCCGCGATGCGCTGCGCGACGCCGGCATCATCAGCACCGAGCCGCAAACGGTGTTGGCCAATCCGATGCTCGGCGCGGCCTGCGGCGTGCTGGTCGAGCTGGCGCGGCAGCATTTTGCCGAGGCGCATACCATCATGAGGCAGGCGCCGCGCCGCACCGTGCGGGCGCCGCGCATCATGGCCGAGGCCTATGGTCTCATCCTCGATCGCCTGGTCGCCCGCGGCTTTGCGCCGCCCCGTAAGCCGGTGCGGCTGCCGCGCGCGCGGCTTTTGTTGATCGTGCTGCGCAACCTGTTGTGATGCGGCTTTCGGTATGACGCGCACGGTTCACATCATCGGCGCCGGGATCGCCGGCCTTTCCGCCGCCCTCGCGCTATCGGCGCGCGGCGAGCGCGTCATCGTGCACGAGGCGACCGCGTTTGCCGGCGGCCGCTGCCGCTCGTATCGCGATGCCGCGCTCGGCATGACCATCGACAACGGCAATCATTTGTTGCTGTCCGGCAATCACGCCGCGCTCGGCTATCTGCGCAGCATCGGTGCCGCCGAGCGGCTGGTCGGGCCGCCGCGAGCGGAATTCGCGTTCGTGGATTTCCGGAGCCGCGAGCGTTGGACCTTGCGCTTCAACGACGGCCGGCTGCCGTTGTGGATTTTCGACCGCGGCCGGCGGGTGCCGGGCACGCGCGCGCCGGATTACTTCGCGCTGGCGACATTGCTCTGGCCGCATCCGGGAAAGAGCGTGGCCGAGGTCATCGCCTGCGACGGAACGCTCTACCGCCGCCTGGTCGAGCCGCTGCTCCTCGCCGCGCTCAACATCGAGCCGCCGCTCGGATCGGCGCGGCTGGCGAGCGCGGTGATCCGCGAAACGCTCGGCGCCGGCGGCCGCGCCTGCCGGCCGCTCGTCGCGCGCGACGGCCTCGGCGCGACGCTGATCGAGCCGGCGCTCGACACGCTGCGGAGCCGCGGCGCGGCGGTGCGCCTGGAGCATCAATTGCGCGCGCTGCGCTTTGCCGCCGACCGCGTCGTGGCGCTCGATTTCGGCAGCGAAACGATCGCGCTCGGCACCGCCGATGCGGTGATCCTTGCGGTGCCGCCTTATGCGGCGGCCGCGCTGGTCGATGGCCTCTCGGTGCCGACCGAATTTCGCGCCATCGTCAACGCCCATTTTGCCATCGATGCGCCGGCCGGGCAGCCGCCGATCCTCGGCGTGCTCAACGGCGTGGTGCAGTGGGTTTTTGCGTTTCCCGGCCGCGTGTCGATCACCATCAGCGCCGGCGACCGTTTTCTCGACATGCCGCGCGATATTCTGGCCAAGACGATCTGGAACGAGGTCGCGGCTGTGACCGGCCTGCCGAGCCCGCTGCCGCCGTGGCAGATCGTGCGCGAGCGCCGCGCCACCTTTGCCGCCACGCCGGCGCAGGACGCCAAACGGCCGGCTTCGGAAACGCGCTGGCACAATCTCGCGCTTGCTGGCGACTGGACCGATACCGGCCTGCCTGCAACCATCGAAAGCGCGATCCGCTCCGGCAACCGGGCCGCCGCACTCGTCGCCCGCCGATCGGCAACGAGTCCGCCATGAACGAAGCGCATTCCAGCGACCGGGATCTGCAGCGCGCGATCGATCGTGCGGCCGAAGCGCCGTTGGCGCCCCAGCACCACGACGGTCATTGGCTGTTCGAACTGGAAGCCGACACCACGATCCCGGCCGAATACGTGCTGCTGCGGCACCATCTGGGCGAGCCGGTCGACGCCGCGCTCGAGACGAAGATCGCCGTTTACCGGCGCCGCGTTCAAAGCGCGCATGGCGGCTGGCCTCGCGGGGTGGAAAGCCCGCGTGGGATGGAGGGGCCGAGCCTTCTGCCTCCCATGCCAAAGGCCTGCTGGAACCGTGCAAAGTCGTGTTCCAGACACGGCGAATCTTGCGCATTGTGGTCTAAAGGTCACAGCCATCCGGGCAGGGCTCGGATAAAATCGAATCAGATTTGAAATACCCAAAGGGGGACTCCATGAAGAAATCGGTACTCGGCCTTGCTGCGATCGGCGCGCTCATTGCCGCGCCCGCCATGGCCGCCGACCTCGGGATGCCGCTGAAGGCGCCGCCGGCGCCGCCGCCGGTGGTCGCTTCCTGGACCGGTCTTTACATCGGCATCGAGGGCGGTGGCGGCTGGGGCCATGAGAGCTGGATGGATAACTCCACCGTCGGATGTCCGCCGTGCGTCGGCGTCACCCATAATCCCGACGGCGGGATATTCGGCGGCCAGATCGGGGTCCGTTATCAGTTCAGCAACAACATCGTCATCGGCGTCGAAGGCACGGCGGCTTGGGCCGACCTGAATGACTCCGTCAGCACTGCTTCCGCCGCGTTCTTCCCCACCGAGACCGAGACACTCAAAGTCAACTCGCTGTACACCGCGACCGGTCAGGTCGGTTATGCCTTCAATCAGGCGCTGCTCTACGTGAAGGGTGGTTGGGCCGGCGCCAATACAAACTGGATGGTCAACGCCCCCATTGCGCTCGCGCCGAATACACCGTTCACGGCGTCAAACTCGCAAAGCAACAGCGGCTGGACCGCCGGCGTCGGGCTTGATTACCAGCTCTGGAACAACTTCGTCGCCGGCATCGAATACGACCACTTCGATCTCGCCTATTCGAACTTCACTGCGGCGGTCAGCAATGGCGGTACGCCGTTCATCGTTACCGATACGAGCCGGCTGACCATTGATCAGGTGGTCGGCCGTCTGAGCTACAAGTTCAACTTCGGCGGCCCGATCGCCACGCGCTACTGATCCGCGACGATCGGCATTCCTCCCGCGCAGGCCCCGGCAAAGCCGGGGCCTTTTCTATCGGGTGGGGCCGGATCGCGTCGGGTCAGCCGAGGCCCCCGCTTTGCACGGCCGGCGTTTCGGCTTTGCCGCGTGCATTAATCTAATGCGCTTGCCTTGATGTAGAAACGTAACTACGTTTGGCGAGGCAATAATGTCGCAGCAGCCGGACGGAGCGAGGCAATGGCCGTTACGACGGTGACCAGTCGTGAGTTCAACCAGGATACGAGCGGCGCCAAGAAAGCCGCGCGGCGCGGTCCCGTCTTCATTACCGACCGCGGCAGGCCCGCCCATGTCTTGCTGACGATCGAAGATTATCGCCGGCTTGCCGGCGCCAGCGTGAATCTCGCCCAGGCGCTCGCCCAGCCGGCCGCCGGCGATTTCAAATTCACGCCGCCACGCATCCGCGGGATCGCCAAACCGGCCAATCTGCGCTGATGTTTCTGCTCGACACCAACGTCATCTCCGAACTCAGGCGCCCCGACAGGGCAGACGGCAATGTGGTGGCGTGGGCCAGCGCAATACCGGCCGCCAACTTCTTTCTCTCGGCGATCTCGATTCTGGAAATCGAGCTGGGGGCCTTGCAAATCGGCCGCAAAGACCCAAGGCAAGGTGCCGTGCTCCGTAGCTGGATTGACGGTCACATTCTGCTTAGGTTCGATGGCCGCATCCTGCCGATCGATACGGCAGTGGCGCGATGTTGCGCCCGGCTTCACGTTCCGAACCGCCGCGCGGAACGGGACGCCTTGATCGCGGCAACGGCGGTGGTGCACGGTCTGACCGTCGTCACGCGCAATGTCGCTGATTTTAAAGCCATGGGAATTGCGCTTCTCAATCCTTGGATTGCGCAGAAATAACGCCGCGCTCAATCTCGGAAATGATGAGCACGCCTCGTTCCATCAGCCATTGCGACGGCCAATTGGCTTCGAATTCCTGCAAGCTCGACGTGCTGATCACCGAATGGATGCGCTCGATTGCTTCTACAATGTCGGTTAAGCGCAGAGCGAGCGATCCGCCATTAGAACACGCGGACTGCGGTTTCTTCGCTCTTATCCCGCAAAGCCGGATGCAGGCTGGCGCGTGTCATGATGTCAGTGCGCCGACCGAGGATTTTCTGCGCCCGTTCCTTTACGTCCATCAGCTCGAAGAGACCGAGTTGTCCGCGCGCATGATCGAAAAACAGGTCTATGTCCGAATCGTCCTTCGCTGCATCGCGCGCGACGGAGCCGAAGAGAAACAGGCGCTCGACCCCGGGCTGCTTGAGCTCGGCTTCATGGCTTTTCAAAAGCTGTATCACATCGGCACGATTCATCTTGCGCTCGCAAGCGCTACGCGGCGCTCGCCGACGTCCGCGCCGCCTTGGCGGCTTTCTCGCGTGCGTCGCAGCTTGGAGAAGATATCCTCACCCGCGAAGCGGGGGGGACCATCTTGCGAAGCAAGACGATGGACGGGGCGCGGGCGCCGGAGAAAATTCTGGAGCGCCGACGCGCCCTCCACCGCCCTTCGGGCGGTCCCCTGCCCCCGTTCCGCTTCGCTCCACGGGGGAGGAAAAGGCGGTCGACCGCGCCATCACCTCCCTGCGCCGCACCCAGCTTGCCGATGGCCCGCTATCGCAATGTGCAGGCCGGGCGGATGATCCGGTGGGGATATAACGAGCGGCTTCTGCGCCCTAAGGGTGTGATAACGCAGTGGAAAATCGACCTTCAGACAGAGTCGAATGTTTCTCACTGTGGTCGGAAAGTGACATCTTCTGAGGCGGCGGTGAGGTAAAATCCAGATAATTTTGGAATGCCCAAAAGGGGGACGACATGAAGAAATCACTCCTCGCTCTTGTTGCTATTGGTGCGCTGGCTGCTGGACCCGCCATGGCTGCGGACATGCCGCTCAAGGCACCGCCCGCTCCGGTCCCGCCGCCGTTCAACTGGACCGGATGGTACATCGGCGGCAATGTGGGCGGCTCGTGGGGGGACGTCCCGGAAAACTTCATCATTCCGCCTACCGCAGGGGTCCCCCTTGGTCTCGGCGTCAGCAATACGGCTGATCCCGACAGCATCATCGGCGGCGCCCAGATCGGATACAATCGACAATTCAACAATATCGTGCTGGGCGTCGAGGCCGACTTCGATGGCCGCAATGGCACGAGCACCTTTAGCTGTCCCGTGCTCTCGCCGACCGGTTGCGTCGCCGCTTCACCGTCGGTCCTGGGCTTGCAAGATACGCAGAATTGGCTCGGCACGGTTCGTGGACGGGTCGGCGTAGCGTTCGATCACTTTCTGCTCTACGGAACCGGCGGCCTGGCGTACGGCAACGTGCAGCATTCGTTGATCGAGGATGAGGTCGGCGTTGCCACTCTGACCGTCACCGACGATACGACCAGGGCCGGATGGGCTGCCGGCGTCGGTGCCGAATGGGCCTTCAACGACCATTGGTCCATCGGGGTTGAATATCTGCACGTCGATCTTGGCAGAGACACGCTCAGCACGCCGAGCCCTTCGATCACGATCAACGGCGAAACTTTCAACGCCTCGAGCGCGACCTTCCACGACATGTCGGACATCGTGCGCGCCAGGTTGGATTACCGCTTCGACTGGGCCGCTCCGATCGCGACGCGGTACTGATCCGCGGCGATCGGCGTTCCTCCTTTGGCAAGGCCCCGGCAAAAGCTGGGGTCTACGCATCGCGCTGGAGTCTCTTCAAATCCGGCTTCGCGCGCGGGCTTCCAGCATCGCAGTCGCGCTCGGCCAGCAAAATCGCCAAACGGGAAAAAGGAATTTGGCAGCGCCGCTATTGGGCACGGGCGCTAAAATAGTTGCGTTTCCCGGGCGCAGCGCAGCACGAAGCGTAGCGAAGTGGTGCGCTGCAGACCCGGGACCGTCACAAGCGCCGCGTTTGGGACGATCCCGGATCAGCGGTGCACCGCTTCGCGCTGCACCGCATCCGGGAAACAGAGTTATCTTAGCGCCCAAGCGCTATTGGGAGCATGCCATCCGTGACGACGCCGACTTGGAGCGCCATGTCGACTACATCCACTACAATCCGGTCAAACACGGGCTCGTTTCGCGGGTGCGCGATTGGCCCCATAGCAGTTTTCACCGTTACGTGGCGCAAAGTATTTTACCCCTTGATTGGGGCGGCGATATAGGACAGCTATCCGACCGCTTCGGCGAGTGAAACGTGGCCACGGCGCGGAGCTTGTCATCGGGCTGCGCTTCGCGCGGACCCGTTGGCGCCTTTGCCACCCTACAAATAAACGAAGCTACGCGGCGCTGGCCGACGTCCGCGCCGCCTTCTTGGCGGCTTTCTCGCGCGCTTCATTGGCGCGGATTTCGGACAGCCGCTGCTGCACCTGGCCGTCGAACACGTATTGCGCCGGGCGCTGCTGCGACATGTCGATTTCCGGCGCCATCGGGCCTGCGGTCTTGACGCCGCGCCAGGCGATCATCGCCGCCTGCAGCGGGTGCTGCATCATGGCCTCGGTCGCGGTCGCCTCGTAGCCGCAATGCGCCATGCAGTTGGCGCATTTTTCATAGCGGCCGGTGCCGTAGGAGTCCCAATCGGTGGTGTCCATCAGCTCGGCGAATGTCTTGGCGTAGCCTTCGCCGAGCAGGTAGCACGGCTTCTGCCAGCCGAAGATGTTGCGCGTCGGCATGCCCCACGGCGTGCAATAAAATTCCTGATTGCCGGCGAGGAAATCGAGGAACATGGAGGAATGCGTCAGGTTCCAGCTCTTGCCCTTGCCGAGCGCAAAGACCTTTCGGAACAGCTCCTTGGTCTTGCGGCGGTTGAGGAAGTGCTCCTGGTCGGGCGCCCGCTCGTAGGCGTAGCCCGGCGAGATCGACACGCCGACGCCGAGCTCGTTGGCGAGATCGAGGAACGCGGCGATGTCTTCGGCCGGATGGCCGTCGAAGATCGTGCAGTTGACGTTGACGGCGAAACCTTTGGTCTTCGCGGC
>JASHQS010000174.1 GCA_030038995.1 Xanthobacteraceae bacterium
CGCCGCGGCGATGCGCGCGCCGCGGCCGAACGCGCCTTCAAGGCGGTGACCGCGCCCAAGCCCGAGGCGGCGGCGCCGAAGCCGCCGGCATTGCCCGGCGCCAAGGAAACGGTGTCGCTGCGCATCGACCGCGACGTGCTCGACGCCTTTCAGGCCCAAGGTCCGGGCTGGCAGGACCGCATCAACGCGGCATTGCGCAAAGCGGCGGGATTATAGCCGTAAGGTGGGCGAAATCGTCTGACGCAACGTTTGCGCGGGCACGGCGGGCGACGCGATTTTGCCCACGCGAATGCGCCACGGTTCGCGCGCCTTTGCCCCCACTGCATTGCCGCCCGCGTCAGTAGCGCCGGTGGTGGCGCCAGTCATGGTGACGCCAGCCATACCATCGCCGCGAGCCGAAGATCGGGCCATCCTCGCCGCAATGCTGATGGCCCGCTACCGTGCAATTGATCCCCAAGGTCCGGTCCGCTTGCGCGCAGGCGCTCCGGCCGGTGCCGGCAACGAGGCCCGCCGCCAACAGGGCGGCGCCGAATAACAAAGCCGGTTTCATCGCTGCATCTCCAGTAACGATGCAAGCAAAACCCGCTGCCGCCTCGTTCAGTTCCTTATCATTATCATTCGCGCCTCAAGGAACCGACGGCGCGGCCTGCGGTTAGCTCTACGCCAGGGAGGCCGGCCATGTCATTGCTGAAATGGGCTCTGATATTCTTTCTGATTTCCATCGTCGCGGCGATTTTCGGCTTCGGCGGCATTTCTCACGCGGCCGCCGACATCGCGCGGGTCCTGTTCTTCGTCTTCGTGGTGATCTTCGTCGTCCTGCTCGTGCTCGGATTGGTGCTGGCGCGAAGGGTGTAGGGCGCCGACAAGGACTCAACAGGACATCGACGCGAAGGATCTAAACTTGGAGCGGTTGGCGCCGTCGAATCGCAACGGCTGCAAAAACTTCCGAACAGTAAGAGCGTCGCACGACCCCTCGCCAAATCATTTCAGATTGATTTTCTCGATCAGAGAAAGTCGTCACGCGAGCCGCGGTCCACGCTGATTTGTTCGTAATAAAGGCTGGCCGTTGCTCTCGCTGATCGGCTTTGGCTGACCCCGGTAAGCTACTCCGCCGCCAGCGCGGTTTCCTTGAGCGGCAGCCCGAGCCGCTGCCAGACGTCGACCAAGGCCTCGGCGAGCGCGTCGATCAGCGCGTCGTCGTGGTAGGGGCTCGGCGTGATGCGCAGCCGCTCGGTGCCCCGTGGCACGGTCGGATAATTGATCGGCTGGATGTAGATGCCGTGCTCGGTGAGAAGCAGGTCGCTTGCCGCTTTGCAGCGCTCCGGGTCGCCGACGAAGACCGGCACGATGTGCGTCGGGCTCGTCATCACCGGCAGCCGCGCCGCGGCCAGCACCGCCTTGGTGCGCGCGGCGCGTTCCTGATGACGTTCGCGCTCCCAGTTCGACGTTTTCAGATGGCGGATCGCCGCGATCGCCGCGGCGCAGACCGACGGCGGCAGCGCGGTGGTGAAGATGAAACCCGGCGCATAGGAGCGCACCGCGTCGATCAAAGCCGCCGACGCCGCGATATAGCCGCCGAGACAGCCGAACGCCTTGGCGAGCGTGGCTTCGATCACGTCGACGCGGCCCATGGCGCCGTCGCGTTCGCAGATGCCGCCGCCGCGGGCTCCGTACATGCCGACCGCGTGCACCTCGTCCACATAGGTCATGGCGCCGTAGCGCTCGGCAAGGTCGCAGATCCGGTTCACCGGCGCCACGTCGCCGTCCATCGAATAGAGGCTCTCGAACACCACGAGCTTTGGCCGGCCCGGATCGGCGGCGGCGAGCAGCTCTTCGAGATGCGCCATGTCGTTGTGGCGGAAGATGCGCTTCTCGCAACTCGCCTGGCGCACGCCTTCGATCATCGAATTATGGTTCCAGGCGTCGGACAGGATCAGGCAATTCGGCATCAGCCGCGCCAAGGTGGCGATGCCGGTCTGGTTCGAGATGTAGCCGGAGGTGAAGATGAGCGCTGCCTCCTTGCGGTGCAGGTCGGCAAGCTCACGCTCGAGCTCGACCAGCGGGTGGTTGTTGCCGGCAATGTTGCGGGTGCCGCCGGCGCCGGTGCCCATGCGGGTTGCGGTCTCCACCATGGCGCCGATGACCTTGGGGTGCTGGCCCATGCCGAGATAGTCGTTCGAGCACCAGATCACGACGCTCTTCGGCCCCTCCGGCGTATGCCAGACGGCATGGGGAAAGCGGCCAGCGATCCGCTCGAGATCGGCAAATACGCGATAGCGCCGCTCGGCGCGGAGCTGGTCCAGCGCGGTGGCGAAATAGGCAGGGTAATTCACGAGGGTGTTCGGACGATCGACCATGGAATGGGGCGCCCCGGCAAGGCCGCTGGAACTCTGGACGCGTAGTTCTAGAAGCGTTCCAGGGTGTTTGTCGAGGCCATAGCGGCCGCCCCCGCCGCGACGCATTGCGCCCCGCCCCCGCCGCGACGCATTGCGCCCGGTTATGATTGATTCGTCATTCCGGGGCCGAGCCAACGGGTCCGGCCCGAAGTGGCCGGCCCGATGACAAGCTCCGCGAGGAACCCGGAATCCATAGCCCCAGCGCAGGGATTATGGATTCCGGACTCGCCGCTTCGCGGCGATCCGGAATGACGATCGAGCCGATCACCCCCGCGCCACCGCGATCTGCAGCGGAAAGTCGTCGACCGCCTCGTGGCCGGTATCGGTGACGATGAAAGTGTGGCCGAGAAAGATGCCGAACAGGCCGTCGGGCGTGATCGGGTTGGGCTCGGCCATGATCACCATGCCGGGCTTGAGTACTTCTTCGAATTTTTCGGCCGAGACGTGCTCGGCGACGACATGCGGCCCATCGGTGACGAGGTCGATGCCGTGGCATTGCGTCGGCCGCGACTGGTAGCCGTTGTCGCGGAAGAATTTGCTGGCAAGCCGCATGGCCTCGGCGGGCTTTCCCGGCGCGATCTCGGCGACGATGCGGCGGTAGCCCGGCACGGTGACCTCGTTCCAGAATTTTTTCACCATCTCGGTCGGTTCGCCGACGCAGATCGGCGAGCCGATTTGCGCGGTATAGCCGCGATAGCCGGCGGCGAGCTCCATATTGATGATGTCGCCCTTTTGCAGCACGCGGCGCGACGGCCGCGGGTTGCCAAACACCATCGCCGGGTTCGCCATCGGCGTCGAGCCGATGATGAGAAAATCGATGTCGCCGCCGCCTTCGAGAATCGCCGCGCCGGCAGCGGCGCGCAGCTCGTACTCCTTCACGCCCGGCGCGGCGCGCGCCACCATCGCATCCATCGCGTTCTTGCACAGCACGCCGGCCTTGCGCACGCAGTCGAGTTCTTCGGCGCTGTGCACCGAAAGAAGCCCGTGCAAAAAGCCCTTGGTGAAGACGAGCTCGGCGCCGGGCAGATTGTCGCGCAGCACGTTGTACTGATTCACCGGCATGTAGTCGCCGTGGCGCGGATCGATCTCCATCAGGCCGATACGGCCGCGCTCGAGTTTCAGCTCGCGGAGGCGCTCGACCATAACATCGGCGTAGCGGCCGCTGCGGCTGTGGCGCACGTCTTTGACCGCGACCGCGACCTGGCGGCGCACCGCCTCGGCGTGGGTGCCGCCCATCGAGTAGACCATGGTCGGCTCGCCGTCGCGCGGCACCAGCACGTAGCTCGACAGCGCATGCCATTCCCAATGGCCGGTCAGCCACAGCATGCCGCCGCCGAAACTCCAGTGGCTCGGTCCGCCCGGCACGATCAGCGCGTCGAGCTTGTGCTCGCGCATCTTCGCCCGCAACGCGGCGTAGCGGCGCTCGTATTCGGCCGTGGAAAACTGCTCCCATACCGCGTCGCGGTAATACGGCGTGTCACGCATGTTGGCGAACGGCAGCGACTGGTCGAGCTTGCCTCGCACCGCCTCCCACGGCTGCGGACCGATGCGCGGCGGGCGAACTTGCGTGTTCATGGATGGGCCTCGGGAGTGCTTACTTCAAGGCTGCTGGATGACAGTACAGTCGTCGCGAGTGAAGGTAAATCGGCGTCTGGGATCAGCAGATGAAGTTCGGGCATCATGGAAAGACTCGTCAGGATGCGATGCGCATCACCGCGTCACCCGCACGCCGGCGCGCGTGAGGCGCGGCAGGACTTCGTCGCAGAAGTACGGCACCTCGGCGAGGTAATTGACAAACGACAGGCCAATGCCGCGCACGCCGGCGCGGCTGATGATCGTCAGCTCTTCGGCGACCTTGTCGGGCGTGCCGACGAACGGATAGCCGCCGACCGCGTTGGCAGCGAAATAGCGGCGCTTGGCGTCGTATTCTTCCGCTCCGATGCTCGCCGGCGTGATGTTTTTGTTGGCCAGCATGCCGTCGATCGCGCCCCAGTCGGCGTTGTCGATGATGGCGTGCTGATAATAATCATCCGCCTCCTGCTGGGTCGGCCGGCAAATCACTTGGCCGACGGTGAACACCTCGATCTCGCGGCCGAAGTCTTGCGCCTGCGCCTTGATCTCCGCCACCTTGGCGGCATTGCCGGCGAGCGATTTGCGTGAGCTGACGGTGGCGACGAAAAACGCATCGCAATTGCGCAGAGCAAACGCCTGGCCGATGTCGGACGAGCCGGCATTCATCATCAGGGGCCGCGTTCCGCCGCACGGCTTGGGAAAAGCGCGCACGCCGTGGAGCTTCAAAAACGCGCCGTCGAAATCGAAGGTATCGTCGCGCTGCCATGCCGCCTTGACGATGTCGACCCATTCCTGCGCGTAGGCGTAGCGCATGTCGTGCTCGCGCTGTTTGACGCCGAACATGTCGAACTCGCCTTCGTTCCAGCCGCACACGATGTTGACGCCGACGCGGCCCTGGCCGATGTGGTCGGCGGTGACGAATTCCTTGGCGGCGATCAGCGGGTGAAACAATGGCGCGTGCACGGTGCCAAACACGGTCATGCGCTTGGTGGCGCAAAGTAGCCCCACCGCCCAGGTGATGGTCTCGAGCGAGACGCCATGGAAATCGGTCGCGCCGCCATAGCCTTTCCAGCGCGCGATCGGCAGCATGAAATCGAGGCCGGCATCGTCGGCAAGCCGCGCCAGCGCCAGGCAATCCTCCCAGCTCGCCGACCAGCGCTCCGGCACCGTGGTGGCGGAGCGGCCCGACGAGCAATTGGCGCCGAACAGCCCGACCTTGAGCGCATTGCCATTATACATGGCGATGCGGTCCCGCATCGATGCGCTGCGCGCCAGCACGGCGTTCTCCGTCGCTGCCCGTCCTACGGCGATATTAGCGCAGGTTTTACGTGCGCGTCATTCCGGTACCGCAAACCAATCGTGTTGCCGCCGCCGACCGCTTAGATGCGCCCCTACCACCAAGACTCCTGCGGGCAACGCCGTTACAATCCGCCGCGATCCGGAAGCGTGCAAAAAATCCGGGCCGGCGGGCGCAATCGCAAAAGTCAATCGCGCGTCCGTCTCTTTCATGAAAGCAGCAAGGAGGTTTACGACATGTCGCCGATCGCCAGGATTCTCGCCGGTTGCGCCGCCATCGCCGCGCTGTCGTCGCCGGCCGGCGCGCAAGGCGTGCTGACGCAAAAGAACGTTTCGCTGGCGCTGGCGCAAACCATCGCCAACGCGGCGCTGGCGAAATGCCGCGCCATGGGATACAAAATCGCAGTCAGCGTGGTCGACCGCGACGGCTTGCCGGTCATCATGATGTACGACGACGGCGCCGGGCTCAATACCCGCGAAGGCAGCGACCGCAAGGCCTACACGGCGGCCGCGTTCCATGCGCCGTCGGCCGCCTTCGTCAAGCGCATGCACGATCATCCAGAGAGCGCCGGCTCCATTCAGTACAGCCGCGTGCTCGCGCTCGCCGGCGGGCTGCCGATCAAGGTGGGCAACGACACGATCGGCGCGGTCGGGGTGTCCGGAACGCCGGGCGTTGACGATGTCTGCTCGCAGGCCGGCATCGACAAGGTGGCCGACCAACTGAAGTAGTTCGGTGCCGCGTTTTCAGCAAAACCGCTCATTCCCGCACAAGCGGGAATCCAGGACTGGGTCCCCGCTTTCGCGGATAGGCGCTAACATAGCTGCGTTTCCCGGGCGCAGCGCAGCACGAAGCGCAGCGAAGTGGTGCGCTGCAGACCCGGGATCGTAACAAGTTGCGAAGTCTGGGACGGTCCCGGATCAGCGGTGCACCGCTTCGCGCTGCACCGCATCCGGGAAACAGGCCTATGTTAGCGCCCGTGCGCTTTCGCGGGGACGAGCGGCTGGCTGAAGTGCCGCCATCCGTTTACAGCCGCTTAACATTAATCATTGCATTGTGATCCGCATCTTCACGGGTGGTGAGGCGGTGGATGGGGATGGCCGGCGGAGGATTCGCAGCGTCTGAGCCTTCGTCATCGTCCGACGTGCTGCCGGTGCTTCCGGCCATAGCCTAAAGCGTAACATGGCCTGACGCGTAAGCAGTCGAGTTCGAGTAGTGCGTACAGGGTGTCGGGCGGCGACGTTTCCGGGCGTTACAGCTTATAGCGGTCGTGGCTTCGCGTTCGGCGCGCCGCGCCGCGCGATCGCTGGCACGCTGGTGCTCGGCGTGTCGTCGGCCGTGGCCGTCGCCGCGAGCGGCGCGGCCGCGACGGTGACGGCGGCATGGCTGATCGCCGGCACCATCGGCCGCAATGCCGATCTGCGCTCCAGCGGCCCGGTCGCGCTGCAAGTCGGCTTGCCGCGGCCGCTGACGCGGCTCACCGACGGCGGCGAAGTTTTTGCGGTGCGGTTCGCCGCGCTCTCGGCGCCCATCGTCGAACAGACGCATCAGGCCGCGCTTGCTCCCGCCGCTGCGGCTCCCGCTTTGGCGGCTCCGCCTGCCGTGCCACTGCCGCGCCGGCGCCTGGTCGAACGCGCCGAGCCCATGCCGCTGCCGCCGCTGCCGCCGCTGCCGCCACTGCCGCCGACGCGCCCGCTCGACCGCATGGAAGTGGTGAAGGCCGCGGTCGCCCGACTTGCTGCAGCGCCTGGCGTGGCTCGACCCGCGGCAAGGACCGACATCGCCCGCCTTCCGACCAAGCCCGACAGGACGGAGCTGGAGGTTACGGGCTCGCTTATGGCGCGCCGCGATCCGGCACCCGCGCCGGCGCCAGCCGCGCCGGCGATCCCGGTCGCGCCCGCCCCGGCATTGCCTACTCGTGCTGCGCCAGCGGCTACCGAGCGACGAATCGGTCCGCAGCTCGCCTATGCGGATCCGCGGTCGCTGCTGACGCCGGACCGCCACACCGCGATCTACGACATCGCCGCGCACACGGTTTACCTGCCGAACGGCGAACGGCTCGAAGCGCATTCGGGTCTCGGCCGATTGATCGACGACCCGCGCTATGTCGCCGAAAAAGCCCGCGGCCCGACGCCGCCGAACGTTTATCAGCTCACCTTGCGCGGGGAGCCGTTCCACGGCGTGCGCGCCATCCGCCTCAATCCGGTCGACGACCGAAAAATGTTCGGCCGTGCCGGCATTTTGGCTCACACCTACATGCTCGGCCCGAGCGGCCAGTCGTTCGGCTGCGTGTCGTTCAAGAACTATCCGGAATTCCTCAACGCCTTCCTGCGCGGCGAGATCGACCGGCTGGTCGTCGTGCCGCATCTGGCGACGCCGCCATATTCCGCCCGCGCGTAGCGTAACCGGCGATCAGAGCGGATTCCGACCTGATTGGGCGCACAGCCTACTTCTTCGCTGTCATCGCCGGCGAAGCAGGCCGTGTCGGCCTGGAAGCCGGGCGATCCAGTAAATCACAGAAGATGCGAGAGGTTACTGGATGCCCCGCTTTCACACGCTTTCGCGGGGCATGACAATGATTTTCGCCGGGCGTGACAATGATTGATGTAGCAACGGCGCGTGCAATTTCCACGTGACGGAAATTCGCGCGGCGCTCCTCGACCGCTTTCGCTTGGAACCCGAAATTCCCCCGCAGAGCGGCATTGGCTGCAGTTCGATGGCGGCGACGTCATATTTCTGAACTTTTTCGATGAACAAACGTTTATCTGGCAGAACGGAACTCGGAACTCAACGATGGACGAGCGGCGGACGCTGGCGATTCTGGCTTGGACGATCGGAAGCGTTGTCGGGGTGATGTTCATTCTCAACGGAATCGCGCTCTCGTTTGTGGAAGGTGCACCGGCGCCCACCGCCAAGCGGGTCGCCCTCGGTAATGCACCCGCGGCGGCGCTGCACGCGCCGGCCGTCGCCGGGACCCGCGGCGGCTAGCGCGAAATCCGCCAACTCCCCGACGGCGCCGGCAACCGCAAAGCCATAGCGCAATGCCGCACCGTTGCGGTCGGCATCAACGCCACCAGTAACGGCGCCGCCATCCCCAATACGGTCCGGAGTAATAAGGACCATAGCCGTAATAATAGGCCGGCGGTGGCGGCGGATAGTAGCCGGGCGGCGGCACGCCGTATCCCGGAGGCGGTGGGCCGGGCGGGCCGGCATAGCCAGGCGGCGGCGCGGTCCGCCGCGGCGCGGCGCCTCCAGGAGAACCCGGCGCGATGCTGCTTTCGATGATGTAGCCGTTGTTGCCGTCAAACACCACCTGACACCAGCCGCTCTTGCAGCCGCTCACCTCGACGGATGAGCCGGCCGGGATGAGCGTGACCACGGTGTAGCTCGTGCCGGGCCCGTTGCGCAGGTTGACCCTGCTGTGCGTCACGGCTGTCGAGCGCGCCGGCGCTGGCGCCTGTTGCCCAGGAGGCGCGGCTTGGGCCGGCGGTGGTGGCGCCGGCGGCGGCGGCGCAGCATCTTGTGCCGCGGCGCCCTGCAACGCGACCCCCGCAAAGGCCGCCGCGAGAAGCACCGACGACGCTCTGAATCGCCCGAACTGCATGGCTAACCTCTCGTTCAACCGAGACGCTGGAGACGAGCCGACTTGCGGCAAGCGTATTTTCTGAACGAACCGGAACCATAGTCAAGCCGGCAGCGGAGTACGTCCAGTGTGCGCGGCTATTCCGCCGCATTAATTTTTGGCAAGAAAGTCGGTGAGGCCATCGGACAATCCCCACGATGCGTTTTTGTTCTGCTTGGAGCGCGGGAGCATGATGTGCTCTACCGCAGATACGTTCAGCTTTACGATTCCTGGTGCTGCCGGTCAGGATTGAACTGACGACCTCCCCCTTACCAAGGGGGTGCTCTACCACTGAGCTACGGCAGCAGGCGCCTGCGGCGAAATGAGTATAAGCACAAAAGCGCGGCGATGCTTGCCATAGCGGCCTTGGCCGCGCAAGTCGGCGCCCGGGATCAGCGCGTCGGCGAGCGCGCCGCACTGCCAACTCTTGCAGCCAGGGGGCCGTCCACATATGGATGGTCCGCCTTCGCGGGACCGCTCGTGGCGTGAACGTCGTCGCCCAAGTCGGAATAACGCGATGGACGTACCGGCGAGTTCGACCGCCAAAACTTCGCGGTCGCCGAATTCGTCGAGCGACGCCGCTTTGTGCCACGCCATGCGCCGGTCCGCTGCTAGCGCCGCTTGCTTGTGTTTGTGGCGTTGCCCTCGATCGGCCGCGGGCGCGGCAGCGGCACTTGGTCGAGCGGAATCGGCGCCTTGGCTTGCGCCTCGATCACTGGCTCGCGGACATCCCATTCGCAGAGCTTGTAGTTGTTGCGCCGTTCCTCGAGATCGATGTGAACGTGCTCGGCATGTTCGGAATCCGCGCCCGGGCCGAGCACGGTCGAAAAGCGCGCGCAGGCGCTGTCTCGCACGGCGTCGCGAAAATCTTTGGGCGCGTTTGGATCGGCGAGCACGATGATCCTGCCGTTGCCGAGCCGAAAGTCATGCACGTCGAGCGCATCGGCGCGGCCGTGCTCGCTCAAGGTCGCGCCGCGCACGCGGTCGCGGCCGCGGCATTCGTACGAGCCGAGATTGTCGAGCCGCCGCAGCGGCGCGCCAAGTTTTTGCGCTGCCGGCGCGACCGCCTCGCGCAGCCAGGCCGTCACGGCTTGCGCCATCTCACAGCGCAAGGTCGCGGGCGGCGCAATGGCCACCTTGCTTTTGTCCGGCAGGGTCACGGTTTCCAGCAGCACCGCGTCCGCGGCGCCGCATTCGCCGGGCGCGACCAGCTTGCCGAGCGGCCGCAAGCCGGCGATCGCCGCCAGCCGCAAGTCGCACGGCGACGGCGCCGCGGCCGGCGCTGCTTCCTGCTCGGGAAAGGAGGCGAACGCTTCCTGCGGCGGCGCGGTCTGTTGTGGAATGACGATCGGCGGGGCGCCGCGGCTATAGCCGTGCGGCGGCCGCGCGCGCTTGAGCGGCTGGGCCGACGCATGCTGCGGCGCGGCGACCCCACTTGCGCCAAGGCCGGCGAGGAGAACGAGAACGGCTTTGCCGTACTGGGTCACGCTACTGAAATCTTAAAGGCCATTGCGGCGACACTTTGCGGCGTCCGCCGTCGCCGCCGCGCCGAGAGACCGTCGGGCGAGGACTAGACCAAGGGACGCGCGATCATTCAAGCGCCCCGGAGCGCGGAAGGTCCGCAAGAGCCTGCTTCAACAAGTCCGTTTGCGTCGGCATCAAGCGCGGGTAACCTCGCGATGGCTGCCGCCGGCGGCGCGAAAAAGCAGATTTCAGGGAGGATCAACCATGCTCGGGCTGATGCAGGATTGGCAATTGTTGTGCCATCGCGTCCTCGATCATGCCGCGCTCAACCATGGCGAACGGCGGGTGATTTCACGCTCGGTGGAGGGCCCGCTCCACACCACGACCTACGCCGCGGTCCGCGCCCGCGCCTTGCGGCTGGCGCAGCGGCTCGAGCGCGACGGCATCAAGTCCGGCGACCGCGTGGCGACGCTGGCCTGGAACACCTGGCGGCACCTCGAAGCCTGGTACGGCATCATGGGCATCGGCGCCGTCTATCACACGGTCAATCCGCGGCTGTTCCCCGACCAGATTTCGTGGATCGTCAATCACGCCGAAGACCGCATGATGATGCTCGACCTGACCTTCGTGCCGCTCGCCGAAAGGCTTGCGGAAAAACTCGAGCCGGTCGAGCGCTACGTGGTGCTGACCGACGCCGCGCATATGCCGGCGACCAAGCTGCGCAACGCCGTGCCGTATGAAGAATGGATCGCCGAGGTGGACGGCGATTTTGCCTGGAGGTCGTTCGACGAGAATACCGCCGCCGGCATGTGCTACACCTCGGGTACCACCGGCAATCCCAAGGGCGTGCTCTACTCGCACCGCTCGAACGTGCTGCACTCGATGATGGCGGCGCAGCCCGACGCCATGGGCGTGTCGTCGCGCGACGTCATCATGCCGGTGGTGCCGATGTTTCACGCCAATTGCTGGGGCCTGGCGCTCACCTCGCCGATGGTCGGCTCGGCGATGGTCATGCCCGGCGCCAAGCTCGACGGCGCTTCGGTCTACGAGCTGCTCGACCGCGAGCGCGTCACCTTCACGGCGGCGGTGCCGACCGTGTGGCTGATGCTGCTGCAATATCTCGAAGAGCACGATCTCAAGCTGCCGTACCTGCGCAAAGTCGTGATCGGCGGCTCGGCCTGCCCGCGCGCCATGATCCGGAAATTCCAGGACACCTACGGCGTCGAGGTCTGCCACGCCTGGGGCATGACCGAGATGAGCCCGCTCGGCACGCTGGGCTCGATCAAGCCGGACTATGCCGGCCTGAGCGGCGAGACCAAGCTCGACGTGCAGGTCAAGCAGGGCCACGCGCCGTTCGGCGTCGACATGAAGATCGCCGACGATGCCGGCCGCGAACTGCCGCGCGACGGCAAGACCTTCGGCCGGCTCAAGGTGCGCGGGCCTGCGGTGGCGCGCGCCTATTTCAAGGAGGGCAGCAGCGTCATCGATGACGATGGCTTCTTCGACACCGGCGACGTCGCCACCCTCGACCGCTACGGCTACATGCACATTACCGACCGCTCCAAGGACGTGATCAAATCCGGCGGCGAATGGATTTCGTCGATCGATCTGGAAAACCTCGCAGTCGGCCATCCCAAGGTTGCCGAGGCTGCGGTCATCGGCGTGCAGCACCCGAAATGGGGCGAGCGGCCGCTGTTGATTGTCGTGCTCAAGGAGGGGCAGTCGGCCGGCAAGGCCGAACTGCTCGCATTCCTCGACGGCAAGGTCGCCAAGTGGTGGATGCCCGACGACGTCGCGTTCGTGACCGAGATTCCGCACACCGCGACCGGGAAGATCAAAAAGACCGCCCTGCGCGAGCGCTTCAAGGATTACGAATTGCCGAGCGTCGCGGCGTAGCAATCGTATTTTCGGAACCGGCTGATCGGCCGCGCCGTTCGCCTGCGCCGCATATCAGGATTCCGCGGCACGCATACGGCCTGCCGCAGCTTCGAATTTTCAAAGTGGGATCAAGCGGTTGCCTGGTGCCCATCAGATAGGCTGCGGTCGATAAGTGCCCAAATAATATTCCGCCCGTATTGCGTCGCACAATGACCACATTCGACCGCTGTTAGCGCAGTCGGCTCAAGTCAACGAGCTGTATTCACCTACCCCCTCAACAACAGAGAAGGTCGATCATGCCAGGTTTTGCCCTGACAAAACTCGTGTGCGCTTCAACTCTTGTTGCTTCAATCATCGCTATACCAATCACTGCTTTGGCACAGACCGGGATAGCCTCGGTCTATTCCGGCGGCCGCACCGCCGACGGCGAGCACGCCCGCGCCTCGGGCCTCACCGCGGCCCATCGCTCGCTGCCGTTCGGCACCCTGGTGCGTGTCACCAACGAGCGCACCGGCCGCTCCGTGGTGGTGCGCATCAACGATCGCGGGCCGTTCGTGCGCGGCCGCATCATCGACCTCACGCCGGCCGCCGCCCGGGCCATCGGCTTTTCGGGCCTGGCGCGCGTGAACGTCACGGTCGTTGGCCGCGGCGGCGAAAGAATGCACCGCCACGCGATCTGAGCGCGGTTCACGCATTTGGCGGATCGTGAAGCGGGAGGCCTCGAGCCTCCCGCTTTTTTTCGCGATGCCGCATCGGCGCTGACTAAAACTCGGCGACGGCGCCGAGCAGGCGCTCGATATCCTCGGGCCGCGACAGGCGATGGTCGCCGTCCTTGACCAGGGTGAGAACGACATCGTCGCAAGCGAGCCGCGACGTCAGCCCCACGGCGTGCTGCCACGGCACGTCCGGATCGGCCACGCCATGCAGGATGCGGACCGGACAGCCGGTCTCGATCATGCTGCCGAGCAGGAGATGGTTGCGGCCTTCCTCGATTAGCCGCCGGGTGACCAGATACGGTTCCGGCGAATACGCGGACGGCCGTGCCCATACGCCCTTCTCGGCAAGCTCGCGCTTGATGGCCGGCGTGAACCGTTTCCACATCAGTTCCTCGGTAAAGTCGATCGCCGGCGCGATCAGGATCAGGCCGGCGACCACAGCCGGCGCCGCCGGACCAGCCGTGCCCGCGCCCGTGGCAGACGCGGCCGCGGCGCGCTGTTTCAAGGCCCGCACCATCAACAACGCCAGCCAGCCGCCCATCGAGGAGCCGATCAGAATCTGCGGTCCGCGGCAGCAGGCGTCGAACACGGCGAGACTGTCTTGCAGCCAACGTCCGATGGTGCCGTCGGTGAACGCGCCTCCCGATTCGCCGTGACCCGAATAGTCAAAGCACACGCACGCGCGCCCATGCGCTGCAGCCCAGCGCGCCAGCGCCTCGGCTTTGGTGCCTTTCATGTCGGACTTGTAGCCCGAGAGCCAGAACAGCCCGGGCCAGGCGCCGTCGCGCTGCCGCACGGCAATGGCGCGGCGTTCGGCCCCTTCACCAATTTGCAGGAATTTCAGGCTGTTATCCGTCATCAAATGGCTTCCAGAGCGGCAGCGGAGCGGTCGGCCCCGCGGCGCGTCGCGGCGTCGTCCGGCAGGCCGGAATTGCGATGAGCCACCATAGATCACACCGGCGCGCCGCGCACGATGTACGCATCGACGTTGACTTATCCGCGGAAACTACCGATGTTTTCCGGCTGCCGGGTCGAACGTGCCGGATGCACAGCAGTCGTGATCCGCTACCGCAACGGCGCCGGCATGTTGCAACGACATAGGAGATACGACCCATTCGTCGCCCGATCAGAAGCGTGCAGCCCGCTCCCAAGGAGGGGCCGCGCATTAACGAGGAGATCCGCGTCCGCGAGGTCCAACTCATCGACAAAGACGGCGCCAACAGGGGCATCACCGAGACCGCCGCCGCACTGGCGGTGGCGCGTGAGGCCGGCCTCGACCTGGTCGAGATCGCGCCCAATTCGGTGCCGCCGGTCTGCAAAATTCTCGATTACGGCAAGTACAAGTATCAGGCGCAGAAGAAGGCCGCCGAGGCGCGCAAGAAGCAGAGGGTCGTCGAGATCAAAGAGATCAAGCTGCGGCCGATGATCGACGACCACGATTACGAGACGAAGATGCGCGCCATCCAGCGTTTCTTCGACGAAGGCGACAAGGTCAAGGTGACGTTGCGCTTCCGCGGCCGCGAAATGGCGCATCAGGAACTCGGCTACAAGCTGCTCGACCGCGTCAAGGGCGACACTTCCAAGATCGCCAAGATCGAGCAGGAACCGCGCTTCGAGGGCCGCCAGGTCGTCATGATTTTGGCGCCGCGCTGAGCGGCCTCGGCCGGATTGCCTTCACCAGTGGGCTCTGTCATAACCGCGGCCTTCCGCCGCCCGGCTGAAAAGGGCTGCCGTGGCGGCGGCGATGTGCTCCAAGCACAATCCGCTCATGACGAGCATCGCGGCGCCCTCTGCGCCGATCCCGCGGGCCGGGACGGGGCGATGACGGGCTGCCGGCAAAGGAGAGCCAAATGCCCAAGATGAAGACCAAATCCGGCGCCAAGAAGCGCTTCAAGGTGACGGGGACCGG
>JASHQS010000175.1 GCA_030038995.1 Xanthobacteraceae bacterium
CGGTCGCCCGCGGCGGCGCGGCTGCGGCCTGTCAATTGCCTCGGGCAAGAGCAGTTTTTTTAAGGAGGCATAGTCGATCAATGTCCGGCGCGTGCCGGGCGGATGGATCAACCGAACACGGCCCTCCTTGCCGAACTTCCAAAGCGTCGTGCTTCCGAGTCCGGTGACCCTGCTTCCGACTTTGAACGTCACCGCCAGCGGCTCAAGATAGTCGTCGACGGATCGGCCAATGACGCCTGGGTCAATAGTTGAGGCTAATAATTTCGACTTTATCGTCATGCGCATGCTCCAGCATTATGGGCGAGCACGAAGCATGACAGCGAAGCACGCGCTGTCACGTAAATTGGTTTCGGAAGGTTTCGATTAGTTTCGTGAAGTTTCAGCGATCGGTCGCGCACTCTTGCCGATAAAGTGTCGAGAGGCGCTTTGCTTTATTTTCGGGAGCAGCCCGACCAGCGACCTTGTTTTGGTTCACAAGCATTGAAGCCGCGTCGTGATAGCTTCGCGCATTCCCGCTCTTAATGAGCTTCGTCATAGCGGGAAACAGCTTGCGGTCGGAAGCCTTATAGCCGGTTGTGCCGCTCATTGGTCCACGCCTGCCTTTGCCTGCTTTCCGCAGCCACCTTTCAAAATCTGATGTACGCACGACAATGTGCTTAAGGATGTGGGCACAGCCGTTGGGATCATTGAACCGATCAACAGATGCGCGGAAACCAACAAACCAATCTCTAAACCTCATTGCAGGATAAACCTTCGGATTCATGAGGCTCGAAAGGTTAAGCGCGGGAAGTTCTCCTTCAACGAGCGCCTTAGCGGTCGCTTGCCATAACTCCAATCGGGGCACTGCGAGGCGTGCTGCCGCGCGCTCCACAAGATCATAGATATTGCTTTGTTTTGGCACCGTGCGCCTCCGCTGGCGCTCCGCATTAGGAGTCGCGGCGGCAGCGCGGTGCGGAAAACCGCGCGTTCGGGGATCAGCCTAGCCGCCGCGGGACGATGATATCAGGAAGCGCGAAGCGATACGATCTTTTGCGTCTCGCCGGCTGGCGCAGTAGTGCAGAACGTCGCCCATTGCTGCATGAGCCGGCGCCGCTTTTCAAATAAGTCACCGCGCCGATATGCGGCCTCGACCTTGTTGGAGACAGTGTGGGCTAATGCCATTTCCACGACATGGTTCGGATAGCTCGTTCGCTCCGCAGCCCAATCGCGGAATGTGGAGCGGAAGCCGTGCACCGTAAGCTCATTAAGCTCCATGCGGCGCAGCAACATCAAAAGGGCCATGTTCGAAAGAGGCGTTCCCAGCTTGGGGCCGGGGAACACATAGCCGTCAGTAGCGTCGCCTTGGCGAGCCGTTTGCATTTCGTCGAGGATGGCAAGTGCCTGGGTGGATAGCGGAACACGGTGTTCGCGTTGCGCTTTCATACGCGATGCTGGAACCGTCCAAAGCTTGTCGCGTAGATCAATCTCATTCCAGCGTGCGCCGATCACCTCGCCAGTGCGACCGGCCGTTAGGATCAAGAATTCAAGCGCCCGCGCCGCGATCGCATCTCTCGCGCGCAAGTTCGCCAGGAAGTCCGGTATCTTCGCATAGGGGAGGGCGGCAAGGTGTTCGACTTGGCGGACCCTAGAACGGGCCGGCAATAGCTTGTCGAGGTGGCCGCGCCAACGCGCCGGATTTTCGCCGTCGCGATAGCCGCGCACCTTTGCCCAATCGAGCACGCTTTCAATACGTTGGCGGACCCGCCCGGCGGTCTCCGCCTTTGTCGTCCAAATCGGTTCCAGCACCTTAAGCATCAATGTCGTGTCCACCGCTTGCACGGGTAGATCGCCAATCACCGGGTAGGCGTAGTCCTTAAGTGTAGCTTTCCATTGGTAGCGGTGCTTTTCGTTGCGCCACCCGGCGCTATGCGAGGCGATGTAGTTTTCAGCGCATTGCTTGAATTTGATTGCCTTGGCCGCGTCGAGGCGTTGCCGTGCCCGCTCAGCGCGCCGCGCCTCGATCGGGTCTATTCCCTCATGGCGCTTGCGCCGCGCGTCCAACGCCCGCGCGCGGGCTTCTGCGAGGCTATACAGCGCGAGCGGACCGAGCCCCATCCATCGTGGTTTTCGATTGAGCATGTAGCGCAAAACCCAGTTGCGCGCTCCCTCCGTTGTCACGCGCAAATAGAGCCCGCCCCCATCGGCATACATGCCAGGTTCCGGGCTTTTCGCGTTCTTGACCCGCTCGATTTTCAGGGCCGTCAGCCTCTCAATTGCCCTTGCCATTGGCGACCTCAACGTTCGACTTTATGTCATATACAAACACGTCTACAAATAGTTGTCAAATTGCGGCGATGCAGGGCGAACGGCCGCGACGGCCAGTTCTGCCAACTTATTATGGCAAGATCGGTATTTTTCGAATTAGGGCGAAGGGTCGTAAAGGGTGGCGAACTTGGGTTTTGGTGGAGCCAGGGGGAGTCGAACCCCCGACCTCTTGAATGCCATTCAAGCGCTCTCCCAACTGAGCTATGGCCCCTTCAGGGATCAGGTATCAGAGATCAGTAATCAGTAATCGGTGACCGGCAAATCGGGCGATCAGCTCTCCTCCTCGTTCTCGATGTCGCCGCCGATGATGTCGGTGACGTCGGCGTCCTCTTCTTCCTGCTCCTCTATGAAGGTGTTGTCGTCGAGGCTCTCATCCATCTCCACCTCGTCCTCGATCTCGGCCGGCTCGGCCGGCTTCTTGGCGGTCGCGCCCTGCGCCTCGGCATCGGCTTCTTCGAGCGAGACGAACTCGGCCTCGGCGGGCTCGGGCGTGACGACTTCTTCGGCCGGCACGACACGGGCGGCGGGCGTGGCGACCGCCTGCTCGGGACGGGCGCGCGAGACGGGCGTCTCCACGGACACGACCTTGCCCGTATAGGGCGAGATCACCGGATCCTTGTTGAGGTCGTAGAATTTACGCCCGGTGTCCGGGCAGATGCGTTTGGTGCCAAGTTCGGGTTTGGCCATGGGTTTGCACCTGGATGCGGCGATGTCCGATTTGAGCGTGTCACTTGGCTAGTCGGGATGGCCCTGTCAATAGCGTAAATGGCGCCGATCGCGGCCGGAAACGCCAAGCCGGAACCGGGAGCGGAGCAGCCCACCATTTATCGTGTCCGGCGCGCCGGTCGCGGGCAAAAAGGCAAAAAAGGAAGGCTGTGCCAGGTGACGCCGTGCGCCGCTGCGTGATAGAGCGCCGCCTTGGAGTACGCCATGCATGCCACCAGGCCCCGTCCACTGACCGCGCGGCGAAATGGGCCGCTGCACGGGCGCGCGCGGGTGCCGGGCGACAAATCGATCTCGATCCGGGCCTTGATCCTTGGCGCGCTCACCGTCGGCGAGACCGCCATCGCCGGCTTGCTGGAAGGCGAGGACGTGCTCAACACCGCGCAGGCGCTGCGGGCGTTGGGCGCTACACTGGAGCGGCGCGGCGGCCAATGGCGGGTCCGCGGCGTCGGGGTCGGCGGCTTTGCGGCGCCCGCAGCGCCGCTCGATTTCGGCAATTCCGGCACCGGCTGCCGGTTGATGCTGGGCGCGGTCGGCGGCTGTCCGGTCACGGCGCAATTCGACGGCGATGCCTCGTTGCGCAAGCGGCCGATGCGCCGCGTGCTCGATCCGCTGGAACGGATCGGCGCGCGCGCGCTCGCTGCGGCCGATGGCCGGCTGCCGCTGACGCTCGCCGGCGCCCGCGATCCGCTGCCGATCGTGTTCGAGCCGCAGGTCGCGTCGGCGCAGCTCAAATCGGCCGTGCTGCTCGCCGGCCTTAACGCACCCGGCGAGACCGTCGTGATCGAGCACGAGGCGACGCGCGACCACACCGAAAAAATGCTGGCGCATTTTGGCGCACAGGTTCGAGTCGAGCCGGCGGGCGAGAACGGCCGCCGCATTACGCTTGCCGGCCAGCCCGAGCTGACCCCGGCGCCGATCGTGGTGCCGGCCGATCCGTCCTCGGCGGCCTTCCCGCTGGTAGCGGCGCTGCTCACGCAAAACTCCGAGGTGATTCTCGAGGGCGTGATGCTCAATCCGCTGCGCACCGGGCTTTTGACCACGCTCAGGGAAATGGGCGCCGTGATCGACGAAGTGCAGCGGCGAACCGAAGGCGGCGAGGAGGTAGCGGATCTTTTGGTGCGCGGTTCGACGCTGCGCAGCGTCGAGGTTCCGGCATCCCGCGCGCCGTCGATGATCGACGAATATCCGATCCTGGCCGTTGCCGCCGCCTTTGCCGAGGGCACGACCGTGATGCGCGGGCTGAAAGAGCTGCGGGTCAAGGAATCCGATCGCCTCGCCGGGACCGCTGCGCTTCTCGAGGGGAATGGGGTCGAAGTCGAGATCAAAGACGATGATTTGATGGTGCAGGGCAGGGGCTGCGCGCCGGGCGGCGGTTTCGTCACCACCCATATGGATCATCGCATCGCCATGGCGGCGTTGGTCATGGGGCTGGCGAGCGAGCGGCCGGTCGAGATCGACGACGGCAGCTTCATCGCCACGAGCTTTCCCGGCTTCGTGGAGCTGATGTGTTCGCTCGGGGCGGAGGTATCTTGATCATCGCCATCGACGGGCCGGCGGCGTCGGGTAAAGGAACGCTGGCGCGCCGGATCGCGTCGCATTACGGCCTGCATCATTTGGATACGGGGCTGCTCTACCGGGCCGTGGCCAAGGCGGTGCTCGATGCCGGCTATCCGGCCGACAACGTGGCGCACGCGACCGCCGCAGCGGCCGCGATCGATCCGGAAAAATTCGACGAAAGCGCGCTCAAGGCGGAGGCCGTGACCGAAGCCTCCTCGGTGGTCGCGGCCATTCCACAGGTGCGCCAAGCCTTGTTGGATTACCAGCGCACCTTCGCAGCACGGGCTCCCGGCGCGGTGCTCGACGGGCGCGATGTCGGCACCGTCATCGCGCCTGCGGCCGACGTGAAGCTGTTCGTCACCGCGAGCGCGCAGGTGCGCGCGGCGCGCCGCGTTGCCGAACTGCAGGGCCGCGGCGTGGAGGCCGACGAGCAGGATATCTTGGCCGATCTGTCACGGCGCGACGAACGCGATTCGCAGCGCGAAGCGGCGCCGCTCAAGCCGGCCCCCGATGCGCACTTGCTCGATACCACGCATTTGGATATAGACGCGGCGTTCCGGGCCGCCGTCGCCATCATCGAGGCCGTCCGAACGGGCCGAAAGCGTGGTTAAGATGCTTTCGTCATTGGAGGTAGAGCCCGTTCGCCGCTTCGTAGCGATGCCCCGGACGCCGAAACTTCGTCCCGAACGTTTGGTCAAACGGCCCCACCGCCGGTCCGCCCGGCGGCTGCCGCGCGTTCGGGACCACATTCATTAAAGAAAGGGGCTCGGAGTATTCATGGTTCAAACTGCCGCTGAAACCGCCGGCACCGCGCCGTCGCGCGAGGATTTCGCCAAGCTGATCGATGAATCGTTCGGTGACGGCCATCTGCAGGAAGGCGCCGTCGTCAAGGGCACGGTCGTCGGCATCGAAAAGGACGTCGCGGTCATCGACGTGGGACTGAAGACCGAAGGCCGCGTGGCGCTGCGCGAATTCGCCGGTCCCGGCCGCAACGCCGAGATCAAGGTCGGCGATACCGTCGAGGTCTATCTCGAGCGCATCGAGAACGCGCTCGGCGAGGCGGTGCTGTCGCGCGACAAGGCGCGCCGCGAGGAAAGCTGGGGCAAGCTGGAGAAGGCCTTTCAGAGCAACGAAAAAGTGCAAGGCATCATCTTCAATCAGGTCAAGGGCGGCTTCACCGTGGACCTCGACGGCGCCGTGGCGTTCCTGCCGCGCTCGCAGGTCGACATTCGCCCGATCCGCGACGTGTCGCCGCTGATGAACAATCCGCAGCCGTTCCAGATCCTTAAAATGGATCGCCGCCGCGGCAACATCGTGGTGTCGCGCCGCACGGTTCTGGAAGAGACCCGCGCCGAGCAGCGCCAGGAGCTGGTGCAGAACCTCGAAGAGGGTCAGGTCATCGACGGCGTGGTCAAGAACATCACCGATTACGGCGCCTTCGTCGATCTCGGCGGCATCGACGGCCTGTTGCACGTCACCGACATCGCCTGGCGGCGCGTCAATCACCCCTCCGAGGTGCTCAATATCGGCCAGCAGGTGAAGGTCAAGATCATCAAGATCAACCACGAGACCCACCGCATCTCGCTCGGCATGAAGCAACTGCTCGACGACCCGTGGCAGGGCATCGAGGCCAAATATCCGGTCGCCGCCCGCTTCAAGGGCCGCGTCACCAACATCACCGATTACGGCGCCTTCGTCGAACTGGAGCCCGGCATCGAGGGCTTGATCCACGTCTCCGAAATGTCGTGGACCAAGAAGAACGTGCATCCCGGCAAGATCGTCTCGACCTCGCAGGAGGTCGAAGTGCAGGTGCTCGAAGTCGATCCGGTCAAGCGCCGCATCTCGCTCGGGCTCAAGCAGACCATGCGCAATCCGTGGGAGGTGTTCGTCGAGAAGCATCCGCCCGGCTCGGAGGTCGAAGGCGAGGTCAAGAACAAGACCGAATTCGGCCTGTTCCTCGGCCTCGACGGCGACGTCGACGGCATGGTGCATCTTTCCGATCTCGACTGGAAACGGCCAGGCGAGCAGGTCATCGAGGAATACAAGAAGGGCGACAAGGTCAAGGCGCAGGTGCTCGACGTCGACGTCGACAAGGAACGCATTTCGCTCGGCATCAAGCAGCTCGCCGACGGCGGCACGGTTGCGGCCGAGGCGGGCGACGTGAAGAAGGGCGCGGTCGTGACCTGCGAGGTGACCGAGGTGAAGGAAGGCGGCATCGACGTGAAGATCGTCGGCACCGATCTTAATTCGTTCATCAAGCGCTCCGAACTGGCGCGCGACCGCTCCGAGCAGCGTCCCGACCGTTTTGCCGTCGGCCAAAAGGTCGACGCGCGCGTGGTCCAGTACGACCGCCGCAGCCACAAGGTTACTGTCTCGATCAAGGCGCTGGAAGTCGCCGAGGAGAAGGAGGCGATCGCGCAGTACGGCTCCTCGGATTCCGGCGCCACCCTGGGCGACATTCTCGGCACTGCGCTCCGCCGCAAGGGCGAGGAAGGCGACAAGGGCGAGGGGAAAGAGTGACGTCCGAGCCTTGCCGACGCGCCGGGATGGGCCCGCCAAGCGGCTGAAAAGGAGCACGGAAAACCATGTCGCTCGATGCCGACCTGCTCGTCGACCGTCGCCGCATGCGGCGCAAGCTCACGTTCTGGCGCGTCGTCGCCATCGCGGTGCTGGTGATCGCGATCGGCGCCGCGGTGGCGGCATATGGCAGCCGCAGCGGCGTGATCGGCGGGCCCTACATCGCGCGGGTCACCATCTCCGGGCTCATTCGCGACGATGAGGAGCGGGTGCGCCAGCTCGACCGGCTCGCCGCTTCGTCCTCGGCGCGCGCGGTGATCGTGCACGTCGATTCGCCGGGCGGCACCACCGCCGGCTCCGAGCAATTGTTCGACGCATTAGGCCGCGTGCGCGCCAAGAAGCCGGTCGTCACCGTCGTCGACAGCATGGCGGCTTCCGGCGCCTACATCGCCGCGCTTGCCGGCGACCATATCGTCGCCAAGCAGACCTCGCTCGTCGGCTCGGTCGGCGTGCTGTTCGAGTACCCGAACTTCACCGAACTCTTGGGCAAGATCGGCGTCAAGGTCGAATCGATCAAATCATCGCCGCTCAAGGCCGCGCCGAGCGGCTTCGAGCCGACCAGCCCGGAAGCGCGCGCCGCGATCCAATCGATCATCATGGATTCCTACGCCTGGTTTAAGGGTTTGGTGCAGGACCGCCGCCATCTCACCGACCAGGAGCTCGCCGCGGTCGACGACGGCCGGGTGTTCACCGGGCACCAGGGCCTGGGCTTGAAGCTCATCGACCAGATCGGCGACGAGCGCACGGCGCGCGCTTGGCTGGCCAAGGAGAAAAACATCAGCGCCAACCTGCCGGTGCGCGATTATCACCTGCACAGCCGGCTCGACGAGCTGCCGTTCCTGCATGCGGCGGCCGTCGCTTTGCTCGATGCGGCGGGCTTCGATACGCTGGCGCGGCGGCTCGAAGGCTTCGCCGGGGGCGGCGCGCTCGACCGTATCAACCTTGACGGCCTGTTGGCGCTTTGGCAACCTTCCAGCGCGAACTGAGAATGAAACGGCAGCAACGTTCTCGCGGGCTACATCCATGATCAAATCAGAGCTGGTTCAGAAGGTAGCCGAGCAGAACCCGCATCTCTATCAGCGCGACGTCGAGAACATCGTCAACGCCATCCTGGGCGAGATCGTCGCCGCGATGGCGCGCGGCGACCGCGTCGAGTTGCGCGGCTTCGGGGCGTTCTCGGTGAAGCAGCGCCCGGCGCGCACCGGCCGCAATCCGCGCACCGGCGCCCATGTCGCGGTCGATCAGAAATACGTGCCGTTCTTCAAGACCGGCAAGGAAATGCGCGAGCGGCTCAACCGCGAGGACGCGGCGACTTAACCACGCGCACGGTATCAATAATCCGCTCGTCCCGCGAAAGCGGGGACCCAGCGTTTAATATCGTCGGCGGTGCGCTGCAGTCTGGATTCCCGCTTTCGCGGGAATGAGCGGGACATAGGTTGGAGGCTCAAACATTGCTGCGCAGGATCGTCGCGGCGCTAATCCTGGTGCCGCTCGCAATCATCATCATTGCGTTTGCAGTGGCGAACCGGCAGGAAGTGACGGTTTCGCTCGATCCGTTCGGCGCCAGCGCGCCGGCCGCAGCGCTGACCCTGCCGCTGTTCGCGCTCGTCATCGTGCTGCTCATCGTCGGCGTCGTGATCGGCGGGACGGCCGCCTGGCTGCGGCAAGGCCGCTGGCGGCGCACGGCGCGCCGGTTGGACCGCGAGGTCAAGGCGTTGAACGCGCGACTGGATGCCCTTCAGGGCGCTTCTGCCGCGCCCGGCATCGTTCCGCGCCAGCAGGAGCCGCCGCCGCGGCTGAAGCTGCAGCCGCCGGCGCGCGGCTGACGGCCGAACAAGACAAACCGGCCGCCGGTATGTAAAAGGGCGCCAGCCGGAGGCAAAACGCCGGCCGGGAGCTATTTCACGAGCAGGCGAGCCCGTGTCCGTTACGGTCAAAATCTGCGGCTTGGCAGCGCCCGAAGCGCTGGACGCGGCGCTCGAAGCGGGCGCCGACATGGTGGGTTTCGTGTTCTTTCCACCCTCGCCGCGGCATCTCACGTTCGAGATGGCGCGGGCGCTGGGCCGGCGCGTGCGCGGGCGCGCCCAAAAGGTCGCGCTCACGGTCGATGCCGACGATGCGTTGCTTCAAGGCATCGTCGAGGCCCTGCAGCCGGATTTGCTGCAACTGCACGGCCACGAGCCGCCGGCCCGCGTGGTGGCGCTGAAAAGACGCTTGCGTCTTTCGGTGATGAAAGCGATCGCGGTGGCGGCCGAGCAGGATTTGGCTGCCGTCGCCGATTATGCGGCTGTCGCCGATCGGCTGCTGTTCGATGCGCGGGCGCCGCGCGGGGCGACGCGGCCGGGCGGACTCGGCAACGCCTTCGACTGGCATCTGCTCCAAAATATCCGCCCCGGCGTGCCGTACGTGCTCTCCGGCGGCCTCGATGCCGCCAACGTGGCGGAAGCCTTGCGCATCACGCGTGCGCCGGGCGTTGACGTATCCTCCGGCGTCGAGCGCGCGCCGGGCGAAAAGGATCCGGAAAAAATCCGCGCCTTCGTGCGCGCCGCCCGCCAGGCGGCGGAACGCCCGCGCGCCCCGCCGATCACGAGCCTCGCATGACCGTGCAGCAAAACCTCAATTCGTTCCGCACCGGGCCCGACGAGCACGGCCATTTCGGCATCTATGGCGGCCGCTTCGTCGCCGAAACCTTGATGCCGCTGATCTTGGAGCTGGAAAAGGCGTACGTCGACGCCAAGGCCGATCCGGCGTTCCAAAAAGACATGGACGGCTATTTGGCGCATTATGTCGGCCGGCCGTCGCCGCTCTATTTCGCCGAGCGGCTGACGGAGCATTGCCGCGGCGCCAAGATTTATTTGAAGCGCGAGGAGCTCAACCACACCGGCGCGCACAAGGTCAACAACGTGCTCGGCCAGATTCTTCTGGCGCGCCGCATGGGCAAGCAACGCATCATCGCCGAAACCGGCGCCGGCATGCACGGCGTCGCCACCGCCACCCTGTGTGCGCGGTTCGGGCTCGACTGCATCGTCTACATGGGCGCGGTCGACGTCGAGCGGCAGAAGGCCAACGTGTTCCGCATGAAGATGCTGGGCGCCAAGGTGGTGCCCGTCGAATCCGGCGCGAAGACGCTCAAGGACGCGATGAACGAAGCGCTGCGCGACTGGGTCACCAATGTCGGCTCGACGTTCTATTGCATCGGCACCATCGCCGGCCCGCATCCCTATCCGATGATGGTGCGCGATTTTCAGTCGATCATCGGCCGCGAGACCCGCGAGCAGATGCTGGCGGCCGAAGGCCGCCTGCCGGACTCGTTGATCGCCTGTATCGGCGGCGGCTCCAATGCCATGGGCTTGTTTCATCCGTTCCTCGACGAGCGCGGCATCGAGATTTACGGCGTCGAGGCGGCCGGCCAAGGCATCGACAGCGGCAAGCACGCCGCCTCGATCGCCGGCGGCCGGCCCGGCGTGCTGCACGGCAACCGCACCTATCTGTTGATGAACGATGACGGCCAGATCGACGAGGCGCACTCGATCTCGGCTGGCCTCGATTATCCGGGCATCGGCCCCGAGCACGCCTTCCTGCACGA
>JASHQS010000013.1 GCA_030038995.1 Xanthobacteraceae bacterium
GGCGCCGGTCGCGCGGCGGCGCCGGCGCAGCGCCATTGCGCGGCGGCGGCCGATGCGGCTGTTGCGCCGCCAGCCGACGCGCTTATCCGATGCACCCGCCGTACATCGCGGCGAGCAGGAAATCATCGCGCGGCATTGACGCGGCGCGTCGTCTTCGTTGTACGCCCGCGGCGCGCCGCTCAATCCAGCGGTTCGACCTTGACCAGCGCGTGGTCATGGTTCGAGCCGACCCAGAAGCTCACCGGATTCGTGGTGTTGTCCACGTAGACCGTGCGCATGTTGGTGTCGGACGGCATCAGATACTGCTCGGCCTGGCCGGTCTTGGGATGCAGCCGCACCACGCGATCGGTGCTCATGGTCGAGGCCCAGATGTCGCCGTTCTTGTCGAAATTGGCCCGGTACGGATAGGTGCCGGGCGGCAGCGGGTATTCGGTGAAATGTTCGGTCTTCGGGTTGAACACCGCGACCTTGTTGCCGCGATATTCGGTGAAGATGATGTTGTCGTCGGCATCGATCTCCATGCGGCGGGCGCGCGCATGCGCGGTCGGCGTGGCGTACCACGTCACCTTGCCGGTCTTGGCGTCGATCTTGCCGAGATGGCCTTCGGTGAATTCGGCCATCCACAGATTGTTATGGGAGTCGGCCATGACCTGATAGATGCCGGCGTGCTTGACGTCCGGCAACTGGTCGGTCGGACGGAATTTCTCCCATTGCCCGGTTTTCAGATCGACCCGGAAAACGTCCTGGGTACCGACGCTCTTGGTCCAGACCTTGCCGTCGACTTCGTAGTGCAGCCCGGTGAAGTTGAGCTGCACGCGGTCGTCGTTCCACTTCGGCGGCAGCGGGTAGTACGCGATCTGGCCGGTCTTCGGATCAAGGCAGCCGAGCGCGCCCTGGTACATGGTATCGAACCAGATCTTGCCGAACTTGTCGTACTCGATGGACAGCAGGCCCTTGGGCGCCTTCGGCTTGAAGGTCTTAATCGGATATTCGGTGAGTTTGAGCGTCTTCGGATCGAACTTGCCGATGAACATCTCGCCGAAATCGGTGTACCAGACGTTGCCGTCCTTGTCGCGCAGGATGTCGTGCGGCTCGATGGTTTTGCGCGGCAGGTTGTATTCGGTGACGATAACGCGGGTCGATTCGCCGGTCGGGCGCGGCAGCGTCTTGAGCTGATATTGCCAGTGATCGACCGCGGACAGGTTGATGGTCGCCAGATACTCGGCGAACTTGCGATAGTCTTCGGGCTTGCCGGCGCGGCTCTTATCGAGCATCGGCTGCGGCAGGATCGGCTGGCTTACGGCGCCGTAGCCCTTCATGCGGCTGACCACCTGCATCCATTCGTCGACGTCGTGGGTCGACTTCACGATGCGCTCCAGGGTGTGACAGCTGGTGCAGTCGAGCAGCGCCGCCTTCTCGTTTTCGGTGCCGGGAACGCTCATCATCCACTCGGCGTCGGTGAGCTGGTCGGGCAGGTCTTTGGTCGGGATGAGCTTGAGATCGACATTCGCGGTCTGCTCGCCGACCACCTCGGTTGCGGCCGGCGCGGCGAGATCGTAGCCGACGGCGCGGATGGCAAGCGTGTAATGGCCGGGCTCGAGCCGGTTCTCGGGAAACGCATAGCGGCCCTTGGCGTCGGTCGCGACGCTGACCGAAACGATGGAGCCGTCCTTGTGCGCGGTGACGACGACGCCCTCCATGGCGCCTTCCGCGGCGGAAGTGACCCGGCCGGCGATCGCGGCCTGGTCCTGCGCCTGTGCCCGCATCGCCGACGGCGCCTGGCACAAGATGACCGCCAGTGCGGCGGCGCTGAGCATATAGGTCGATCTCATCAGTCGCTCCCTGACTACTCGGTTCGATTACTTTTCGATTACTTTTCGATGACTTTTTTCGATGACTTGTTGTATCGCGCGGGCAATGCCGCCGAATCGAGCCATGGCCCAAAGCCAATTTTCATCCATCCTGCTCCCGTTCCATGCAACCGGCAAGGCCGTTGCAAGGGTTGCAAGGGTTGCAAGGGCTGCAAGGGTTTGGGTTCGGTCCGGTCATGCGGAATTCTACTGATTGATTTCCTCGTCATTGTGGGGCGCCGCGAAGCGGCGAACCCGCAATCCACAAGCCCTGCACGGGGGGTTATGGATTGCGGGTTCCTCGCGGAGCTTGTCATCGGCCCGGCCCCGGAATGACGAATTATGCAAGCTGAAGACGTGGTGCCAGAGTGGCCCGCGTAGACCGCATCGGTTCGCGGCTATTGCACGCCGGCGGCGCGCAAATAGTGCAGGTCGACGAAACGCGCGGCCTGTGGCAGCGGCGGCTTGAGCAGTCCGGCGCCTGCCATCATGGCAATGACCTGCTGCAGCGCGGCCAAATCGATTTCGCCGCGCAGGGGAAGCACGTCGCGGCCAGGCGCAAGGAACAAATCCAAAGTCTGCGCCGCGATCGCGCTGGAGCAGCCGGTGGTGTCGGCAATGAGCGCAACGACGCGGGCGCGGTTTTCCGGCGCGCGGATGAAGCTGAAGGCCGCGGCCATGCCGCGCACGAAGCGGACGAGCGCGTCTTGATGGGTTTGCGCAAACGAGCGGCGGACGGCGGTGACCGTATAGAGAAAATCCGGCACGGCCTCGTTGGAGCGGCCGAGGAGCCGAAAACCTGCGGCGATCGCCTGCAGGTCCTGCGGCTGTCCGAGCACCACCGCATCGCACTCGCCGCGGCGCAGGCACGCAAAGCGCGCCGGGGTGCCTTCCTCGACCTTGACGGCATAATCGCCGGCCTTGAGCCCGTGCGCCGCCAACAGCTTGCGCATCGAAATGGTGATCGTTCCCGCTGCGTCGGCAAGGCCGATGAGCTTGCCCTTGAGACCGGCGATGGACGCGATCTCCGGCTTGGCGACCAAACTGTAGATCGGATTCTTGAATTCGGCGTCGATGGCCACCGCATCCGAACCGGCAAGCGCCGCGCGAATGAGAAAGGGCGTGGCGATATGGGTCACGTCCGCCCAATTGTCATCCAGCGCCGCAATCATCTTGTCGGAGCCGCCAGGGACCGGAATGACGATGCTGGCGTTCAACCCTTCGCGGCGGAACAGCCCCTCGCGCTGCGCCACCGTGACCGGGAGCGAGAAGATGCTGTGAGCGGCCGAATAGGCCTGCGCATAGCGCAGCGTCAGCGGCTCGCCGCGCGCGGCTGCAATCGAGCAAAAAAGCGCCAGCACTCCAGCGAACGCGATGCGCGGCCATTGGCTCATCATGGGGATTGTACGGAATTCAGCTGATTGATTCGTCATTCCGGGGCCGAGCGAAGCGAGGAGCCCGGAATCCATAACCCCGGCGCAGGGCTTATGGATTCCGGACTCGCCGCTTCGCGGCGATCCGGAATGACGGCCGGAGTGATCATCCGGATTTCGTGTCAGATCGCCAGATTGGCGATCAGGCAATGCCGCGCAGCGCGGCATCGAGCAGCAAGCCGGCGAACAGGATCAGGCCGGCGTCGCGGTCCGATTTGAACACGGCGAGGCAATTGTCGGGATTGCCGATATCGAGCCGCACGACCTGCCAGGCGAGGTGAGCGGCGAAAGCCGCCAGCCCAAGCGCGAATGGCCAGCCGGCACCGGCGTTCCATCCCGCGACCCCGATCAGGATGACGGCAAGCGCGTAGAACAGGACCAGCATCGGCTTGGTGCGGGCGCCGAACAAGAGCGCGGTCGACTTGATGCCGATCAGCGCGTCGTCCTCGCGATCCTGATGGGCGTAGACCGTGTCGTAGCCGATCACCCAGGAAATCGAGCCGGCGTAGAGTAGCAGCGCCGGCGCGGCGAGGCTGCCGAAGGCGGCCGCCCAACCCATCAGCGCGCCCCAGGAGAACGCAAGCCCGAGAACGATCTGTGGCCAATAGGTGATGCGCTTCATGAACGGGTAGACGGCGACGATGGCGAGCGAGGCGACGCCGAGCGCGACGGCAAAGCCGTTGAAACTGATCAGCACGGCAAGGCCGACCAGGGCCTGCAGGACGAGGAACAGCACGGCCTGGCCGACGCTGACCTGGCCCGAGGGGATCGGCCGCGAGCGCGTGCGCTCGACGCTCCTGTCGAGGTCGCGGTCGACGATGTCGTTCCAGGTGCAGCCGGCCCCGCGCATGGCGAAGGCGCCGACGAAGAACAGGACGAGATGGAGAAGGCTCGGCGCGCGGGCGTGGGCGGCGACGGCGGCGAGTGCCGACGACCACCAGCAGGGCAGCAGCAAAAGCCAGGATCCGATCGGGCGGTCGAGCCGCGCGAGCCGCAGATACGGGCGCAGCCAAGCCGGCGCCAGCGTATCGACCCAATTGCCGGTGGAGTCCGCAACCGAACCGGTCGCCCGGTTCATTTGGCGAGCGGATTGCCGGTGAGCGTGTCGAAAGTGCCGTGGCCGGTCTTGGTATTCTTCGCGGTATCGAGCTTGGGCATGCCGATGGCGTCGCTAAGCGTCGGAATTTTCGGCTGCGGCGCAGCCGCGCAAACCATTTCCTTGAACTTCAGCGTCTTTTCGTGGCTGGCCTTGGCCGACTTGACCACTTCGGCCGGAACGCCGCACCAAGTCTGGTTGGTTTCGAGGAATTTGACCACCGCCGCCTCGGCGACGGAAAACTGCGATACCAGCGAGCACATTTCCTTGCGGTCGGGATGGCGCTTTTCCGCGGCGCCAATCGCTTCGCCTCTTTGCCGGGCAACCAGGCTCAGCGGCCTGAACCTATCGCACGGCGACGCCGCCGGCGGCGACATCGCTTGCTGCGCCGAGGCGGCGCCCACGCACGCCATGTTGACGGCAAAGACCAGCGCCGCGGGTCCTACAAGACCCGTGCCGACGCCGATCAGCCTGCGGAGCTTCCGCTTCATCATGCGTCCTTCCCCCGGTTCCTGCACTGTGCCCGATTCCGAGGGGCCATTAAAGGCACTCGAAATCCGGCGACATGGGGGCGGAGTTTCGCGCCGGCAGCCCCAAGGGCAGGGTGCGACAATGCCGTAAGGTCCGCAACCGCGCTTAACGCGCGGTTAATGATTTGGCGCCTGGGTGCCGACAGGCATCGCAATATGCGCCATGATGGGGCGCATGGTCCGCTACGATTTCCGCAGCCCCCGTCTCTATGTCGAGGCGCCGCTCGACGAGGGCGCTCTCGTACCGCTCGTGCCGGCGCAGCGGCATTATCTGACCCATGTCCTGCGGCTTACCGCCGGCAGCCGCATTCTGGCGTTCAACGGCCGCGACGGCGAATGGGAGGCGGCGGTCGAGCCGCACCGGCGCGCCGGCGCGCTGCGCATTCGCGTCAAGACGCGCGAGCAGACACAGCCGACCGACCTGCACTACCTGTTCGCGCCGCTGCAAGCCGTGCAGCTCGATCACATGGTGCAGAAGGCGGTCGAGATGGGCGCCTCGCGGCTGCAGCCGGTGCTCACGCGCAATAGCCGCGTCTTGCGCGTCAACGTCTCGCGGATGCAGGCCAATGCCATCGAAGCCGCCGAGCAATGCGGCATCCTTACCCTGCCGCAGATCGACGCGGCGGAGCCGCTGTCACGCGTGGTCGCCGGGCGGGAGCCCGACCGTTATCTCGTATTCTGCGATGAAGGTGCCGATGTCGGCGATCCGTGCGCGGCCCTGGCGGCCGTACCGCGCGGCTCGCCGCTCGCCGTCTTGGTCGGCCCGCAGGCCGGCTTTGCCGATGACGAGCGCGCGGCGCTCATCGAGCTGCCGAATGTGATCCGCCTGGCGCTCGGCCCGCGCATTCTGCGCGCCGATACCGCCGCGGTCGCCGCGCTGGCGCTGGTTCAGGCCGCGATCGGGGATTGGAGGACGGATGCGGAGGAAGGATGACGGACGACGGATGATAGACGACGGACGACAGACGACAGACGACAGATAGGGTCTCGCTTGTCTTGTCCGTGTCCTCCCTCCGTCATCCGTCCTCAGTGAATCATCCACGGCTTGTCGATACAGACGAAGCTGATGTAGTCGCCGTAGCGGCGATGCACGCTGGTGATGTGGGATAGCCGCCCCCATCGTGCGCAATGCGCGGCGGCGAGGTCGCGATAAACGCCTTTCACTGCCGGCGAGTAGGGAATGATGCCGCCGGTATCGTTGCCGGTGACGCCGGGGCCGACCCCGGTGAAAGTGTGATAGGCGAACGATTGCGAGGTCGCCGTGCAGCCGAAGATGCCGAGCTCGATTGCGATCGCGATCGCGGATTTCCGATGCATCGGCGCAACCTCCCCCTCGTCGCTGTCGCGCGAGTTTAGGCAATCATGTGCCGAACGGAAAGGGTTTGCCAAGGCGCGTGTGCCAAGGCGCGTGTGCCAAGGCGCGCGCCGAGCGGGCGCCGGCGCCTGGAGCAGGATCTCATAAGGAATTCTGATTCCTCGTCATTGCGGGGCGCGCCGCGAAGTGGCGAACCCGCAATCCATAGGCCCGGCGCTGGGGTTATGGATTTCCGGGTTCCTCGCGGAGCTTGTTATCGGGCCGGCCCGGGGTCCCCATCGCGCAAGCGCGATGGGGTGCCCCTCTTCGGGCCGGACCCGTTGGCTCGGGCCCCGGAATGACGAACGGATTACTCGGATTCCGTATCACTGCATCGAATAGGCGCTTGACGCCATGCCGACCGGCCGCTTGTCGACGGCGCTCACGACCGTGACGCGGGCGAAGCTCGTGGTTCTGGCGATGCGGATCACGCGGGCGTCGGCGATGATGTCGAAGCTCACCGGGCGGAGAAAATGCATGGTCTGGTCGATCATGCTCATCGGCCGATAGCCATTCCAAGCCGCCGAGCAGGCGATGACCATGGCGGTATCGGCGAGTGCCATGAGGGCTTGACTGCACACCACGTTGCCGTCGGCGCAAATTTTCTTCGAAAACGGCATGCGCAAGGCGGCGCCGGGCAACCAGTCCGGGTGCGCACCCGGCGGGCGCACCGGCTCGACGCTTTCCACGAGCATTGCGAGGTCCGCCACCCAAGGTGCGAACACCGTCAGCATCAGAAATCCCGCCGCCTGTATGCCGAAGGCGGGCTCCGGACTTAACAGCCGGCGCACCTCGCCCATGGTCCTTCCCCGCTGCTCCGACGTGTGCTCCGACGTGGGCCATCGCACCGAACGGCGTTCTGGTAACACGAAGCCCGCAGCAGGGACCTGTTCCCGATGATCGAAAGCTGTGACAAACCGGCCACGGCCGTGACATTTCTGTGGATAGGCGGTTTTCCGATTGGCTTCTCGCGCGTGTACGGCCGCGGCCGAAGCGGCCAAACGGTTCGGCGCGTTGCCTCCATGCCACGGCGGCGCGGCAATCGGCAGCGTCGGCTGTTACGACCTTGACCATCGCATTGCGGCGCGGCACGCTTGCCGCCGCTTTATGGGGAAAGGCCATGTCGGGTCGCGTCGCGTATCTTGCCCTGACGCTGGCATTGGCGATGGGCGTTTTGCCTGCGCGCGCAGCGAACTTTTTCGAAAAAAATTTTTGGCTGTCCGGGCCGCGTTACGATCGGGTCATCCCGGCCTGCGATTATCAGCCGGCGCTCGACCGCATCATCGATCGCTTCGGCACCAAGGAGCGTCGGTTCTGGAATTCCGACCTGCGCATCGTCGGCTTCGACCACATTCGCGAGACCGCTCTCTTGCCCTGGGCCGCGCAATCGATCCCGCGCCGCTTCTGCCGCGCCAGCGTCCGCATCAGCGACGGGTTGCGGCACCCGATCTACTACGCGCTCGGCGAGGACACCGGGATGATCGGCATGAGTTTTGGCGTCGATTTCTGCGTCGTCGGCCTCGATCGCAATTGGGCCTACAATCCGGCCTGCCGCGCCGCACGGCCCTGAGCCGATCCTGATCCGTCGCGCGCTCGAGGCCGGCGCGCGATGAAATTAGGCTGATTCAGTCCATCGTCATTATGAGGAGCGAAGCGGCGAACCGAGCCGCTCCCCTGAAATCTCCCTGTAACCACCAGGCCCACTGCGACCATGGCGCGAACAGGGTAGCGGGCGTGGTTCTCTTGCATCCGTTCCGAAGAGAGCGGAGAGGGGAACTGCAATGCCTGTCGTTGAGCCGTTGGGCGCTCTCGCCGCGCGAAGCCGCAGCCTATCTCGCCGTCAGCAAGCGCACTCTGTCGCGCCTCATTCGATCAAGGAAGATCGCCGCCCGAAAGGCCGATCCTCGCGCGCTGGTCGATGGGGCGTCGCTCAAAGCCTATTACGAGTCGTCGCCGCTCAAAATGGATCACGCGCCACTTGTGTTCGGTGAGTGCGCTCATGTCCGGCCGCGTCCATCCAGCAAGCATTAAAGCCTGCATTATGCTGACGCCCTTTAATTGCCGAAGATCGAATCATAAATCAGTTTGAAGTTAAGGATGAGAATGATTGCAGTGACGATCCACGACAAAATCGCAACATTACGCGAAATCGCAAGATCGCCCATCTTCTTCTTGTCCGAAACGAACTGCACGAGCGGAATTACCGCAAACGGCAACTGCATCGAAAGGACGACTTGGCTGAAAATCAACAGGTTCCCGGTTCCCTTCTCGCCATAGAGCGCGGTTATGATGATTACCGGAACGATGGCAATACCGCGCGTAATCAATCGTCTTACCCAATGTGGGATGCGCAGACGCAGGAAGCCTTCCATGACGATCTGGCCAGCCAGCGTTGCGGTCACAGTCGAGTTGACCCCGGATGCCAGCAGCGCGATTGCAAAAAGTAAGGACGCAATGCCGAGCCCCAGCAGCGGCGATAACAACTTGAAGGCTTGACCGATATCGGCAATGTCCTGATGGCCACTGGCGTGGAAAGCGACGGCTGAGACGATCAGGATTGCTGCATTGACGAACAGTGCCAGCACCAGTGCGATGGTCGAGTCTGTGACCGCCCATTTGATGGCGTCGCGCTTTCCCTCGTCGGTTTTTGCATAGTCGCGGGTCTGCACGATCGAGGAATGCAGGTAGAGGTTATGCGGCATCACGGTGGCGCCGATGATGCCGATCGCGACATAGAGCATCGCCGAATTGGTCACGATTCCCGGCGATGGAATGAATAGATTTTTGAGCAGTTCGCCCACCGGGGGCGCCGCCGCGACGATCTGGATCGTGAAGCAGGCAAAAATCACGATCAGCAATGCGATGATGAAAGCTTCAAGGAAGCGGAATCCGTTGTTCATCAGGAACAACAGCAAAAAGGCATCGAGCCCGGCAATTGCCGCGCCTGCGATAAGCGGGATGTTAAAGAGAAGCTGGAGGGCGATTGCCGTGCCGATCACTTCGGCCAGATCGCAGGCGATGATCGCCAATTCGCAGGCGATCCACAGCAGTAGATTGATCGACCTCGGGTAATGGGCGCGGCAGGCTTGTGCAAGATCACGGCCGGTGACGATGCCGAGCCTCGCGGCAAGGGCCTGCAGCAGAATCGCCATCAGGTTCGACAGCATGATGATGAAAAGGAGCGTGTAGCCGAACGCGGCGCCGCCGGCGAGATCGGTCGCCCAATTGCCCGGGTCCATGTAGCCGACCGAGACCAGGTAGCCCGGTCCCATGAAAGCGAACATGCGCCGAAACCAGACCACCGATTGCGGCACTGCTATCGAGCCATGAACCTCGGGCAGACTCGGCTCGTTCTCATCGTCCAGCCGCGAAAATCTCCATTTGGATCGCGGAACGGCGCCCTGCAGATCGGACATGCCCGACACTCCCTGCCGCAAATACTCGATCCATATAGTAGCCATGTATCGATAATATGCAATAGGCTACACTCCGGTGTGTCGGCATAACATTGCTGCTGTCTGGCGGATTTGCGCTGCCGGCAGCAGGGCCGATACGTCGGGACGCGGAGCGTTGCGGAATTGGCCGCTGGCGGGCGAGGAAGTCGCGGGGGCGAAAGCCCGTGCGCTATATTCGCGTGCGATCGATATCAGGCGGAAAATCTCAGGCCCGACCACGCAAGAAGCGGGAAAACGCCTGGAGCGTCGCTTCCGACACATAATGCTCGATGCCTTCCGCGTCGGCCTCGGCGGATTCCAATGGCACCCCTATCGCACGAAGAACATCGACGACGAGCCGATGACGAGTGCGGACCCTTTGCGCCAGCGCCTCGCCCTTCTCCGTTAAAAATACCCCGCGATATGGGCGCGCCGTCGCCAACCCCGCCCGCTTCAGGCGAGAGACGGTCTTGATTGCCGTAGCATGGGAGACGCCGAGCCGGCGCGCGATATCGGTCGGCCGCGCCTCGCCTTCATTGGCCAGCAGGTCCGCAATCAACTCGACATAGTCTTCCAGCAGAGCGGTCGATTGGGCCGATCGGGCCTTACCGAAGCGGCTCGCCTGGATCAGCTCCGTCGGCAGCGCCATCGCGGCACCGCGACGCTTTGGCCGCACGTCGCTCGAAGCGTTTGATTTCATTTCGTCGGCCACACCTGCTTGGACCAATTGTGTTGCACAATGAGCACACTTTTCTTTTGATGTCAAAATGGAGCCTTGGCTACATCTCTAACCATTGACAACAGGAGCACGGCGGGCCGGCCACTCCGGGCCGGACCCGTTGGCTCCTTGCAATGACGATGGACTGAATCAACTTAACTGCATCATGCGCTAGAGCAAATTCCGTTCGAATCGACTCGAATTTTCCACTCGTCATTGCCGGGCTTGACCCGGCAATCCATGCGGCAGAACCGCTTCCGCGGCCATGCGACAATGCCTTCAATCGCGACAGCTCAGCATGGATGCGCGGGTCAAGCCCGCGCATGACGGGGGGGATTGCTTCAAGATGAGCGGAACATGCGCTAGCTGCGCAGCGCCTGCAGCACGTGTTCGCGCAACCGCGCCGGATCGCGCTCGCCGCGCTGGGCGAACTCGATCACCTTCTTGGCCACGGCGTCCGCCTGCCGCCGGTCGCGGTCGCTCACGCCGAGCGCCTGACAAACCTCGGTGTACGCCGCCGACATCGTGGCGATGATTTCCGGTTCGAACGCCTTGTTCTTGAAGAGCCGATAAACGGCCATGCGGAATGCTCGTATGTCGGGGCGGCAGGAAGAAGCAGCCGGCGGTCGGGCCGGGCCGAACTCGTTCGCGTCAGGCTCAAGTATTGGCGCGCCGTACGCCAATGCGCAAGCCGCGCCGCTGCCCTCCAGCGGGCTCGGTCCGTTCACTATCCTTAGGGGCCCGGTTCAGGCACTCCCCCTACTGTGGCGCGCGAAATTGGTGGGGGATCGTCATTTTGTTCTTGATTTGTTCCAACCGCCGTGTTAGCGAGACCTCCGACGCTTGGCTCACGATCGCGTCATAAAGGGGGTCGTCATGGTCCGGTTCATTGCTCGTGGTGTGCTCGCCTTCTGTCTTTTTGCCGCAACGGCCAGCATCGGACTGGCGCAGGACAAGCGGCAGAACCAGCCGGGGCAGTTCGATTTCTACGTCCTGTCGTTGTCGTGGTCGCCGTCGTTTTGCGCGGCCACGGCCGAGCGGGCGCCGGGACGCCCGCCCGGGATGGAGTGCGGCACGCGCGCCTATTCGTTCATCGTCCACGGCCTGTGGCCGCAATACGACAGCGGCTTTCCCGAATATTGTCAGGTCCCGGCGCCGCGGCTCGATCATCCGACGATCTCGGCGATGCTCGATCTGATGCCGGAGCCGCGCCTGATCTTCGGCGAATGGGAGCGTCATGGCACCTGCTCGGGGTTGTCGCCGCACGCCTATTTCGACACCGTGCGCAAGGCGCGCTCGGTGGTGAAAATCCCGCCCGAATACCTCAATCCGCAACAGCCGCTGACCGTGACGCCGGCCGCGGTGGAAACCGCCTTCCGCAAGGCCAATCCCGATCTCGCTGCCGGCGACATGGCAATTGCCTGCGACGCCAAGCGGCTCACCGGAGTGCGCTTGTGTCTCTCGAAGGATTTGAAATTCCACCCGTGTCCCGACGTCGTGCAGCACAGCTGCCAACGCGAGCAGGTGCTCATGCCGGCGCCGCACGCAACGGCGAAGGATGCCGGGCGTCGCAATGCCGGCGGCGGCTCGGGCTGAACGGCGCTATTGTGGCCGGCGCGTAATTTGTCGGCGAAAGTGGGGGGTCCGGCCGTCAAGGCCGGACCCGCCTCTGCTGTGCGCAGCGTGAGTCTTTCTTGCGTTTCACGGCTGCCGTGCGCGCGGCTCGCCGTGGGGTCACTGGGCGCCTTTCGAGCACCGGAGCGCTCGCCGTCGGCGGCGCTCGGATGAAGTCATTGCCGGCGAAACCGTCCTGATGGATGGTCGGCGCTGCAATGAATTATCGCCACGCCTTTCATGCCGGCAATTTTGCCGACGTGCACAAGCACGCGGTCCTGGCGCGCATCCTCATCCATCTGCGGCAAAAGCCGGCGGCGTTCCGCGTCATCGACAGTCATGCGGGCAGCGGCCGCTACGATCTTTCGGCCGACGAGCCGACGCGCAGCGGTGAGTGGCGCGACGGCATCGGCCGGGTTTGGAACCGGCCGCCGGATGAGAACGACGCTGCGGCCGCATTATTGCTTGCGCCCTATTTCGAGGCCGTAGCAGCCTGCAATGCAGGGCCGAGCTTGCGCGCTTATCCAGGCTCCGCCGTGATCGCGCGGCACCTGATGCGGCCGCAGGACCGCTTGATCGCCTGCGAGATCGAACCGCGCGCGGCAACGCAACTCGCCGCCAGCTTGCGCGGCGATGCGCGGGCGAAAGCGCTTGTGGTCGACGGCTGGACCGCCATTGGCGCCTATGTGCCGCCCAAGGAGCGCCGCGGTCTCGTATTCATCGACCCGCCGTTCGAGGAGGCGGCCGATTTCACGCGCTTGTCGGCGGCCCTGTCGGCTGCGCACCGCAAATGGCCGACCGGCATTTACATGGCGTGGTATCCGATCAAGACCCGCGCGGCGCCCGAGACTTTGGCGCGCCGGCTGCAACGGCTCGCCATTGCCAAAACTTTGCGCTGCGAGCTGACGCTACGCGCGCCGGCTCCCGATGTCGGGCTCACCGGCTCGGGCCTTATCGTCGTCAATCCGCCGTTCACGCTCGAAGCTGACTTGCGCATTCTGCTGCCGGCGGTCGGCCGCATGTTGTTGGCAAGGGGCTCGGCGCCACCCGCCCATCGCGTCGATTGGCTCACGGCGGCGCGCTAGCCTGCTTTGCCACTTTTCCACAGGTTCAAAGTAGGCTAAGTTTTCCAGTGGGACTGTTGCTGGCTTAAGACGTTCCGCCTCCTGTGGGGGCCGGCGGGTGACTGAGGCCGTCGGGGCCGATGCTCTTTGCCCGTGTGGATGTCCGGCCGAACCGCCGTGCCGCGAGGGTCGGCGGCGAAGCAACACGGGGAGGGAGTCGCTCGATGGCGATGCAGGGGACGGTCAAATTCTTCAATGGCGAGCGCGGCTACGGCTTTATCAAGCCGGACGATGGCGGCCGCGACGTATTCGTGCACATCACCGCCGTCGAGCGCGCCGGACTGAAGTCGCTGTCCGAAGGGCAACGCATCAGCTTTGACGTCGAGCCGGACAAGAAGGGCAAAGGCCCGAAAGCCGTCAATCTGGTCGTCACCGGCTAGCGCATGTTCCGCTCCGATCGAATCGCGACTCCTCGGTTCGTCATTGCCGGGCTTGACCCGGCAATCCATGCTGCGTCGGGGCCGCATGGATGCGCGGGTCAAGCCCGCGCATGACGGGGAAGTGGCGCTACATGAGCGGGATCTGCTCTAGCCTGCCAGCGTATTAAAGCATACTGCGTCGTGTGCGGGCTGCTCGCCGGCGCGCGGCAAGACGCTTTCGGCTTGACCGAACGCGATTGTGTGCTCCGTCCAACCATAGCGGTGTTGCCATGATGATCCTGCGTTTCTCGCCGTCTTCACCCTTCGTGCGCAAAGTGCGCATCGCAGCGGCGCTGCTCGGCTTCGACAACGCGATCACGCTCGAGCGCGCCGACACCACCGATCCCAACGATTCATTGCGGAGGATCAATCCGCTCGGCAAAATTCCGGTGTTGATCATCGAGGACGGCAGCGCGATCTACGACTCGCGCGTCATTCTCGACTATCTCGACGATCGCGCCGGCGGCGGCAAGATCGTGCCGTGGCAAGCATCCAAGCGTCTCGCCGCGCTGCGCCTGCAGGCCTTGTGCGACGGCATTCTCGATGCGTCCATCCTTACCGTCTATGAGGGCCGGTTCCGCAAGCCGGAAACGCACGAGCCGAATTGGCTCGACCTGCAGGCCGGCAAAGTGGCGCGCGCGCTCGCGGTGCTCGAGGCCGCGCCGCCGCCGCTCGATCCGGCGCAACCATTGCCCGACGTCGGCCAGATTGCGCTCGCCTGCGCGCTTGGCTACCGCGATTTCCGTTTTGCCGGCGGCTGGCGCGGCGAGCATCCGCGGCTTGTCGCCTGGCTCGACAATTTCGCCGCGCGCGTGCCGGCCTTCGCGGCGACCAAGCCGGCCGGGTAGTTTTTTCGCGCGGCGTCGCGGCCGTATTTTTTTGGCGCTGCGGAAAGATCTTCGACTTATCGACAAACGAACAAAACCCCGGGATGCGAGTCCCGGGGTTTTCACGATTGGCGAAAGCGCGCTCGCGCGCCGCTTAGAACCGGTAATTGATGCCGCCGCGGAACAGATTGGCGGTGAACGAAACGTTCTGGGTGACGGCGCCGCAGGCGATGCCGCAGTTGAAATTGCCGAGGTTGACGTAGAGATATTCGGCCTTGGCGCTCCAGTGGCCGACGATGGCGAACTCGATGCCGCCGCCGACGGTCCAGCCCGCATTGGTCGTGCTGCCGCCGCTCAAGCCGGGCAGCGAGGCGCTGATGTCGCCGACGGCGAGGCCGCCGGTGACGTACGGCATGAAGCGGTCGGCCGCGTAGCCGAGGCGGCCGCGGACCGTGCCAAGCCAGTTGTCGCTCGTGGTGCAGCCGGCCGCGCACACCGCGCCGGTATTCGTGGTGCCGCTGATGTTGGCCCAGTCGACGTCGCCCTCGACGCCCAACACCACCTGGTTCATCTGATAATTGTAGCCGACGGTGCCGCCGACCAACGCGCCGGAAGTACTGAAGCCGCCGGCGGTCGTCCAGTTCGAGGTGCCCCAGCCGCCGCCGCCGTTGACGCCGACATAGAACCCGCTCCAGTTATAGACCGGCGCGTAAACCGGCGCCTTGTAGTAGGGTGCAGGCGCTGGCTGGGCCAGGTCGGCCGCCGCGGCCGTGCCGGTCAAGGCCGCAAGACCGGCCAACGCAAGAACTAGCCTTTTCATGAGGACCTCCATCCACTCGAAAGTGGCGGGATAGTATTCCGAGCAATTGGAACGTCTAGTGCTGAAAAGCCACACGCCAATTCAACTTCTTGACAGCTTTGTGGCGTAATTAGACTATGGCACGTCAAAGTTATAGCTAATTATGATTTAAGGCAGTCGAAATTATGGTAAAATAAACGCTAATTGGCGGCGCTCTGTTCGGTGAATTCAGCCTCCGCTGCAGCCGCGCTCCGCGCCAAGCAAGGCGGCATGCATTGCCCTTGTGTGATACGGAATCCCGAGTAATTCGTTCGCCATTCCGGGGCCGAGCCAACGGCTCCGGCCCGAAGAGGGGCACCCCATCGCGCTTGCGCGATGGGGACCCCGGGCCGGCCGATCACAAGTTCCGCGAGGAACCCGGAAATCCATAACCCCAGCACAGGGCTTATGAATTGCGGGTTCGCCGACGAGGAATCTATCAGCAGAATCCGTGCGAGCCGGTCGTGCTCAAGAACTTATCGGAATAGCCAAGTTGAATGTTGCTGAACGCCGAAGTCTTTCCAAGTTGTTGGCGTTAAGAAAGCTTTGACGGGCGAAGTCGCGCGCGGGCGTGGGCTGCGCGGCCCTGGCTCTGCACGGCGCCAGCGCCTACCTTGGTGTCGGCAAAACCGTCGCCATGAACGATCCGAAGAAAAGCACCGAAGCGGACATCGAGCCGGCAGAAACCGCCGCCACCATTGCCGAGGCGGACGACGAACAATCGCTGCCCGAAGCCGATCCGGCGGATGCCGAACCGTTAGCGGCCGACGCGGCGCAGGGCTCGCTCGCCGAAGGCCGCGCCGCCATCATCCACCATGCCAAGCTCGCGCCGTCGCGGCCCGGCGTCTACCGCATGCTCGATGCGCGCGGCGACGTGCTCTATGTCGGCAAGGCCAAGAACCTCAAGAAGCGGGTGGCCGCCTATGCGCGGCCGACCGGGCTCGATACCCGGATCGAGCGCATGATCGCCGCCGCCCGCACGGTGGAGTTCGTCGTCACCCGCACCGAACCCGAGGCGCTGCTGCTCGAGGCGAACCTGATCAAGCGGCTGCGGCCGCGCTTCAACGTGGTGCTGCGCGACGACAAATCGTTTCCCTATATCCTGATCACCACCGACCATTGGGCGCCGCAAATCCTCAAGCATCGCGGCGCGCGGACCCGGGCGGGCCATTATTACGGGCCGTTCGCTTCGGTGTGGGCGGTCAACCGCACCATCAACGCGCTGCAGCGCGCGTTCCTGTTGCGCTCGTGCAGCGATCCGTTCTTCGAGAGCCGCAGCCGGCCGTGCCTGCTCTACCAGATCAAGCGCTGCTCGGGGCCGTGCACCAAAGAGATCGACTATCCGGAATATGCGGCGTTGGTGCGCGAGGCCAACGCGTTCCTGTCGGGCCGCAGCAAGGCCGTGAAAGATGAGCTCGCCGGCGAGATGGAAAAAGCTTCGAGCGCGCTCGATTTCGAGCGCGCCGCCGTGTACCGCGACCGCTTGGCGGCGCTGTCGGCCATTCAGTCGCATCAGGGCGTCAATCCGCGCGGCGTCGAGGAAGCCGACGTCTTTGCCGTGCATCAGCAGGGCGGCTTCTCCTGCGTCGAGGTGTTCTTCTTCCGCACCGGACAGAACTGGGGCAACCGCGGCTATTTTCCCAAGGCCGACCGCTCGCTCGGCCCGGGCGAGGTGCTGTCGGCGTTTCTGGCGCAATTTTACGACGACCGGCCGCCGCCGCGGCTGATCCTGATCTCGCACGCCATCGCCGACCGCGCGCTCCTTGCCGAGGCGCTGTGCACCAAAAGCGGCCGCAGGATCGAAATTCTCCTGCCGCAACGCGGCGAGAAGAAGGATCTGGTCGAGCACGCGCTCGCCAATGCGCGCGAGGCGCTCGGCCGCAAGCTGGCGGAGACCTCCTCGCAGCAGAAGCTGCTGCAACAGCTCGCCGCGACCTTCGCGCTGCCGCGCGTGCCGCGCCGCATCGAAGTGTTCGACAACAGCCACATCCAGGGAACGAACGCGGTCGGCGCCATGATCGTCGCCGGCCCGGAAGGCTTTCGCAAAAGCCAGTACCGCAAATTCAACATCCGCTCGACCGATCTGTCGCCGGGCGACGATTTCGCCATGATGCGCGAAGTCTTGAGCCGCCGCTTCAAGCGCTTGCTGGCCGAGGCGCCGCGGTCACAGACGCTTCCCTTTGCAGCGGAGGCAAAGGATCGCGATGGAAGCTCGGCGGCGGCTTCCTTCGCGCCGACCGCCGGCCGATCCACTGCGCAGATCGACCTTCCGCCTGTCGGGGAAGGCGAAGATAGGATTGCGGAAGAGCCCGACGACTCGCCCTGGCCCGATTTGGTGCTGATCGACGGCGGGCAGGGGCAGCTCACCGCGGCGCGGGAAACGCTCGCCGTGCTGGGCGTGGAGGTGCCGCTCGTGGCCATCGCCAAGGGTCCGGACCGCGACGCCGGGCGGGAGACGTTCTTCGTTCCCGGGCGCGATTCGTTCAAGCTGCCGCCGCGCGATCCGGTTCTCTATTTCGTCGAGCGGCTGCGCGACGAGGCGCACCGCTTCGCCGTCGGCTCGCACCGCGCCCGGCGCAAGCGCGATCTGCGCGAGGCCGGCCTGCAGGAGATCGCCGGCATCGGGCCGAGCCGCAAGCGCGCGCTGTTGCATCACTTCGGCACGCTCAAGGCGATCGAGCGCGCCGCATTGGCCGACCTGATGCAGGTCGACGGCATCAGCGCCGAGACGGCGCGGCGGATTTACGCGTTTTTCCACGGCGGAGCCGCCTAGTCTTACGGCGTCAGAAAGCGCGGCGCGCGTTATAGCGCCCTCTCCCCTTGCGGGAGAGGGCGACTCGGCAGTTCAACAACAAAAGTGGGTGAGGGGCCTCGGCCGCAACCCCTTACCGAGCCGAGTTTGTTGCGCGGCTTGCGTCGCCCTCTCCCGCAAGGGGAGAGGGCACGTTCATGAGCGCCGTGTTTCCGGCAGCATCTTGATGGGCAATCCGAACTTTTGACGCAGAAAGACTAGCGGAGGATATCGCGGCAGAGCCCTGTCGGTTGCCGCGCCGCAGCGCTATCTTAGGGGCCATGAATTCGACCAGCACCACGACCTCGGGCCACTTGCGCGTCCACCCGCTGGCGCTGCCCAACATCCTGACTTACGGCCGCATCGTCGCGGTCCCGGTCGTGGTCGGCTGCATGTTCTACCAGAACATCCTGCACGGCGGGCTGTGGCTGCGCTGGGTCGCGCTCGCCGTGTTCATCGCCGCCGCAATCTCGGACTTCCTCGACGGCTATTTCGCCCGCATCTGGGCCCAGCAATCCTCGCTCGGCCGCATGCTCGATCCGATCGCCGACAAGCTTCTGGTGGCGTCCTGCCTGTTGATGCTGGCGGCCGAGAGCACCATTCACGGCTGGGCGCTGTGCGCCGCGGTGATCATCCTGTGCCGCGAAATCCTGGTCTCGGGCTTGCGCGAATATCTCGCCGAGCTGCGGGTGAGCGTGCCGGTGACGCGGCTCGCCAAATGGAAGACGACCCTGCAACTCGTCGCCGTCGGCTTTCTCATCGCCGGCGAGGCCGGCGACGCGGTGGTGCCCGGCGTCACCAAGGCCGGCATCACGCTGTTGTGGCTTTCGGCGCTGCTGACGCTCTACACCGGCTGGGATTACCTGCAGGCCGGCCTGCGCCATCTCACCGAGGATAGTGCGTGACGAGTGGATCGGCGGGACAAAGCAAAAAGATCAAGGTGCGCTACTTCGCCTGGGTGCGCGAGCGTATCGGCAAAGCCGAGGAGGAGATCGAGGCGCCGGCCGCCATTGCCACCGTCGCCGAGTTGATGGCGTGGCTCGCGGACCAGGGCGAGCACTACGCCTACGCTTTCGAGAACCCGAAAGTGATCCGCGCCGCGATCGACCGCAATCATGTGCAGAGCGAGGCAAGGATCGAGGGCGCCGGCGAGATCGCGTTCTTTCCGCCGATGACGGGAGGATAAGCCCGTGTCCGCTCATTCGCGCGCCAGCGGGGATGCAGCGCCCGCGATCATCCGCCTGCAGCGCGAGCCGATCGCGATCGCCGCCGCAGTGGAAAAGCTCGTCGGCGTGCGCAAGGAGGTTGGGGCGGTCGTGACCTTCACGGGCATCTGCCGCGCCGACGAGAACGGCGCGCCGATCGCCGCGCTCAACCTCGAACATTATCCCGGCATGGCCGAGGCCGAGATCGCCCGCCACGTCGAGGAAGCCTATGCGCGCTGGCCGCTTCTGGGCGTGCTGGTCGTTCACCGCTACGGCCGCATCCTGCCCGGCGAGGACATCGTGCTGGTGGCGACCGCGTCGAGCCACCGCCAGGCGGCGTTCGCCGCCGCCGAGTTTCTGATGGACTATTTGAAAACCCGGGCGCCGTTCTGGAAGCAGGTCGAGTCGGCGGATGGTAAAGTCTGGGTGCAGGCGAAATCGGCCGACGACACGGCCGCCGAGCGCTGGTCGGCGCCGCCGCCGCAGCGCGACGCCGCGAAGTGAGGCGCCAGCCGCGCCTAACGACGCGTATCATACGGAATCCGAGTAATCAGTTCGTCATTCCGGGGCCGAGCCAACGGGTCCGGCCGAAGACGGGCACCCCATCGCGCTTGCGCGATGGGGACCCCGGGCCGGCCCGATGACAAGCTCCGCGGGGAGCCCGGCAATCCATAATCCCCAGCGTAGGGGTTATGGATTCCGGACTCGCCGCTTCGCGGCGATCCGGAATGGCGAGGAATCGATCAGCAGAATTCCGTATCACGGCTGATAAGCGTGGGCGCGGATGTAAGCCCAAAGGTCGTCGAGCGGCGCCGGCGCCAGCTTGCCACGACGGCATGGCATTTTTGCCGTGCAGCACCGAATTGACGAAGCGCGCGTGCTCGTCGGCTCTGAGGCGGCGCAAATCGAAGGCGATGCCGGAATTATTCTGCAGATCGTCGCCGTGGCAGTTGGAGCAGTAGCGCGGCATAGAAGACGCTCTT